>JAEWPH010000128.1 GCA_023460715.1 Pseudomonadota bacterium | reverse complement strand
GCCTCTTAGAACGTGTTGACGATCTCCCAGGGGCCGCGCAGTGGTGTTTGCGGGAGGGGATGCAAGGCGCGGTGCGCCGTGGATAGCTCGGCTATCCACCAGCGCCGCAACGCCGCAGACCGCCCGCAAAGGCCACTGCCCGAAGGGTTGAAGCGAAATCGGGCGATTGGACGCCCCGGCTGCTTGCATGGGCATGAGCCCATGCGGCGCATCCGAGGCATCCACTCATCCCGATTGCGCTCCAACGCGACCCCTGCGAGATCGTAAACACGTTCTTAGGGGACCCAAGCGGCGCCCCAGCGAGCCGCGCCAGCATTCGACGCACGCGGCGGCCGCTGCCGTGTCAGGCGACCGGCTGGATGGGCACGTACAGCTCGCCGCCCGTGCCGCGGAACTCCACCGCCTTCTCCTGCATGCCCTGCGCCGCGAACTCGCGCACTTCCTGCGTGATCTTCATCGAGCAGAACTTGGGACCGCACATGGAGCAGAAATGCGCCACCTTGGCCGAGTCCTTGGGCAGGGTTTCGTCGTGGTACTGCTGCGCGGTTTCCGGATCGAGCCCCAGGTTGAACTGGTCCTGCCAGCGGAAGTCGAACCGTGCCTGGCTCAGCGCATCGTCCCGCGCACGCGCACCAGGGTGGCCCTTGGCCACGTCCGCCGCATGGGCCGCGATCTTGTACGCGATGATGCCCTGCTTGACGTCATCGCGGTCGGGCAGGCCCAGGTGCTCCTTGGGCGTGACGTAGCAGAGCATGGCCGTGCCCATCCAGCCGATCATGGCCGCTCCGATGGCGCTGGCGATGTGGTCGTAGCCAGGCGCGATGTCGATGGTCAGCGGGCCCAGGGTGTAGAACGGCGCCTCGTGGCAGGTCTTGAGCTGCTCGGTCATGTTGGCCTGGATCATGTGCATGGGCACGTGGCCGGGGCCTTCGATCATGGTCTGCACGTCGTGCTTCCAGGCCACCTGGGTCAGCTCGCCCAGAGTGCGCAGCTCGGCGAACTGCGCCTCGTCGTTGGCATCGGACGCGCAGCCAGGCCGCAGGCCGTCGCCCAGGCTGAACGACACGTCGTACTGCTTCATGATGTCGCAGATGTCTTCGAAGTGCTCATACAGGAAGCTCTCGCGGTGGTGCGCCATGCACCACTTGGCCATGATCGAGCCCCCGCGCGAGACGATGCCCGTGCGCCGCGCCGCCGTGAGGTGGATGTAGGCCAGGCGTACACCCGCGTGGATGGTGAAGTAGTCCACGCCCTGCTCCGCCTGCTCGACCAGCGTGTCGCGGAAGATCTCCCAGGTCAGGTCCTCGGCGATGCCGCCCACCTTCTCCAGTGCCTGGTAGATGGGCACGGTGCCGATGGGCACGGGGCTGTTGCGGATGATCCAGTCGCGCGTGGTGTGGATGTTCTTGCCCGTGGAGAGGTCCATCACGTTGTCGGCGCCCCAGCGGATCGCCCAGACGAGCTTCTCGACCTCTTCCTCGATGCTGGAGGTGACGGCCGAGTTGCCGATGTTGGCGTTGATCTTCACCTTGAAGTTGCGCCCGATGGCCATGGGCTCGACCTCGGGGTGGTTGATGTTGGCCGGGATGATGGCGCGGCCGCGGGCCACCTCGTCGCGCACGAACTCGGGCGTGATGATCTTGGGAATGCTGGCGCCCATCGGGTTGCCGGCCAGGCGGCGCTCGCGGGCCTCGTCCTGGGCGTACTGGGCCATCCATTCACGCCGGCCGTTCTCGCGCAGGGCCACGTATTCCATCTCGGGCGTGACGATGCCCCGCTTGGCGTAATGCATCTGCGTGACGTTCGCGCCGCTGCGGGCGCGCACGGGCGTGCGCTGCAGCGCTGCGGCCTCGGCGCGCAGCAAGGCCAGGCGGGCAGCGTCCTCGGACTTGCTGCCGTCGTCCAGCGCCTGCTGCTTGCGGCCTTCGTAGCACTCGGTGTCGCCGCGCGCCTCGATCCACGCGCCGCGCACGCTGGGCAGGCCCTTGCGCACATCGATCTCGGCCGCGGGGTCGGTATAGGGGCCGGACGTGTCGTACACGCTGACCTGCTCGCCGTTGGTGAGGGCGATGTCGCGTACAGGAACGCGCACATCGGGGCGGCTGCCTGTCAGGTAGTTCTTGGTGGACGCGGGAAAGGGTTCACGCGTGAGCGCGAGCAGCTGGGCGAATTTATCGGGGGCGTTCATGGCGGGCAATCTCCTCGGATGGATGGAAATGTGCTCCGCATCAGCCGCGGGTGTGCCGCACCGGCCTCCTTGCGGAGGCGTCCGCTACGCAGCCTGCGACCCTCACGAACGGAGGGTCTGCGGCGCGCGGCGGCCAGGCGGATGCCGGACGGCATCCGCTTGCAGGTGCGGGAATCCCGGCTGCAGCTCTTCTTACGCTGGTACTAACCAGATCAAGTTCGCGGTTCCGGCGGTTGGGTCCGCCGTCTCAGCACGCCCAGAAACCCTTGGTTCCTACGTGCACCCCGGAGCAGCCGCGAGTATAGGAGGGTTGACCCGCATCAGGCAATGCGCCCCAGGATGAGGACGGCAAAGAACACGAAGGCCGCGATGAGGGTCCACTTCAGGATGACCAGGCCAAAGCGTTTGTACCGCGCCTGGCCGGTGCCCACGTAGAAGGCGAACGACACGGCCGCCATGAGCAGCAGCAGGGTGACGAGCCAGCGAAAGATCAGCATGGCACCTGCGCCCGGCTACCAGGCGCGCGCCGGCTGCGTGAAACCCGTGGGCGCCTGGCGCTCGTTGTCGAACGTCGCAATCTCCCAGGCATCCTCCTGGGCGAGCAGCTCGCGCAGCAGCAGGTTGTTCATGCCGTGGCCGGATCGGAAGGCGCTGTAGGCCGCCAGCAGCGGCTTGCCCACCACATACAGGTCGCCGATGGCGTCGAGGATCTTGTGCTTCACGAACTCGTCGTCGTAGCGCAGGCCGTCGGCATTGAGCACCTTGTAGTCGTCCATGACGATGGCGTTGTCCAGCCCGCCGCCGAGCGCCAGGCCGTTGGCACGCATCATCTCCACGTCCTTGGTGAAGCCAAAGGTGCGGGCGCGCGCGATATCGCGGATGTAGTTGCCCGAGCCGAGGTCGAACTCCACGCTCTGGCCGGTGGAATCGACCGCCGGGTGGGCGAAGTCGATCTCGAAGCGCAGCTTGAAGCCATGGTAGGGGTCCAGACGGGCCCACTTGGCGTTGGCACCCGTGCCTTCGCGCACTTCGACAGGGCGCGTGACGCGGATGAAGCGCTTGGGCGCGTTCTGCAGTTCCACGCCCGCACTCTGCAGCAGGAAGACAAAGGATGCCGACGAACCGTCGAGTATGGGCACCTCTTCGGCCGTGATGTCCACATACAGGTTGTCCAGGCCCAACCCCGCGCAGGCGGACATCAGGTGCTCCACCGTGTGCACCTTCGCCGCACCGACCCCGATCGTCGAGGCCATGCGCGTGTCCACGATCGAGGCCGCAGCCACCGGAATGTCGACGGGCTCCGGCAGATCGACGCGACGGAAGACGATGCCCGTGTCGGGCTGCGCCGGGCGCAGCGTCAACTCGACGCGCTGGCCGCTGTGCAGGCCCACGCCCACGGCGCGGGTCAAGGTCTTGATCGTTCGTTGCTGGAGCATCCGCTGATTTTAGTGGCGCCCTCCCTGTGCACGCCCTCCCTGTCGCTATGACCTCCATAGGCAAAGGTGAAACTTCGGTCACAAAAGGCCTGGATCGTCGCGGCGGCCCGCCTGGGCACGAGCGGCGCGGGCATGAAAAAAACCGCCAGGGCCTTGCGGCGCTGGCGGCTTCTTGGAGGGCGGGGACGGCGCAGAGGCACCGCCTCCGCAGCGATCAGTCGGCCTGCTTGCGCAGGAAGGCCGGGATCTCCAGATCGTCCATGCCGCCGGACGACAGGGCGTCCACGCGGGCCGCCGCCTGGGTGCGGTTGGTGCGCCACACGCTGGGGACCGACATGCTGCCGTAGTCCGCCTGGGCCGCGCCGCCGACCAGGCCGCCGGCCACGCCCACGGCGGCACCGGCCATGGGCATCTGGTACGCCACGTTGTCGGTGCCGGTGCGCAGGCCGCCCTGCACCACCGAGATGGGCTGGCGGCGTGCGTTGGCGCGCGACAGGCCGGTCGCCACCACGGTCACGCGGATCTCGTCGCCCAGCGTGTCGTCGTAGGCGGCGCCATAGATGACGTGCGCGTCGGGCGAGGCGTAGGCGTTGATGGTGCTCATGGCCAGGCGCGACTCGGACAGCTTGAGGCTGCCCTTGGCGGCGGTGACCAGCACCAGCACGCCCTTGGCGCCCGACAGGTCGATGCCTTCCAGCAGCGGGCAGGCCACGGCCTGCTCGGCGGCGATGCGGGCGCGGTCGGGGCCGGCGGCCGTGGCCGTGCCCATCATGGCCTTGCCGGGCTCGCCCATCACGGTGCGCACGTCTTCGAAGTCGACGTTGACGTGGCCGTACTCGTTGATGATTTCGGCGATACCGCCGACGGCGTTCTTCAGCACGTCGTTGGCATGGGCGAAGGCTTCGTCCTGGGTGATGTCGTCGCCCAGCACTTCCAGCAGCTTCTCGTTCAGCACCACGATCAGCGAGTCGACGTTGGCTTCCAGCTCGGCCAGGCCGTCGTCGGCGTTCTTCATGCGGCGGCCGCCTTCCCAATCGAAGGGCTTGGTGACCACGCCCACGGTGAGAATGCCCATCTCCTTGGCCACGCGGGCGATCACGGGCGCTGCGCCCGTGCCCGTGCCGCCGCCCATGCCGGCGGTGATGAACAGCATGTGCGAGCCGGCGATGGCCTGGCGGATGTCTTCCACGGCCGCCTCGGCGGCGTCACGGCCCTTGTCGGGCTTGCTGCCGGCGCCCAGGCCGCTGCCGCCCAGCTGGATGGTGCGGTGCGCCGTGCTGCGCGTGAGGGCCTGTGCATCGGTGTTGGCGCAGACGAACTCCACGCCTTGCACGCTGCGGGCGATCATGTGCTCGACGGCATTGCCGCCGCCGCCGCCGACGCCGATCACCTTGATCTGCGTGCCCTGGTTGAATTCTTCGGCTTCGATCATTTCGATGGTCATGTTCGTGCTCCTAGTCTTTCACTTGAATGGGATGGGTGGTAGTCACCACAGAAGTCTTGTTGTTGATCGTTCGAACGTTGGGGGGTGGGCCGGTGCTTCGCCATCGGCCGCGTGAAGGTCTAGGAGGGCTGCCGCGGGCCAGCCAGAGCAGATGGGGGAACATGTCAGAAGTTCCCCACGATGAAGTCCTTGAAGCGGCCAAACGCCGTCTTCACCGAACCGCTTTTCTGCGCCACCTTGAAACCACGCAAACGCGCCAGCCGAGCTTCCTCGAGTAAACCCATAACAGTAGCAGCGCGGGGCTGGGCCACCATGTCAGACAACGCGCTGGAATACTTGGGAATGCCGCGGCGCACGGGCTTCAGGAAGATGTCCTCGCCCAGTTCGACCATGCCCGGCATGACGGCGCTGCCGCCGGTGAGCACGATGCCCGACGACAGCACTTCTTCGTAGCCCGACTCGCGGATGACCTGCTGCACCAGCGAGAAGATCTCTTCCACGCGCGGCTCGATCACGCCGGCCAGCGCCTGCTTGCTCAGCATGCGCGGGCTGCGGTCGCCCAGGCCCGGCACCTCGACCTGCGCCTCGGCATCGGCCAGCAGCTGCTTGGCATAGCCGCTCTCGACCTTGATGTCCTCGGCGTCCTTGGTGGGCGTGCGCAGCGCCATGGCGATGTCGCTCGTGATGAGGTCGCCGGCGATCGGGATGACGGCCGTGTGGCGGATCGCGCCGCCGGTGAAGATGGCCACGTCCGTCGTGCCGGCACCGATGTCCACCACGGCCACGCCCAGCTCGCGCTCGTCGTCGGTCAGCACGGCCTGGCTGGAGGCCAGCGGGTTCAGCATGAGCTGCTCGACCTCCAGGCCGCAGCGGCGCACGCACTTGATGATGTTCTCGGCCGCGCTCTGGGCGCCGGTCACGATGTGGATCTTGGCCTCCAGGCGGATCCCGCTCATGCCGATGGGCTCCTTCACATCCTGCCCGTCGATCACGAATTCCTGCGGCTCCACCAGCAGCAGGCGCTGGTCGCTGGAGATGTTGATGGCCTTGGCGGTCTCGACCACGCGCGCCACATCGGCGGGGGTGACTTCCTTGTCCTTGACGGCCACCATGCCGCTGGAGTTCAGGCCGCGGATGTGGCTGCCCGTGATGCCGGTGTATACGCGCTGGATCTTGCAGTCGGCCATCAGCTCGGCCTCTTTCAGCGCCTGCTGGATGCTCTGCACCGTGGCGTCGATGTTGACCACCACGCCGCGCTTGAGCCCGTTGCTCGGCGCCACGCCCAGCCCGGCCAGCTTCAGCTCGCCGCCCGGCATGACCTCGGCGACGACGGCCATGACCTTGGCGGTGCCGATGTCCAGCCCGACCACCACATCTTTGTACTCTCTTGCCATATTCTGTGTCCTGCCCTCAGTGAGTCTGCCCTGTCGTCGTCGTTCTTCCCGGGGCGGCCCGGCCCGCCGCGGTGGCGTTGCGCGGCGCGCCTGCGGCCCCGCGCGCCTGGGCC
>JAEWPH010000127.1 GCA_023460715.1 Pseudomonadota bacterium | reverse complement strand
CCGCCACCCTGCGGCGCCGCGCATTGATAGGTGGGCGGCGATTGATGCGCTTCTTGAATCGATCCGCAGGGCCGTTTTCATTGGACGCTCTGCCCCCGCAGACGCACCATCGGGCTGCCCGTTGGGGCCTATCTGGAGAATGACATGACCACCTCGAATGTTCTGACTGTGCAACCCGGCCGTGCGGCGGCCCAGGACATCGCCGTGCTGGTGCCGGGCTCGGCGCAGAGCCTGCGCCCCCGCGTGCCGATGTCGCTGCGCGTGATGAGCGGCCGCGCGTGGATCACCCTGGACGACGGCCCGAACGGTGCGCGCGACCAGGCCGCAGGCGACCTCTTCCTGCATGCCGGGCAGATGCTCTGGGTGGCGCCCGGGCAGCATGCCGTGGTGGAGCCGCTCGGCTCCGAAGTGCTGCAATTCCGCTGGCGCGCCGCCAGCGCCGTGGCCCGCGAGGGAGGCCGCGCATCCGACCAGCCCTGGCAGGTCCAGTCGGCCGAAGGCGATGCCTGCCGGGCTTGAGCTGCCAGCCGCCCTGGCACAGGCAAGAAGCCGCCGCGCCCCGCCGGGTGCCGCGGCTTTTTTTGGCCAGTGCCGCTAGCGCGGCTCCAGCGGCAGGGCCAGGAAGGTCTGCAAAGCGGCACGGCCGCGCAGGGTCTCCAGATGGTCGAGGGCCGTGCCTTCATCCAAGGTGCAAAAGCCGAGGCTGAACTGCTGGAAGCGGCGCTGCGCCAGCGGGGCGTCGTGCAGCACCTCGACGTAGATGTGGCGCAGGTCCTCGCGGATGTGCTGCATCAGCGTGCGCACGGCGGCCTCGGGGCCCTCCAGCTGCTGGCAGAAACGGGCGCCGTCGAACACCAGCAGGCCGGTGATGCCGCGCTCGCGGTTATGGATGCGGGCGCGGGCAGCGATGGCGTGGACGACGGTCAGGGGTTGGTCAACGGAGAGCGTGCTGACGTACAGCACTTCGTACAGGGGGAGGGAAACGGACATGGGCGGCACATGGTGGGCACGCGACCTTCTTTGCACAATGTAAAAAGACATAGCCGGCGCGCCTAGAATCCGCCTCCTATGAACGCCCCCGCGACCCCCGCCGCCTCGCCCGTCTGCCCCCGCCAGTGCGAGGCCTGCGGCCTGCGCCGCACCTCTGCGTTCACCAAGGTGGGGGCGGAGGAGCTCGCCTTCATCGACGGCCTGCGCAGCGGCACGCACTCGGTCCCGGCGGGCGGCACGCTGATTGCAGAGCACCGCCCCAACGGCAAGCTCTACACGCTGTATGCCGGCTGGGCGTTCCGCTACAAGACGCTGTCCGACGGGCGGCGCCAGATCCTCAACTTCCTGCTGCCGGGCGATCTGATCGGCCTGCAGCAGGAGTTCGGCGACACGGCCATGCACGGGGTGGATGCGCTGACCGACTGCAACTTCTGCGTCTTTCCGGCCGATGGGCTGTGGACGCTGTTCCACGCGCGTCCGCGCCTGGGCTATGACGTGACCTGGCTGGCCGCACGCGAGGAGGGCATGGTGGACGACAACCTGCTCACCACCGGCCGGCGCAACGCGACCGAGCGCGTCGCCATGCTGCTGATGCACCTGCACCGCCGACTGGCCCGCCTGGGCCTGACGGAGCTGGATGGCTCGGTGCTGTTTCCCATCAACCAGCAGCACATCGCCGATGCGCTGGGCCTGTCGCTGGTGCACACCAACAAGACCATGCGGCGCCTGCTGCAGCTGGGCCTGCACGAGATCTCGGGCGGGCGGCTGAAGATCCTGAACCCGCGGGCGCTGGGCCGCATCGCCGAGTACTACGAGACGCTGCCGCGGCCCGTGCCGCTGCTGTAGCCGCCGCGGGCGGGATGGATGGGGGCGCGGACGCGCCCGATAATCGGCGGCATGCGGGCGGATCGCAGGGCCCGCGCTACCAGAACCGAAGAGCACCGATACCTATGACAGCAGCACTGGACATCATCATCATGGCCGCGGGCAAGGGCACGCGCATGAAAAGCCGCACCCCCAAGGTCTTGCAGCGCCTGGCCGGTCGGCCGCTGCTGCACCATGTGATCGACCAGGCGGCCCACCTGAAGGCGCGCAACGTGGTCGTCATCACCGGCCATGGCGCTATGGAAGTGGAAGCGGCTACCGCAGGCAGGACAAGCGCTGCGGGCGGATTCGACCTGAACTTCGTGCGGCAGGAGCCGCAGCTGGGCACCGGCCACGCCGTGCAGCAGGCCGTGCCCGCGCTGGCCGGCGACGGCACGGTGGTGGTGCTGTCGGGCGACGTGCCGCTGACCCAGGCGGCCACGCTGGCCGCGCTGGTCCAGGCTTCCGAAGGCGGGCGCCTGGCGCTGCTGACCGTCACGCTGCCCGACCCCACCGGCTACGGCCGCATCGTGCGCGATGGGTCCGGCGCGGTGCAGGGCATCGTCGAGCACAAGGACGCCAGCGAGGCACAGCGCGCCATCACCGAGATCTACAGCGGCATCATGGCCGTGCCCGCGGGCCTGCTGGCCGGCTGGCTGGCGCGGCTGACCAACGACAACGCCCAGGGCGAGTACTACCTGACCGACATCGTCGCCATGGCCGTGCAGGATGCCGTGCCCGTGGTGGCGCACCGCATCACCGATGCGCTGCAGGTGGCCGGCGTGAACAGCCCGCTGCAGCTGGCCGAGCTGGAGCGGGCGCACCAGCTGCGCCAGGCGCGCGCGCTGATGGAGCAGGGCGTGCGTCTGGCCGACCCGGCGCGCTTCGACGTGCGGGACGATGCGCGCACCGGCGTGCGCGGCGAGGTCGTCTGTGGGCAGGACGTGGAGATCGATGTGAACTGCGTGTTCACCGGCCGCGTGGCGCTGGGCGAGGGCGTGCAGATCGGTGCGCATTGCTGCATCGCCAATGCCACCATCGCGGCCGGCGCGGTGATCCACCCGTACACCCACATCGACGGCGAGAAGGCCGGCGTGCAGGTGGGCGAGGGCGCGCTGATCGGCCCGTTCGCGCGGCTGCGCCCCGGTGCCCAGCTGGGCCGCGAGGTGCACATCGGCAACTTCGTCGAGGTGAAGAACTCCACGCTGGCCGACGGCGCCAAGGCCAACCACTTGGCCTACCTGGGCGACGCCACCGTGGGCGAGCGCGTCAACTATGGCGCCGGCAGCATCACCGCCAACTACGACGGCGCCAACAAGCACCGCACGGTGATCGAGGCGGACGTGCACATCGGCAGCAACTGCGTGCTGGTGGCGCCCGTCACCATCGGCGCGGGCGGCACGGTGGGCGGCGGCTCCACCATCACCAAGAACACGCCCGCGGGCGCCTTGAGCGTGGCGCGCGGCAAGCAGATCACCAAAGAGAACTGGCAGCGCCCGGCCAAGCTGCCGAAGGCATGACACACGAACCGCGCGCGGATTCTGCTGGGTGCCCCGAGCCTGGGTCGACCCGGTACGCGGCGCTCGACGCTGCCGCGCTGCGTGCGCTACTGGCCGAGCGGGACCAGACCCTGGCCGATCTGTCCGCCGCGCAGGAGGAGTTCCTGCGTGCCGTCTCCCACGACCTGCGGGCGCCGCTGCGCCACATCACCTCGTACAGCCCGCTGGTGCGCGAACTGGTCGAGGACGGCGCCCAGGGCCAGGGCCTGCCCGCCGAAGCGCGTGCGGAAGCCGTCCACTTCCTGGACACCATCGACCACGCCGCACGCCGCATGGGGCAGATGCTCGACGGCCTGCTCGGCCTTTCGCGCGTGGGCCGGGCGGCGCTGCAGCCGCAGGCGGTGGACCTGGCGCGCCTGGTGCAGGATGCGCAGTCGCAGCTGGCGCCGCAGGCGGCGGGCCGGCCGGTGGAGTGGGTGGTCGACACGCAAGGTCTGGCGCTGCACGCCGACCCGGTGCTGCTGCGCCAGCTGTTGGGGGAGCTACTGGGCAATGCGCTTAAGTTCACCGCCCGGCCCCGGGCCGCGGGTGGGCCGGCGCACATCGCCGTCACGGCCCGCAGGGGGCAGGACGGTTGGGTCGACTGGCAGGTGCGGGACGACGGCGCGGGCTTCGATCCGGCCCGCGCGGGGGCGTTGTTCGGCGTCTTTCAGCGCGTGCACCGCGAGAGCGAATTCGACGGCGTGGGCGTCGGGCTGGCCACGGCCCGCGCCATCGCCCTGCGGCACGGAGCGTCCATCGCCATCAGCGCGGCGCCGGGGGCGGGGTGCACCGTCAGCCTGCGGTGGCCGCAACCCGGGGCCGACCGGGCCGGCTGAGCCCGCCGGGTGCAGGGAGCGCTGCCGCGGGAGCGCAAATGGCTTGATTGCTATTAAATTAATAGCTATATGCGCTTACTCCACGGGCGCTATGGGCACTTTTGTATCGAATTTGGCGCGTTTCACCCCGAAGAATGCCTTCACGTTGCGCACGTTGGCATCGCCGGTGAAGAGCCGCTGCGTGAGCGCCAGGTAGCCGGGCATGTCCCGCGTGTGGACCACCAGCATGAAGTCCGGCCCCGGCGCCACCCGCCAGCACTGCTGCACGGCCGCCTCGGCCACGGCGCGGGCCTCGAAGGCGTCCAGCAGTTCCGCGCCTTGCCGGTCCAGTGTCACCTCGACGAAAGCCGTCAGCCCATGGCCCTGCAGTGCGGCCAGCCGGTCGGGCCGCAGGATGGCCACCTGGCGCTCGATCAGACCCAGGTCATGCAACCGCTTCACCCGCCGCAGGCAAGTGGGCGGCGACACGTGGGCCAGCGCGGCCAGCGTCTGGTTGCTGAGGCTGGCGTCGGTCTGCAGCAGATCGAGAAGGCGCAGATCCGTGCCATCAAGTTCCAGGTTTTCCATGAATTGATGTTTAATGAAATTAAATTTCTCATGCCGAGTATTAAGAAATATAAGTTCATTTTGTAGAAAAAAACGATCTGAAATTTTATGCCGCACTGCCTACGATGGCGCCCATTCCCCGTCAGTCACTTCCTCTTCTCACCTGAAGGACCTTCCCATGTGCGGCATCGTCGGCGCGGTTTCCACGCGCAACATCGTTCCCATCCTCGTGCAAGGCCTGCAGCGGCTGGAGTACCGGGGCTATGACTCCTGCGGCGTGGCCGTGCACGAGGCCAGCCTGGGCACCTCGCCCACGGGCGGCCTGCGCCGTGCCCGCAGCACGGCCCGCGTGGCGGAACTGCTGGAGCAGGTCCACACCGACCATGTGGAAGGCGCCACCGGCATCGCCCACACCCGCTGGGCCACGCACGGCGCGCCTGCCGTGCACAACGCGCATCCGCATTTCAGCCTGGGCACCGGCCCCGACACGCCCGAACCGACCCGCGCCGGCCGCGTGGCCCTGGTGCACAACGGCATCATCGAGAACCATGAGGAACTGCGCGCCGCGCTCCAGGCCCGCGGCTATGTGTTCTCCAGCCAGACCGATACCGAGGTCATCGCCCATCTGGTGGACAGCCTGTACGAAGGCGACCTGTTCCATGCGGTGCAAGCCGCCGTCGCGCAGCTGCACGGCGCCTATGCCATCGCCGTGATCCACAAGGACGAACCCCACCGCGTGGTGGGCGCGCGCGCCGGCTCGCCGCTGATCCTGGGTGTGGGGCAGAACGAGCATTTCCTGGCCAGCGACGCCATGGCCCTGGCCGGCGTGACCGACCAGATCGTCTATCTGGAAGAGGGCGACCTCGTGGACCTGCAGCTGGGCCGCTACTGGATCGCCACCAAGGCCGGCCAGCCGCTGGACCCGGCCCAGCGCCCCGTCCGCACCGTGCTGGCCCACAGCGGCGCCGCCGAGCTGGGCCCCTACCGCCACTACATGCAGAAGGAAATCTTCGAGCAGCCGCGCGCCATCGGCGACACGTTGGAAGGCGTGCAGGGCATCGCCCCCGAACTGTTCGACGGCCAGGCGCTGTACGGCGAGCCCGGCGCCTCTGCTTGGCGCGTGTTCAAGGAGGTCGATTCGGTCCTCATCCTGGCCTGCGGCACCAGCTACTACAGCGGCTGCGCGGCCAAGTACTGGCTGGAGTCCATCGCCGGCATTCCCACGCAGGTGGAAGTGGCCAGCGAATACCGCTACCGCACCAGCGTGCCCAATCCGCGCGCGCTGGTGGTGACGATCAGCCAGTCCGGCGAGACCGCCGACACGCTGGCCGCGCTGCGCCACGCGCAAAGCCTGGGCATGCAGCACACGCTGACCATCTGCAACGTGGCGACCAGTGCCATGGTGCGCGAATGCAAGCTGGCCTATATCACCCGTGCCGGCGTGGAGATCGGCGTGGCCTCCACCAAGGCCTTCACCACCCAGCTGGCCGGCCTGTTCCTGCTGACGCTGTCGCTGGCGCAGGCGCGCGGCCGCCTCACGGAAGAACAGGAAGCCAGCCACCTCAAGGCCATGCGCCATTTGCCGGTGGCGCTGCAGGGCGTGCTGGCGCTGGAGCCGCAGATCATCAGCTGGGCGGAAGACTTCGCCAAGATGGAGAACGCCCTGTTCCTGGGCCGCGGCGTGCACTACCCCATCGCCCTGGAAGGCGCGCTCAAGCTCAAGGAAATCAGCTACATCCACGCCGAGGCCTACCCGGCCGGCGAACTCAAGCACGGCCCGCTGGCCCTGGTGACCAGCAGCATGCCCGTGGTGACGGTGGCGCCCAACGACGAGCTGCTGGAAAAGCTCAAGAGCAACATGCAGGAAGTGCGCGCCCGCGGCGGTGTGCTGTACGTGCTGGCCGACGCCCGCACCAACATCGAGAGCGCCGACGGCATGCATGTGATCCGCATGCCCGAGCACTACGGCGCACTCAGCCCCATCCTGCACGTGGTGCCCCTGCAGCTGCTGGCCTACCACACGGCCTGCGCCCGCGGCACAGACGTGGACAAGCCGCGCAACCTGGCCAAGAGCGTGACGGTGGAGTGATGTCAGCGCGGGGGGCTACCGAGAAACGTACAACGCCAGTCGGTAAAAAGTAGGGCATCCGAGATGCCTCGCTCTGCGGGTCGATAAGGCAAGGGGCAGCCCGCAAATGGCTTGGCGCGGACCACGCAGCGCGGGTGGCTCACGCAGATGCCTTCGGGGTCGTCGGGTCGCTCGCACCAGCATCCTGAGTGGCGAGCCGATGCCAGCTGAACGTCAGGCGATAGACGGTGGGAGGGTGTCCCTTGGGGCGCTTTGCAGCCGCCCACGCCTGCGGGAAACCCGCTCAACCGGGGGCCTTTGAACCCAGAGCGGCCGCCAGATACGGCGCGGTGCGCGAGCCAGCGCAGGCCGCCACCTGCTGTGGCGTTCCCGCGGCCACGATGCGCCCGCCCAGCGTGCCCGCGCCGGGGCCGATGTCGATCACCCAGTCGCTGGAGGCGACGAAGTGCATGTCATGCTCGACCACCACGACGGTGTTGCCGGACCGGACCAGAGCGTCCAGCTGCAGCAGCAGGCGGTCCACGTCGGCGGGGTGCAGGCCGGTGGTGGGCTCGTCCAGTACATAGAGCGTGTGGCCACGCTGGGTGCGCTGCAGTTCGGTGGCGAGCTTGATACGCTGGGCTTCGCCGCCTGACAGCTCCGTCGCCGGTTGGCCCAGCCGCAGGTAGCCCAGGCCGATGTCGCGCAGCGCGTGCAGGGGCCGCAGCACGGCAGGCTCGGCGGCAAAGGCGTCGCAGGCGGCATCCACCGTGAGGCCCAGCACATCGGCGATCGTGAGCCCGTTCCAGGTGATGGCCAGTGTCTCGGGGTTGTAGCGGGCGCCGTGGCAGGTGGGGCAGGGTGCGTACACGCTGGGCAGAAAGAGCAGTTCCACGCTGACAAAGCCTTCGCCCTCGCAGGTGGGGCAGCGCCCCTTGGCCACGTTGAACGAGAAGCGGCCCGCGTCGTAGCGCTTCCTGCGCGCGGCCGGCGTGGCGGCGAAGAGCTTGCGCACGGCATCGAACAGGCCGGTGTAGGTGGCCAGGTTGGAGCGGGGCGTGCGGCCGATGGGCTGCTGGTCCACGCGCACCAGGCGACGCACCTGGTCCGTCGCGCCGCCCAGGCGGCCCGACGTGGTGGCGTTCTCGTCAGGCAGCGCGCCGGCGCCGGGGTCGTCTCCCTCGGCTGCGGGGTCGGGAGGGCCGCCGGCCGGATCGTCGTCGCTGTCGCTCAGCGCAGGCGGTTGCCCCAGATGCGCGGTGACCAGCTCCAGCAGCGCCTGGCTCACCAGGCTCGATTTGCCCGAGCCCGACACACCGGTCACCGCCGTCAGGCAGCCGGTGGGGAAGGCCACGTCCACGCCGCGCAGGTTGTGGCGGTGCACGCCCTGCAGCGTCAGCCACCCTTGCGCCTGCTTCTGCGGATCGGGCGTGCGCCGCGTGCGGCGCTGGCGCGTGCCATCGTCGAACAGGTAGCGGCGCGTCTGTGACTCGGCCACGCCGGCCAGGCCTTCAGGGGGGCCGCTGTAGAGCACGCGGCCGCCGCGCTCGCCGGCCTCGGGGCCCACATCCACCAGCCAGTCGGCGCGCTGCATGGTCGCCACGTCGTGCTCGACCACGAAGATCGAATTGCCGGCGGCCTGCAGGCGCTGCAGCGCCGTCAGCAGCGATGCGGTGTGGGGGCGGGGGGAACCCGCCCCCCGCGCGGGCCG
>JAEWPH010000126.1 GCA_023460715.1 Pseudomonadota bacterium | reverse complement strand
TTGGCACCAGGGGCAACTCGTCGTCTTGCGCAAACACGCGCACGCGCACGCGCCAGTTATGCTTGATGGACAGCAGGTGCGTCACCGCCGCAAAGCGGGAGCCTTCCCAAACGCCGTCGCCGTAAGTCAAATAATCCACGCCGCACAGATCGATCAGCTCTTCGAATCTCAGGCTGGGATCGTCGCGCAGCAACAGCATGGACTCGATATAGGCGGAGTGCTTGACCACTACAGTCACTTCTCCGAATGCCACCACCAAGTCTTCCAGGCGATCGCCCAGCACATTGCGCAGAGCGGCTTCCAGGGTTTCCAGTTTCGTCGTCATTCTTGCCACTTACCCTTCCTTAGCGCGCGATCGTATTGGTACGGCGGATCTTGTTCTGCAACTGCATGATGCCGTACATCAGCGCTTCGGCCGTCGGCGGACAGCCCGGCACGTAGATATCGACCGGCACGATGCGATCGCAACCACGCACCACCGAATACGAATAGTGATAATAGCCGCCGCCATTTGCGCAGGATCCCATGGAGATCACCCAGCGCGGCTCAGCCATCTGGTCATACACCTTGCGCAGTGCCGGCGCCATCTTGTTGCACAGCGTACCCGCAACGATCATCACGTCGGACTGACGCGGCGACGGACGGAAGATGATGCCGAAACGGTCCAGATCGTAGCGCGCAGCGCCGGCATGCATCATTTCAACAGCGCAGCAGGCCAGACCGAACGTCATCGGCCACATCGAACCCGTGCGGGTCCAGTTGAGCAACTTGTCCGCCGTGGTGGTAACAAATCCTTCGTTCAATACGCCTTCAATCGCCATAGCTTAATCCCAATCCAGGGCTCCTTTTTTCCACTCGAATACCAGGCCGATTACCAGCACTGCCAGGAAGATCATCATTGACCAGAATCCCAGCAAACCGATATCACCCATTGCCACAGCCCATGGCACCAGGAAGGCCACTTCGAGATCGAACAGAATGAACAGAATCGCCACCAGGTAGTAGCGCACGTCGAACCTCATGCGCGCATCGTCGAACGCTTCAAAGCCGCACTCGTAAGGCGACAGCTTTTGATCGTCCGGCCGATGAGGACCGACGAGACGACCCAACACCTGCGGAATGACGCCGACGGCGATGCCGACCAGCATAAAAAGAAGAACGGGAAAATAATTTTCGAGATTCACAGTTGAGTCCGTTGGTTACACGACCGAAGGATCGTTTTAGAAATAATCAGGAAGCTCTCAACAAAAAGCCAGCTCAGGCTTATCCTATGCTGGCTCATTTGGTGCCGACGGCGAGACTCGAACTCGCACAGCTTTCGCCACTACCCCCTCAAGATAGCGTGTCTACCAATTTCACCACGTCGGCAATTTAGTCCGCTATTTTACCTTGCTTTAACCCCTCAGTTCAATTGAGATTTGCTTTAATTCAAGATAAAGAATGAAATAATCCGCAACTATTGAGGGATTTGTCCCGACTGATCGGCACCAGCCGGTGCAGGCACTGCAATATCTCCCGCAGGAGCCTGATTCGCACCCGGCACCGAATTATCCACGACGCCCGGCACAGCACTTTCCGGCAGGCGATCCATGACGCCACCCGTCCCTGCCGCAGGCTGACCCGACACGAAAGCCAGGCCCATGGTCGCCGCAAAGAACACCGCGGCGGCGAACGCTGTCGACTTCGACAGGAAGTTGGAAGAACCGGAAGCGCCAAACAAACTACCGGACGCACCCGAACCGAATGCAGCCCCCATGTCGGCCCCTTTGCCTTGCTGAAGCAGGACCAGGCCAATGATGGATAAGGCAGCAATAACTTGAACGACAATGAGTAGGGTGTGCATGGTGGTATTCATTTGATTGATTCCAGTTGAGGATGTGTCGCTTTAAATTTAAATAATCAGGCAGCCCAGATAATGGCAAGAAACTCGTCCGCCTTCAGTGAGGCGCCACCGATAAGTCCGCCGTCAATATCCGGCATGGCAAGCAAGGCTGCCGCATTGTCGGGCTTCATGCTGCCGCCGTAAAGTATCCGCACCTGCTCTGCGCCTTGCGCCGACAGCTCTCTCATTCGAGTGCGCAACATCGCATGCACTTCCTGCGCCATTTCCGGGGTCGCAGTCTTTCCCGTGCCTATCGCCCATACCGGCTCATAGGCCACCACAATTTCCGGCAACATTTCTTTTTCAACAGCAGCCAGCACTACATCCAGTTGCCGACATACCACCTTGCTCGTCTCGCCCGCTTCGCGCTCAGCCAGCGTCTCTCCTACACAGACAATGGGAGTCAGATCGAATTTCAGGGCTTGCCGGGTTTTTTCACCGACCAACTCATCGCCTTCCGCGTGATAGGCGCGACGCTCGGAATGCCCGACGATCACGAAACGGCAATCGAAATCACGCAACATGGAAGCAGCCACTTCACCGGTATAGGCGCCCGCATCATGCACGGATATATCCTGCGCCCCCCAGCGAATCAGACTGCCACTCAGCAACTGCTGGCATTGCGCGAAATATGGCGCGGGAACGCACAGTCCGATATCGCAATTCGGCTGGCCGATATCCTCGCGAAGAGCAGCAAGCAATGCGGCATTCGCATTCAAGCCCCCATTCATTTTCCAGTTACCGGCGATCAGTTTGCGACGCATAGCTACCCATGATTTTGTCAACCCGGCATTCTAGCTTAGCGCGGTGGCGCCGGTCAAACCGCATGGACAAGTTTGCCATGCTACGCCGGGCATTTTCGCAGCGCTGCCACCGAACTCGCCCCTGCAGCACCCACCACTTCCGACAAGCCTGCCCTGCTCTTTTATTGCGCGATGACGGTTTGCGCCTTTATGAATAATTGACGTTTCATCCCTGCTCTTGTCGACTCACAAACAAAAAAACGCCCGACATGAATGCCGGGCGTTTTCGCAGAATCGGACCTAGCTGCCTTATTCTTCAGCAGCCTGTCCTTGCTCTTCGCCTTCTGCCGATACAGCCTTCATCGACAGCTTGAGACGACCACGCTCATCGGTTTCCAGAACCTTCACGCGCACTACCTGGCCTTCTTTCAGATAATCAGCCACGGCGTTCACACGCTCATTGGCGATCTGGCTGATATGCAGCAAGCCGTCCTTGCCTGGCAGGACTTGCACGATAGCGCCGAAATCCAGCAGCTTCAGCACGGTGCCTTCATAGACCTTGCCTACTTCGACCATGGCAGTCAGCTCTTCGATGCGGCGCTTGGCTTCCTGACCGGCTGCAGCATCCACCGATGCAATCGTCACTACGCCTTCGTCGCTGATGTCGATCTGGGTGCCGGTTTCTTCGGTCAAGGCACGAATCACTGCCCCACCCTTGCCGATCACGTCACGGATTTTCTCAGGATTGATCTTCAGCGTGATCAGGCGCGGCGCGAAGTTGGACAGCTCGGTGCGGCCATGCGGCATCGCTTCCTGCATCTTGTCCAGGATGTGCATGCGGCCTTCCTTGGCTTGCGCCAGCGCGACCTGCATGATTTCCTTGGTGATGCCCTGGATCTTGATGTCCATCTGCAGCGCGGTGATGCCGTTGGTCGTGCCGGCCACCTTGAAGTCCATGTCGCCCAGGTGATCTTCGTCACCCAGGATGTCGGTCAGCACGGCGAAGCGGTTGTCTTCCTTGATCAGACCCATGGCGATGCCGGCCACGTGGGCCTTCATCGGCACGCCGGCGTCCATCATCGACAGGCAGCCGCCGCAGACCGAAGCCATGGACGAAGAGCCATTCGATTCGGTGATTTCCGACACCACGCGGATGGTGTAGGGGAATTCTTCCTTGGTCGGCAGCACGGCGACGAGTGCGCGCTTGGCCAGGCGGCCGTGGCCGATTTCGCGGCGCTTGGTGGAGCCCATGCGGCCCACTTCGCCGGTGGCGAAGGGAGGCATGTTGTAGTGGAACATGAAGCGGTCTTCGAACTCGCCGGCCAGCGCGTCGATGCGCTGTGCGTCGCGCTCGGTGCCCAGCGTGGAGACCACCAGGGCCTGCGTTTCGCCGCGCGTGAACAGCGCGGAGCCGTGGGTGCGGGGCAGCACGGAGTTGCGGATCTCGATGGGGCGCACGGTGCGCGTGTCGCGGCCGTCGATGCGGGGCTCGCCGGCCAGGATCTGGCTGCGGACGATCTTGGATTCGATGGCGAACAGCAGATCGCTCACCTTGCCGGCGTCGAAGGCTTCGCCGCTGGCCTTGAGGGCTTCCATCACGCTGGCGTTGGCTTCGCGCAGGGCTTGCGTGCGGGCTTGCTTGCTGCGGATCTGGTAGACGGCGCGCAGCTTGTCTTCAGCCAGGCCCTTGACCTTGGCGACGAAGGCTTCGTCTTCGGCGGGCGCTTGCCAGTCCCACACGGGCTTGCCGGCGTCGCGCACCAGCTCATGGATGGCGTTGATGGCGATGTTGGCCTGCTCGTGGCCGAACACCACGCCACCCAGCATGACTTCTTCGCTGAGTTGCTGGGCTTCGGATTCGACCATCAGGACGGCGGCTTCGGTGCCGGCGACGACCAGGTCCATCTGCGAGTTCTTGCGAGCGGTCTGGCCGGGGTTCAGCACGTACTCGCCGTTGATGTAGCCCACGCGCGCAGCGCCGATGGGGCCGGCGAACGGGATGCCGGAGATGGCCAGGGCAGCGCTCACGCCGATCATGGCGGCGATGTCGGCATCGACTTCAGGGTTGAGCGACACGGTGTGGACCACCACGTGCACTTCGTTCAGGAAGCCTTCGGGAAACAGCGGGCGGATCGGACGGTCGATCAGGCGGCTGGTCAGCGTTTCGTGTTCGCTGGGCTTGGCTTCGCGCTTGAAGAAGCTGCCCGGGATCTTGCCGGCGGCATAGGTCTTCTCGATGTAGTCCACCGTCAGGGGGAAGAAGTCCTGGCCGGGCTTGGCCGACTTGGAGGCCGCCACGGTGGCAAGGATGACGGTGCCGTCGATCTCGACCAGCACGGCGCCGTTGGCCTGGCGGGCGATTTCGCCGGTTTCCATGACGACGGTCTTGTCGCCCCATTGGAAGGACTTCGTGACTTTGTTGAAGATGGTCATGTTGACTCCTTTTGCTTCGGTTTTAATAGCTGACTCCGCAGAACCAGCAAGGGCCGGAGGCAATTCAGAACACGATGCCATTCCAGTGGACCTGGCGCCTCCCCGGTGGGGAACAGGGCCATTGGAATGACACAGCTTCGCTCTGCTTTTGCGACTCCGAAGTAAAAAACGCCTGAGCTAGCGTGCTAACCCAGGCGTTTCGGCATGCGAATGCGCTTACTTGCGCAGACCCAGCTTGGCGATCAGCGCCGTGTAACGGTCAGCGTCCTTGGCCTTCAGGTAGTCCAGCAGCTTGCGGCGGCGGCTCACCATGCGCAGCAAGCCGCGGCGACCGTGGTGGTCCTTGGCGTGTTGCTTGAAGTGGGGGGTCAGCTCGTTGATACGGGCCGTCAGCAGGGCCACTTGGACTTCCGGGCTACCGGTGTCGTTGGCTGCACGGGCGTTGGCCTTGACGACTTCGGCCTTGACGGTGGATGCGATCATTTGGTTTTTCCTTTGAATGCAGGGCCGGCGGATGCCACACGTGCGTGCGGCGCAGCCCCTGGTTTTACTTGCGCTGGCGGCTGGAACGGCCACCGGCGTGCGTCTTGCACCATGCAAAACCCCGCGATTATAGCCCGAGCCAGTTTTTGAGCCGGTTCACTCCCAGCACCAGGCGCTGCGGATCCTGGGACGCGAAGCACCAGCGCAGCCAGCCCTGGGCCTCGTCGCCGAAGGCGTTGCCGGGGGCCAGCCCGAGGCCGGCCTCGGCCACCAGGCGCTTGGCGACTTCCAGCGAATCCCCCTGCCCCGCCAGGCGGAAGAAGGCGTACATGCCGCCCTTGGCGGACGAGACATCCACCCCGGGAAGCGCCTGCAGCAGCGTCACCAGGGTGTCGCGGCAGGCGCGCATGTGGGCGACGACGCGGGGCGTGATCTCGGCCTCGTGCTGCAGGGCCGCAATGCCGGCCCGCTGGGTGAACACGCTGACGCAGGAGGTATTGAACTCCACCAGTTTGCCCATGTGCGGCGTCATCGAGGGCGGCATCACCAGCCAGCCCAGGCGCCAGCCGGTCATGAGGAAGCTCTTGGAGAAGCTGTGCGCAACGACCAGGCGGTCCCCGGGCGCGGCGATATCGAGGAAGCTCGGGGCGCAGTCCCGCGGGGTGGGCTCGTAGTAGAGCCGCTCATAGACCTCATCAGCCAGGATCCAGGTGCCCGTGCGCCGGCAGTGGTCCAGGATGGCGCGCTGCTCGGCGGCCGACAGCGTCCAGCCGGTGGGGTTGTTGGGGGCGTTGACCACCAGCAGCCGGGTCGAGGGGCCGATGGCGGCCAGCAGTTCGTCCAGGTCGAGCGTCCAGGCGCCGCCATCCTGGGGCCGCAGGGCCACGCAGCGCAGGCGCGCACCCATCACCAGCGGCTGGGCCGTGAGGTTGGGCCAGACGGGGGTGACGGCGACGACTTCGTCGCCGGCGTCGATCAGCGCCTGCATGGCCAGCATGAGGGCGTTGACGCCGCCGGAGGTCACGGCCAGCCGGTCCACGCCCACGTCGCCGTGCAGCCGGCTCATATAGACGCTGAGGTGCTCCCGCAGTTCGGGCAGGCCCAGGTTGTGCGAATAAAAGGTCTCGCCGCGCTGCAGCGAAGCCGCTGCCGCCTCGCGGATGGCGGCGGGCGTGACCTCGTCGCTCTCGCCGAACCAGAACGGCAGCACGTCGCTGCGCCCCATGCCGGCGTTGGCCACTTCGCGGATCTTGGACTCTTGCAGGGAAATCAGGGCATTGCGCATGGAGCGTCACCAAAAGGGAGAGGAAACACGGAACAAGCGGCGCCCGCCACCCGCCACTGGCGCTCGCGGATGCGGCCGCCTATAGTGGACCGGCAAAAATGGAGGGCACATCATGAACCATTCTTCAAGCCTGCGCCGCCTGCGCTCCCGTCTGCCCGGTCTGGCGGCGCTGTGCGCCGCGCTGGCCTTCACGCTGGGGACGGGAGCCACGGCCCATGCAGCCGGCGGGCCGTCTGCCACCACCGCGTCGCCGACCGCGGCGAAGAAGAAAACCAGCAAGGCGCTGCGGATCAAGAACAACCAGAACCACTCGGGCGAAACCACCGCCGAGCGGGACCGCCGCCTGTACCGCGAATGCAAGGGGCTGCCCAACGCGGGCGCCTGCCGCGGCTATACGCAGCGGTAAGCAGCGCGGGGTGTCTGCCACCGGGAGGTGGCGCCCCGCGCACGCGTGGCGGCCCTCCCGGCGGTCAGGCCACCGGCGAGACGACCCCGCGGCCGCTGAAGTGGCCCTCGGCGTTGGCCATGAAGCGGTCGACGCTGGCCTGCACGGCCTCCGGCGACCAGCCGGCCACGTGCGGGGTGATGAGCAGGTTGTCCAGCCCGATCAGCTCCTGCGGCGCGGCCGGCTCGCTTTCGTACACATCCAGCCCGGCAGCGGCGATGCGGTGCTCGGCCAGCGCTGCGGCCAGGGCCGCCGTGTCCACCACGCTGCCGCGGGCGATGTTGACCAGGTAGCCCTGCGGGCCGAGCGCGTCGAGCACCTCGGCGTTGATGCGGTGGCGCGTGGCCGGCCCGCCCGGCGTGGCGCAGACCAGCACGTCGCACCACGCGGCCAGCGCCTCCAGGCTGTCGAAATATTGGTGGTCCACACCTTCGCGCGGATTGCGGTTGTGGTAGCCGATGGCCATGTCGAAGCCCGCCGCGCGGCGTGCGATCTTCTGGCCGATCGTGCCCAGGCCGAAGATGCCCAGCTTCTTGCCCGAGACATTGGGCGGCAGGCCGATGGCGTCGCGCCAGACGCCCTCGCGGCACAGGCGGTCGAGCGGGCGCAGGCCGCGCACGATGGCGATCAGCAGGCCGAAGGCGTGGTCGGCCACACAGTCGTCGTTGGTGCCCGCGCCGTTGGCCACGACGATGCCGCGCGCGCGGGCGGCGTCCAGGGCGATGTTCTCGTAGCCGGCGCCCAGGGCGCAGACCAGTTCCAGCGCCGGCATCATGGCGATCTCCTGGGCCGTCAGCCCCGTGGAGCCGATGGTCAGCACCGCGCGGAAACGCTCGCCCTGGGTGGCGATGGCCGCCGTGCGTTCCGCAGCGGTGGAGGCATAGACCAGGTCATAAACGGCGGATATCTGCGCCTGGTGCAGAGGCGACACGCTGTGGAGGACGAGCAGGGGGATTTTGGGAGAGGTCACGGCGGAGTTTCTCGAGTGCTTCAAAAGATATAGCTACCTGCGCTTATCCAGCAAGCGCTGGAGGCCAAAAACGGCATCAAACGCAAAAAGGTACCAAGGCGGCTGCACGGGCGCGGCGCGCACCCTGCATGGTAGCCAAGCACGGAACTTGCAGCGGCTTGCGCATCGGTAAATCCCCGGGGATCGCCGCAACGAACTTTTACGGTGCTCCAGAGTCTGTTCTTCCCATGAAACGCTGGCCCCTCTTCGCCTCCCTCTCCCTCGCCATGGCGGTCACGGCGGGTTGCTCCACGCTCGATGCCAAGCAGCGGGAATGGATTTTCCAGCCCAGCGACCGGGCCTGGGGCGGTGCGCAGATGACGGACGGCATGGAAGACGTCTGGATCGGCTTCGACTCGAACATCACCCACAAGCCCGAGCAGTTGCACGGCCTGTGGATGCCCGCCGAACAGGCCGACGCACCCGTCTTGCTGTACCTGCACGGCGCGCGCTGGAACGTCAGCGGCTCGTCGCCGCGCATCCGGCGCATGCACGCCATGGGTTTTTCCGTGCTGGCGGTGGACTACCGCGGCTTTGGCCGCAGCAGTGCCGGCCTGCCATCGGAGTCGACTGCGCTGGAGGATGCGCGCGCCGCCTGGGACTGGCTGGCCACCAAGGCGCCCGGGCGCGACCGTTACATCTTCGGCCACTCGCTCGGCGGCGCGATCGCCATCGACTTGGCCACGCAGGTGCAGGACGAGCGCGGCACCATTGTGGAAGGCACGTTCACCAACATCCCCGAAGTGGTGAGCACCTTCAAGTGGGGCTGGCTGCCCATCTCGGCGCTGATCACCCAGCGGTTCGAGTCCGCCCGCAAGGTGCGCGACATCGGCTCGCCCCTGCTCGTGGTGCACGGCAGCGAGGACCGTCTGATCCTGCCCGCCCTGGGCCGCAAGCTGTACGAGGCGGCGCAGGAGCCCAAGCGCTTCGTGATGGTGGAAGGCGGCACGCACCACAACACCAACGACCTGGGCCAGGCCCAGTACCGCGAGGCGCTGGCCGACCTGTTCGGCCTTCCGGACGGGACGGAGGCCGGCCGAGCGCCATCGCCCGCCCCGGTGGTCCCGCCCTCGTCGCGCGCCACGGCCGGCCCGGCCGGCAGTGCGGCCTAAGAACGTGCTTACGATCTCGGAGGGGTCGCGTTGGATTTCGCTCCAACCCTTCGGGCAGTGGCGTTTGCGGGCGGTCTGCGGCGTTGCGGCGCTGGTGGATAGCCGTGCTATCCACGGCGCACCGCGCCTTGCATCCCCTCCCGCAAAC
>JAEWPH010000125.1 GCA_023460715.1 Pseudomonadota bacterium | reverse complement strand
CGGTGGGCCAGGCCGGCCAGGCGGCGCAGCGACCCGGCATGGTCCAGGTTTCCTGCCAGCGGCGTGATGCCGGCGGCGCGCAGGGCCGCCTTGCGGTCCGGGCTGGACGTGAGCGCCAGGATGCGCGGCCGGTGCGTGCCCTGCGCCGCGCCCAGTGCGCGCGCGGTGCGCAGGCCGACGTCGCCGCAGCCGATGACGAGGATGCGCTGGCGCCGGAAGCGGGCCGGGAGCGCTCCGAGGGGGTTCTGGTTTGAGGGCAAAATCGGATCCGTTGAGAAGCCGGGCATCCATCACAGCACCGGCCAGAGAAAAACCCGAGGATACCCACATGACGAGCGCAGAGACCGCCAGCGCGGCACTCCAGATCAGCGTGCAGCCCAGCGGGCGCGCCTTCACGGCACAGGGCGGCGAGTCCATCCTGGCGGCCGCCATCCGCGGTGGCGTGGGCCTGCCCTACGGTTGCAAGGACGGTGCCTGCGGATCGTGCAAATGCAAGAAGCTCAGCGGTTCGGTGGTGCACGGCGATCACCAGGAGAAAGCCCTTTCGGCCGCCGAGGCCGACGCCGGTTTTGTTCTCACCTGCTGCGCCATCCCGCTGACCGATGTGGTGCTGGAGTCGCGCCAGGTCACCGATGAAAGCGCCTTCCCCATCAAGAAGCTGCCCGTGCGCGTGTCGACGCTCTTGCGCGTCTCGCACGATGTCATGGTCGTGCGGCTGCAGCTGCCGGCCGCCGACACGTTCCGCTACCACGCGGGCCAGTACATCGAGTTCATCCTCAAGGACGGCGCGCGCCGCGCCTACTCCATGGCCAACGCGCCGCACACGCAGGCCGCAGGGCCGGGTGTGGAACTGCACATCCGCCACATGCCCGGCGGGCGCTTCACCGACCACGTCTTCCAGGGCATGAAGGAAAAGGAGATCCTGCGCGTCGAAGGGCCGTTCGGCAGCTTCTTCCTGCGCGAGGACTCCGACAGG
Source organism: Pseudomonadota bacterium (assembly GCA_023460715.1). Lineage (GTDB taxonomy): Bacteria > Pseudomonadota > Gammaproteobacteria > Burkholderiales > Burkholderiaceae_C > Paracidovorax. The sequence continues at coordinate 2,942 of JAEWPH010000125.1, read as the reverse complement.
CCCATCGTGATGCTCGCCTCCGGCACGGGCTTCGCGCCGATCAAGGCGCTCATCGAACACATGCAGTTCAAGGGCATCACCCGTACCACCACGGTGTACTGGGGCGGCCGCCGGCCTGGCGACCTGTACATGGATGCCTGGCTGCGCGAGCGGTCGGCAGAGATGCCCCACCTGCGCTACGTGCCCGTGGTGTCCGACGCCCAGCCGGACGACGGCTGGACAGGCCGCACCGGCTTCGTCCACCAGGCTGTGCTGGACGACATCGCCGACCTGTCGGGCTACCAGGTGTATGCCTGCGGCGCGCCGATCGTGGTCGATTCGGCCCGCCAGGCCTACTGCGCCGAGCGCGGCCTGCCCGCCGACGAGTTCTACGCCGACGCCTTCACCTCCGAAGCGGACAAGCACGCCCCCGCCCCCGCCCCCGCCCCCGCCTGAGCCGGGCCGGGCCGGCGCCAGCGCACCGGCCACCGGTTCAGCGCCAACGGTCCGTGCGCGCCGCCGCGGTCAAGCGAACATGTCTCGGCACAGCTGCGCGCAGCGGTGGCAGGCCTGGGCGCAGTCCTGGCAGTGCGGGGCCGTGTGGCTCTCGCACTCGTGCGCGCAGCTCTCGCAGATGCGTGCGCACAGCTCGCAGACATGGGCCACGTGAGCGCTGTCGCGCGCCATGCAGGCCGCGGCCAGGCGGCACACGGCAGCGCAGTCCATGTCCAGTGCGATGCACTTCGCCATGTGGCGCGGGTCGGGCTCGCGCAGGCAGGCGGCCGAGCAGAAGTCGCAGGCGTTCGCACAGTCCGTGCAGGCCGCGATGCAGTCCAGGTAGCGGGAACGGGCCAGGGTGTGGGGGGCTTCGAGCATGCGGGTTCCTCAACGTTCGTGGGAGAAAGCCGCCCGCCCCCGGCACCACCCGCACCCACCGCACCCCGCTTGGGCGGGTACGGTGCAGCGGGCAGCAGATGCGGGGGTGATGCAACCTGCAGCGGCGGCGGCAGCCTGCGCCATTGTCGGCAGCGGCCGCGGTTTGATTCTGTAGGACTGGACTGCGAGCTTTCCTTGCTTGCGGCGCCTTCTTTTTTGCACAATGGCGGGCTATGAACCGCAGAAACCTCCTTCTCACCGCCACGGCCCTGGCCGCAGCCATTGCATCCCCCCTGGCCCATGCCCAGGACGGCCCCATCCGACTGATCGTGCCGTATGCTCCGGGCGGCCCGCTGGACGTGACCTCGCGCGCGCTGGCGGAGCGGGTGCGCGACACGCTGGGGGTGGTGGTGATCGACAACAAGGCGGGTGCCGGCGGCAACATCGGGGCCGACGCCATCGCCAAGGCCGCGCCGGACGGCCTGACCATCGGCCTGGCTGCCACCGCCACGCATGCGGTCAATCCCTGGCTGTACAGCCGCATGCCCTACGACGCGGGCAAGGACTTCGCGGGCATCACGCAGATGGTGCGCGTGCCCAACGTGCTGGTGGTCAACGCCGCACGTGCCGAGCAGCTCAAGATCCACACCGTGGCGGACCTCATCGCCTACGCCAAGTCGCATCCCGCCAAGCTCAACTACGGCAGCGGCGGCAACGGCAGCGCAGGCCACCTGGCCGGCGAGATGTTCAAGCAACGCGCGGGCATCTTCGCGCTGCACATTCCCTACCGCGGCGCCAGCCCGGCGCAGCTGGCCCTGCTGGCGGGCGAGGTGGACTACAACATCGACAACCTGGCCGCCGCGGCGCCCAACATCCGCTCGGGCAAGCTGAAGGCGCTGGCCGTGACCTCGCTGGAAGCCAGCCCCATGCTGCCGGGCGTGCCGCCGCTGTCTGCCACGTTCAAGGGCTTCTCGATCGACACCTGGTGGGGCCTGGTGGCCCCGGCCGGCACGCCCAAGCCCGTGATCGCCCGGCTGAACAAGGCCTTCACCGATGCGCTGAAGGCGCCTGAAACCAAGACCCGCTTCACCGCCCTGCTGGCCGAGCCCGTGCCCACCACGCCGGAACAGTTCGATGCCTTCATGGCGTCCGAACGCGCCAAGTACCGCGACGTGGTGAAAGCCTCGGGCGCGCAGGTCGACTGAGCGCCGGATGCGCCGGGTCCACCGCTACACAAACCGTAGCACCCTGCGCTTACCCCACCTGGGCTAGAAGTCAAAAATACCATGAAGAAGCCCCGGAAGGCCGCCCAGGCCGCCCGGGGCTTTTCTGTTTCTTCAGAAGGCCAGCGGGGCCATGGCCACTGCTGCCTCGGAGACGCCGCAGGCGGATCTGGCGGGAGAACGCTTCAGCCCGGCCGCGGTGGCCAGGCCGCGTCCCACAGGCGTTCGATGCGCTGCCCTGCCACGGCGGCCAACGGCGCGGCCGGCACCTGCTGCGGCGCGATTTCGGCGAGCGGCATCAGCACGAAGGCGCGCTCGGCCATGCGCGGGTGCGGCACGGTCAGTTCCGGTGTGGCGATGCGTTCGTCGGCGTGCAGCAGCAGGTCCAGATCCAGGGTGCGGGGCGCGTTGCGGTAGGGCCGCTCGCGGCCGGCGGCCTGTTCGATCGCCTGCAGCGTGTGCAGCAGCACCAGCGCGGGCAGCGTGGTGCGCAGCTGGGCCACGGCATTCAGATAGTCCGGCCCGCCCGCGTCCACCGGGGCACTGCGGTAGAGCGACGACACGCGCACCACCGCCACGCCCGGCACGGCGGCCAGGGCCCGCACGGCCTGGGCCAGCGCAGCCCGGGCGTCGCCCAGATTGGCCCCCAGGCCGACCCAGCTGTTCACGCCGGCCTGCGGCGGCGCACTCTCCTGCGCTACGGAAGGAAGGGGCGGAACGGCCGTCATGCCGCACAGGCTCCGCGCACCATCGGGTCAGGCGTCGGAGGCAGGCGCCGCAGCGGCGGGCGCCGCGCCGTCTCCGCCACCGGCGGGCTTGCGGCGACGGCGGCGGCGCTTCTTGGGCGCAGCCGTGCCATCGCCC
>JAEWPH010000124.1 GCA_023460715.1 Pseudomonadota bacterium | reverse complement strand
ACGCCGTATTCCAGCGTGAGGTCGATCGGGGGCGTGATCTTGATCGCGTCTTCCTTGCCCGAGACGCGGAAGTTGGTCAGCTGCTTGGTGCGCGTGGCGTTCACGATCAGGTCGTTGTCGCGGCTGTGGATGCCGACGATCATGCCTTCGTACACCGGGTCGTTCGCCTTCACGAACATGCGGCCGCGGTCGTCCAGCTTGCCCAGGGCGTAGGTGAAGATTTCACCGTCGTCCATCGAGATCAGCACGCCGTTCTTGCGGCCACCGATGGCGCCCTTGTGCGGCTCGTAGCTGTCGAAGATGTTGCTGATGAGGCCGGAACCGCGCGTCAGGTTCAGGAACTCGTTGGTGAAACCGATCAGGCCACGGGCCGGGATGCGGTATTCCAGGCGCACGCGGCCGCGGCCGTCGGACTCCATGTTCACCAGCTCGCCCTTGCGCTCGCCCAGGGCCTGCATCACGCCGCCCTGGTGGCCTTCTTCGATGTCGGCCGTCACCAGTTCGATCGGCTCGTGCTTCACGCCGTCGATGTCCTTGAACACCACGCGCGGCTTGGAAACGGCCAGCTCGTAGCCTTCGCGGCGCATGTTTTCCAGCAGGATGGTCAGGTGCAGTTCGCCGCGACCCATGACTTCGAAGATGCCTTCTTCGTCGGTTTCCTTCACGCGCAGGGCCACGTTGTGCTGCAGTTCCTTCTGCAGGCGGTCCCAGATCTGGCGGCTGGTCACGAACTTGCCTTCACGGCCGGCCAGCGGCGAGGTGTTCACGCAGAAGTTCATCGTCAGCGTGGGCTCGTCCACCTTCAGCATGGGCAGCGGCGCGGGGTTGGCAGGATCGGTCACGGTCACGCCGATGCCGATGTCCTCGATGCCGTTGATCAGCACGATGTCGCCGGGGCCGGCCAGCGGGGTCTGCATGCGGTCCAGGCCCTGGAACGTCAGCACCTGGTTCACACGGCCCTTGACGCTCTTGCCGTCCGGACCTTCCATAACCAGCACATCCTGGCCGGGCTTCAGCGTGCCCTGGCTGATACGGCCCACACCGATGCGGCCCACGAAGGTGGAGAAGTCCAGCGCCGAGATCTGCAGTTGCAGCGGAGCGGAGGCATCGCCCGAGTTCGGGGGCACGTGCTTCAGGATGGTGTTGAACAGGGCCGACATGTCGGGGCCCCACTGCTCACCGGGAGCACCCTCTTCCAGCGACGACCAGCCGTTGATGCCCGAGGCGTACACCACGGGGAAGTCGAGCTGCTCGTCGGTGGCACCCAGCTTGTCGAACAGGTCGAACGCGGCGTTCACGACCTTGTCGGGGTTGGCGCCGGGCTTGTCCACCTTGTTCACGACCAGGATGGGGCGCAGGCCCAGGGCCAGGGCCTTCTTCGTCACGAAGCGCGTCTGGGGCATGGGGCCTTCCTGCGCATCGATCAGCAGCACCACACTGTCGACCATGGACAGGGCGCGTTCCACTTCGCCGCCGAAGTCCGCGTGGCCCGGGGTGTCGACGATATTGATGTGCGTGCCTTCCCAGCTCACAGCGCAGTTCTTGGCCAGGATGGTGATGCCACGTTCCTTTTCGATGGCGTTGTTGTCCATGACGGTGTCGACGACCTTTTCGTGGTCGGCGAAGGTACCGGACTGGCGCAGCAGCTGGTCCACCATGGTGGTCTTGCCATGGTCAACGTGCGCGATGATGGCGATGTTGCGGATTTGTTTGCTCATAGTGCTTCCAATGTGCCGCGCTCTGCAGGCGGCGTTTTTTGTTCCAGAATCTGTTGAATCTCCAGAGGGCTCAGGAGCCGTTCCGGAATGAGTTCGCCGCCTGCCACATGGGCCACCCCTAGAAGTGCGCGGGGCTGGTCCCCGAACACGGCCACGGCTTCGGCATCGGGCCAGGGGCCCCGCCTGCGCATGCCGGACAGAAACCGGCCTGCATTTTCGCTGTCGAGCGTGACATTCGCATGCCCGGCCAGCAGGGTTTCCACAGGGTGCACGCAGGCCATGCGCTCGTCTTCCGTCATGGCCTCCAGTGCCTGCAGCGTGATGCAGCGGTCCACGCCCAGCCCACCCGTATCGATGCGGCGTAGAAAGACCAGGTGCGCACCGCAGCCCAAGGCCCGGCCCACGTCCTCGCCCAGGGTACGGATGTAGGTGCCCTTGCTGCACTGCACTACCATTTTGATAGCTGGCTGCGCTTGCTCCGTCTGCATTAGAGCCAATTCCAATGCATGAATCACCACATCCCGCGCGGGCCGCTCGACCTCGATCCCGGCGCGCGCGTATTCGTACAGCGCCTTGCCGTCCTTCTTGAGCGCGCTGTGCATCGGCGGCACCTGGCGAATGGGGCCGGTGAACTGCTGCTGCACAGCGGACAGACGCTCGGGCGTCAGTGCCGCCATGTCCACCGCGCGGCGTTCCACCACCTCGCCCTCGGCATCGCCGGTGGTCGTGGTGGTGCCCAGCAAAGCGACGGCCTCATAGGTCTTGGGCGCGTCCAGCTGCAGTTGGCTGAACTTGGTGGCCGCACCAAAGCACAGCGGCAACACGCCGCTGGCCAGGGGGTCGAGCGTTCCGGTATGGCCGGCCTTTTCGGCGCGCAGCAACCACTTGGCCTTCTGCAACGCGTCGTTGCTGGAAAAGCCCAGGGGTTTGTCGAGCAGCAGCACTCCGTGCACCGGGCGCCGCTGCACCCGGATGCGGGGAGCGCGTACCGTCATGCTTCGTCGTCGTCTTTGGAGCGCGAAGCCACGGCGCGCGCGATCAGCGCGTTCATGTCCGACGCACGCTCGGTGGTGCGGTCGAACACGAAGTGCAGCGTAGGCACGGTGTGGATGTGCAAACGCTTGAACAGGCCGTTGCGCAGGAACCCCGACGCCTGGTTGAGCGCTTCCTGGGTCGCATCGGTGTCGCCCACGAGCACGCTGAAGAACACCTTCGCGTGCGCGTAGTCGGGAGTGACCTCCACCGCCTGCAGGGTGACCATGCCGATGCGCGGGTCCTTCAACTCGCGGATCAGCTCGGTCAGGTCGCGCTGGATCTGGTCCGCGACCTTGAAGCTGCGGTTGGGCGTGGAGGATTTCTTGCCAGCCATATTCAATTCCCCCCCTGAGTCGCTTCGCGCCTTCCCCCCTCAGGGGGACGACGCCGACGGCCTGGCAAAGCCAGTTCCGTGGCGTCCGCTGGCGTGGCTTGCTCCGCAGCCCTCTGAGGGGCGGCGTGCGATGCCGCGCTGGCGATGCGCGGGCTGTATGGGGTGCAAAAAGATTGCATCAAAGCGTCCGCGCGATTTCCTTGATGTCGAAGAACTCGAGCTGATCACCTTCCTTGATGTCGCTGTAGTTCTTCAACTTGATACCGCACTCGAAGCCTTCCTTGACTTCCTTGACGTCGTCCTTCAGGCGCTTGACCGAGTCGACTTCGCCCGTGTAGACCACGACGTTGTCGCGCAGCAGGCGGAAGCGTGCATTGCGGTGGACCATGCCGGACGTGATGTACGAACCAGCAATCGTGCCGATCTTCGTGGCGACAAACACCGTGCGGATCTCGGCCGTACCGATGACTTCCTCGCGCTGCTCGGGAGCCAGCATGCCGGACATGGCGACCTTGAGCTCATCCACAGCGTCATAGATGATGCTGTAGTAGTGCAGGTCGACACCGTTGCTCTCGGCCGTCTTGCGCGCGCCGGCATCGGCACGCACGTTGAAGCCGATCACGATGGCCTTGGAGGCGATCGCCAGGTTGATGTCGGACTCGCTGATGCCGCCCACGCCGGCATACACCAGCTGGACCTTGACTTCGTCGGTCGACAGCTTGAGCAGAGACTGCGACAGCGCTTCCTGCGAACCCTGCACGTCGGCCTTGACGATGATGGGGAGGGTCTTGACCTCACCCGCCGTCATGTCGGCGAACATGTTCTCCAGCTTCGCAGCCTGCTGCTTGGCCAGCTTGGTGTTGCGGAACTTGCCAGCGCGGTAGGTCGCCACTTCGCGGGCACGGCGTTCGTCGCTCAGCACCTGGAAGTCGTCGCCGGCCTGCGGCACTTCGGTCAGACCCTGGATTTCCACCGGGATCGACGGACCCGCCGTCTTGGCAGGCTTGCCGTTCTCGTCCAGCATGGCGCGCACGCGGCCATAGGTCTGGCCGGCCAGCACGATGTCGCCGACCTTCAGCGTACCGGACTGCACCAGCACCGTGGCCACAGGGCCGCGGCCCTTGTCCAGTTGCGCTTCGATCACCAGGCCCTTGGCCAGCGACTCGACGGGCGCCTTCAGTTCCAGCACTTCGGCCTGCAGCAGCACCTGCTCCAGCAGATCGTCGATACCGGCACCGGTCTTGGAGGACACCGGCACGAACGGCGATTCGCCGCCGTACTCTTCCGGCACCACTTCCTCGACCACCAGCTCTTGCTTGACGCGTTCGAAGTTGGCATCGGGCTTGTCGGACTTGGTGATGGCCACCACGATCGGAACACCAGCCGCCTTCGCGTGCTTGATGGCTTCCTTCGTCTGGGGCATCACGCCGTCGTCGGCCGCCACCACCAGGATGACGATGTCGGTCGCCTGGGCACCGCGGGCACGCATGGCCGTGAAGGCCTCGTGACCGGGGGTATCGAGGAACGACACCATGCCGCGCGGCGTTTCCACGTGGTAGGCACCGATGTGCTGCGTGATACCGCCGGCTTCGCCCGCGGCCACCTTGGCGCGGCGGATGTAGTCCAGCAGCGAGGTCTTGCCGTGGTCGACGTGGCCCATCACGGTCACCACAGGAGCGCGCGGCAGCGCCTCGGCCTGTGGACCGGTCGACTCTTCGTCGGTGAAGGCTTCCGGATCGTCCAGCGCCGCCACGACGGCCTTGTGGCCCATTTCCTCGACCACGATCATGGCGGTGTCCTGGTCCAGCGGCTGGTTGATGGTGACCATCTGGCCCATCTTCATCAGCGCCTTGATGACCTCGGACGCCTTGATCGACATCTTGTGCGCCAGCTCGGCCACCGTGATGGTCTCGGGCACATGCACTTCGATGATGCGCGCCTCCACCGGGGCCTGCGGCTGACGGCCTTGCTGGTCGTCGCGGTCATTGCCACGGCGGCCGCGCGGGCCGCCGCGCCAGTTGTTGCGCCCCACACCGCCACTGCTGTCGCCGCGGGTCTTGATTTCCTTCTTCTTGGCCGGATCGCCTGCCCAGCTGGAGGACAGCTTGGCCGACTTCACTTCCTTGCCGGAACCTGGCGCGGCCGGTGCACCCGCACCGGCGCGGGCCGCACCCGGCACCGTGGCTGGCTTGTGCAGCGTGCCCTTCTTGGCATCGGCAGCCCCCGGGGCCTTGGCCGCCGGCTTGAGTTCCTCGGGCTTCTTGGCGACCATGACCTTCTTGGGCGTGGCCATCATGGCGCGGATGGCCTCCGCCTCGGCGAGGGCCTTGCGGCGGCGTTCGTCCAGGTCGGCGGCGCGCGCGGACTCTTCCGCAGCACGGGCAGACGACTCGGCCTCGGCCTTCGCACGGGCTTCCGCCTGGGCCTTGGAACGGGCTTCCGCTTCGGCTGCGGCTTCGCGAGAGGCTTCTTCCTTCTCGGCAGAAGCCACGGCCTTCTTCTCGGCCTGCTGGGCGGCATAGGCCGCGGCGCGCTCTTCGGCCTCGCGTTCGCGCAGTTCGCGCGCTTCGCGCTCACGGCGCTTGACCGTGAGTTCGGCTTCCTGGCGACTGATCAGCTCGGCCTGGCGACGCGCCTCTTCCTCGCGGCGCGCCAGCTCAAGATCCTCGGGGGACGGTGCAGCGGAGGACTCTTCGTTCTCTGCCACGCCTTCGTCATCCTCGCGCTTGATGAAGGTGCGCTTCTTGCGCACTTCCACCTGGATCGTGCGCGCCTTGCCCGTGGCATCGGCCTGCTTGATCTCGCTGGTCGACTTCTTGGTCAGGGTGATCTTCTTGCGATCGGCCGAAGCCGTGCCATGGCTGGCTTGCAGGAAGGCCAACAGCTTCTGCTTGTCGGACTCGGTCAACGCATCGCTGGGCGCGGACTTCGCCACGCCTGCGGACTTGAGTTGGTCAAGCAGGGTTTCCGGTGATTTCTTGAGTTCGGTGGCGAACTCGGCGACGGTATTACTGGACATATTTGGCTCGTACCTCCCCTGACCTTACTCTTGCTGCCCTGCGAACCAGTGCTCGCGCGCCTTCATGATCAAGGCCTTGGCATCTTCTTCGGACTGTCCGGTCAGGTCGGTCAGTTCATCAATGGCCAGATCGGCCAAGTCATCACGCGTGTGCACCCCACCCTCCGCCAGCTTGGCGATGAGATCGGGCGTCAGGCCCTCGAGGTCACGCAAGTTCTGCGACACGCCCTCGACGCTTTCCTCGCGGGCGATTTCCATCGTGAGCAGGGCGTCCTTGGCGCGGGCGCGCAGCTCGTTGACGGTGTCTTCGTCGAAGCTCTCGATCTCCAGCATTTCCTGCAGCGGCACATAGGCCACCTCTTCCAGGCTGGCGAAACCTTCGGCAATCAGGATGTCGGCGATCTCTTCGTCCACATCCAGCTTTTCCATGAACAGCTTGCGGGACGCATCGGTTTCGTTGGCCTGCTTCTGGGCCGACTCCGCCGCGTCCATGATGTTGATCTTCCAGCCCGTGAGTTCGGAAGCCAGGCGCACGTTCTGACCGCCGCGGCCGATGGCGATCGCGAGGTTCTCCTCGTCCACCACCACATCCATGGCGTGCTTTTCTTCGTCCACCACGATGGACGAGACGTTGGCCGGCGCCAGCGCGCCGATCACGAACTGTGCGGGGTCTTCGGACCACAGCACGATGTCCACACGCTCTCCGGCCAGTTCATTGGTCACCGCGTTGACGCGGGTGCCGCGGACGCCGACGCAGGTACCGATGGGATCCACGCGCTTGTCATGGGACAGCACGGCGATCTTGGCGCGGCTGCCGGCATCGCGGGCGCAGCTCTTGATCTCCAGCAGCCCCTGCTCGATCTCGGGAACCTCGTTGCGGAACAGCTCGATCATGAATTCCGGCGCCGAGCGCGAGAGGATGATCGGCGCGCCCCGCAGCGTGAGGTCGACTTCCATGATCATGGCCCGCACGCGGTCGCCGTTGCGCAGGTTTTCCTTGGGGATCATCTCGCCCCGGCGCAGGCGGCCTTCCACGCGGCCGGACTCGACAATGATGTCGCCTTTGTCCATGCGCTTGACGGTACCGGTGAAGATGCGCTCGCCGCGGGACATGAAGTCGTTGAGCAGCATCTCGCGCTCGGCGTCGCGGATCTTCTGCAGGATCACCTGCTTGGCAGCCATCGCACCGATGCGGCCGATGGGCACGGACTCGACACCTTCTTCGATGTACTCGCCGACCTCGACATCGGCGATGCGCTCCTGCGCGTCCATCAGCAGTTCTTCAGCATCCGGATTTTGCAGGCCGGCATCGTCGGGCACCACCAGCCAGCGGCGGAAAGTCTCGTAGTTACCGCTGTCGCGGTCGATGGCGACGCGAATGTCCACTTCGCCGGGGTACAGCTTTTTCGTCGCCTGCGCCAGGGCGGATTCGACGGCGCCAAACACCACATCGCGCTCGACGTTCTTCTCACGCGAAATAGCCTCAACCAACATCAACAATTCGCGATTCATGCGACGACTCTCCTGTTTCTCAATCACTTGGGGGCCTACGCCGGCAGCGCTGGTCCGAAATTTTTATCTTTGAAGTCTCAGCCCGGCGGAGGCCCGGCCTTGGAGCCACGCCCCTTGAAATCCACGATGGGCGCGAGACGTGCATCGCGCAGTTCGTCCAGCGTGAAGCCCAGGGCCTGCAACGGCGGCGGCACACGCTTTTTGCTGACTCTCTGGCCAGGCTTGGGCGGCGGCTCATCGCTCCACACGATTTGCCAGCCGCCTGACTCGGCCCGCTCCAGCGTGCCGCGGAATTTCTTGCGATTGGCATTCACCTGGCCTTCGGCAGCAGCACCCAGGGGCGCCTTCAAGGTGATGTCGATCACCTCGCCGGCAAACCGCAGGAAATCCTGCTCGTGGCGCAGGGGGCGATCGATGCCGGGGGACGACACTTCCAGCCGCTTGTATTCGACGCCGTCGACTTCCAGGGCGAACTGCAACTGGCGCGTGACCTTCTCGCAGTCCTCGACGGTCACGAACTGCTCGGCCACGGGCAGTTGCGCGTTCACATCGGGCGCGCTCCATGGCAGATCGATGGTGATGCGCAGCAGCCCGCCGGCGGAGCGTTCCACCTCCACCAGGTCGTAACCCAGGCCAGCCACTGTCTGTTCGACGATCTCTTGCAATGCCACGTGTGTTCTGTTCAGTTTCCAGAAGTGCGAAAAACCCGACAACCACCCAGTCAACCCGGCAGCTTCGAGCTCGAAAAGCAAACGCCCAAAAAAAACGGGCGGTGAGTACCCGCCCGTTTGGTCGTGAAGCCGCTATTGTAGCGGTTAAAGCCCCGCTTTGCAAAGCTGGCGGCACGCAACTTGCATCCTAGGCCTACACGTTTGCAGCACGCACGCGGGCCCACAGCGCCTGGGCCTCCTCCCCCGGCCCCGCCTCGGCCCCGGGGCGCTCCATGAGGCTGCGCAACAGGCGGTCCAGCACTCCGGACTGGGGCAGCAACGGCCCCAGGAAACGGACCAGTGGGCCCTGGGCAATCAGCAGCGAGGGAAAGGTCTCGACGTCGAAATCCTCGACGATATCCTCGCGATCCTCGACATCGATCCAGAGAAACCTCACCCCAGGATGCAGCGATTCCAGTGCCTTGAAGAGCCCTTCGTATTCCCGGCACACGCCACACCATTCGGCGCAGAGACAGACCACCGACCATTCGGCGGCGGCGGATGCGGAAGGCGCGAGGCCACTGGGGGCGGACGGTCGGTCCATGAGGGAGGTCCTTGACGGAATCAACGGCGGAGGCTGCACGACGCATGCGCTTTTTTTTAGCGCGCACGGTAGACATCTATGGTACCTACGGATGGGGCCGTGTTGCCCCAGGCATTGCGGATGAACGTGGCCACGTCCGCGATTTCCTCATCGCTGAGCACGTGCAGGAACGGAGGCATTCCGTGCGGCCGTGGATTGCCCGCCGTCGCTGGAAGATACCCACCATGCAGGATCGTACGGATCACGTTGACCGGCGGTTGAAGTACCACAGCCCGGTTCCCCGCCAGCGGCGGCATTGCCCCGGCCACCCCTTCGCCGCCGTCCCCATGGCACTGGGCGCAGTGGCGCGTATACAGGCCCTGCCCACGCTGGAGTGTCTGCACCACTGGCTGGGCAGCCTCCTCCGGTTCAGCACGCTGCAACGGCAGGCTTTGCAGATAGACGGCCACGGCCCGGGCATCGGCATCGTCGAGGTACTGGGTGCTTCGCACCACCACCTCGGCCATGGGCCCACTGACAGCAGCCCGCGGGGTAGCCCCCACGCGCAGCAGAGCGACGATGTCTTCGACCGGCCAGTCCTGCAAGCCTGCCTGGGCCGGATCATTCAAGGCCGGGGCATACCAGCCCTGGCCGTCCAGCATTCCACCCGCCCAGGCCGCACGGCTCTTGCTACCGCCCAGCGCGTTGCGCGGGGTATGGCACGCGGCACAGTGCCCCAACGACTGAACGAGGTATGCGCCTCGGTTCCATTCGGGCGGGCGTGCAAGATCAGGGCGCCACTCGCCGGGACGAAAGAACAGGGCGCGCCACCCCGCCAACGCCCACTGCGTGCTGTAGGGATACTTCAGCGCATGCGGCAGATTTGGCTGGTGGACGGGCGCGACCGTGCGCAAGTAGGCCCACAGGGCATCCGCATCTTCACGCACCATCGAGGTGTAGCTGGTGTACGGAAACGCGGGATACAGCAGCCGACTATCACGGGAGCGCCCTTCGTGCAGAGCAGTCCAGAACTCGTCTGCCGACCACCGTCCCAGGCCGGTGGCGTCGTCGGGAGTGAGATTGGGGGCCCGCACCTGGCCGAACGGGGTCTCGATGCTCCGCCCGCCGGCATACGGTGCACCGCCCTGCACGGTGTGGCAGCCCATGCAGTTGCCCACCCGCGCCAGGTAGGCACCGCGGGCGACCAGCGTGGACGATGAAGACAGCCCTTCCGCTGCCGTCGGCGCCCCGGACCCAACGGCTCGCCCCCAGCGCCAGGGTTCTCCAGTGGATGCCGTGAGTATGCCCAAGACCACAGCCACAGCGACGGCCGCCAACGCCCACACTGCCCACCCCCTGCGCGTGTGTGGAACCGGCCAGGTCATTGCTGTGCCTCCTGCACGATGGCCCCATCGACGCCGCCACAGGCCCAGGGCAACGGGCCCGCAAAAGCCCGAGCGGGTTTGCCGCCCTGCGGTACCGGGCGGGTAGCCAGCCAGGCAGACACGGCGCTCACATCGTCCGGCGTCAGCCGCTTGGCCACCCGGGCCATGCAGTCGGGCGCCGTGCCGCGGCGTTGGGCTGTCTGCCATGCGCCAAGCTGACTGTTGAGATAGTCCCGCGGCAAACCCAACAGCCCAGGCACCGATGGCGCCACGCCGGTCATCGACGTGCCATGGCATTGCACGCACGCCGGAATGCCGCGCGCCCCGTCACCCTCCAGCACCAACCGCCGGCCGCGCTCCTCGACCGCCGGCGGCAAAGGCAGCGCAGGCGGCGGCACGTAGGGCACGTCAAGGCTGGCGAAGTACTCGGCCATCTCCCGCAGGTAGGCATCGGGGAGATGTTCGAGCAGGTAGGCCATCTGCGGATAACTCCGCCGCCCATCGCGGAAGTTCAGAAGTTGGTGGTACAGGTAGCCGGCCGGCTTGCCTGCGATGCGCGGGTAGTAGCCGTAGGGCGTCGCCCGCCCCTCGGGTCCGTGACAGGCCGTGCAGGCCAGGACACGCGACGACATGCCAGCGTCCACCGTCACCGGATTGCGCGCCTGCACGGGCTGCGCCTGCGCGATCGAGGCGCCAAACAGCAGGCAGAAAGCGCACCAGAGCGCTCGCCAGCATCGAAAAAACAGCATCAGGTCTTTACTGCCGCCGCGGGACGGCCGTGGAGGGGGATGGACTCACCGCACTCTAAGCCAATACCCTGCGCGCGCGAACACGGAGCATCCCGCATGCGCAGCCCGACTTCGGTCAACCTGCAAGCTAACCGCGGCCCGCAAACGGCATCTTCGTGGCCATGACGGTGTGGAACATTACATTGGCCTCCAGCGGCAGGTTGGCCATGTAGAGCACCGATTGCCCGACGATATCCACATCCATCAGCGGCTCCACCGCAACCTCGCCATGCGCCTGCATCACACCCACCGCCATGCGCTGCGCCAGTTCCGTCGCCGCATTGCCCACATCGATTTGCCCCACGGCGATGTCATGGCGACGACCGTCAAGGGAGGCAGTCTTCGTCAGGCCCATGACCGCATGCTTGGTGGCCGTGTAGGCGATGGAATGGGGGCGCGGCGTGTGCGCCGAGATGGAGCCGTTGTTGATGATGCGGCCGCCGCGCGGGCTCTGCGACTTCATCACGCGGAAGGCGTTCTGGATGCAATAGAACATGCCGTTGAGGTTGATGTCGACCACGTTCTTCCACTGCTCCAGGGACAAGTCCTCCAGGGGCACTGCCGGCGCTCCCACGCCCGCATTGTTGAAAAGCAGATCGACGCGGCCAAAGGTCTCGACCGTCCGGTCGAACAGGGCCCGCACGGAGGCCGGGTCGGCTACGTTGGTCGGCACCGCCAGTACGCGTGCCCCGGCCTGCGACTGCTCGGCCAACTCGGCCAGCAGCGATTCGCGCCGCCCCGCCACCACGACCGACCAGCCATCGCGCAGCAGCGCCAGAGCGGCTGCGCGGCCGATGCCCGAGCCACCGCCCGTCACGATGGCAATCTTTGAAGAAGAACTCATGTTGTCCGCAATGGAGTGGTGATGTCGAAAAGGCGGCGCGGCCTCCGGGACCACGCCGCGCGGGATCAGCGGCGGGACTTGCGCCCCTTGCCTGCGGGTTTGGCGGCAGGCTTCTTGGCGCTGCCTTTGGTGGCCGCGGCCTTCTTCCTCGAAGAACGTTCTGGCTCCGAGGGCGATCCAACGTCATGACGGGACTCACGCGCCCCTCCCTCGAGCGCTGAAACACGCTGACGGCTACCGCGCCCATCTCCGGGTCCACGGTCCCGGCCAGACCGAGGCGCGGGGGTCTCGGAACCCTCGTGCACCAGCCGGAAGTCGATCTTGCGGCCATCGAGGTCCACCCGGCTGACCTGAACCCGCACGCGGGTGCCGATCGCATAGCGGATGCCCGTGCGCTCACCGCGCAGTTCCTGGCGCGCCTCGTCGAATCTGAAGTACTCGCCACCCAACTCGGTGATGTGCACCAGCCCTTCGACATACATCGCATCGAGCGTCACGAAAATACCAAAGCTGGTGGCCGCACTCACGACGCCGCTGTACTCCTCGCCCAGATGCTCGCGCATGTACTTGCACTTGAGCCAGGCCTCCACGTCGCGGCTGGCCTCGTCGGCCCGGCGTTCGTTGGCACTGCAGTGCAGGCCCGCGGCCTCCCAGGCCTGGGTCTCGCGCGCCTGTGCGGGCGACTCCTTTCGGGGCTTGATGCCGGGAGGCGCCACGCGAGCGGCCAGCCGCTTGGCCAGCTTCGCGTGGGCTTCTCCCGGCACAGGCAGCGCCGGCAGGTGGTACTTGGTCCGAGCCAGGATGGCCTTGATCACCCGGTGCACCAAGAGGTCGGGGTAGCGGCGGATCGGGCTGGTGAAGTGCGTATAGGCCTCGAAGGCCAGCCCGAAGTGCCCGCTGTTGATGGGCGTGTAGATCGCCTGCTGCATGGAGCGCAGCAGCATGGTGTGGATCTGCTGAGAGTCGGGCCGCTCCTTGGTGGCCTCGGCGATCGCCTGGAATTCAGAAGGCTTTGGATCGTCGCTGATCGACATGCCAACGCCCATGGCCTTGAGGTAGTTGCGCAGGATGTCCTGCTTTTCCGGCGTGGGGCCTTCATGCACCCGGAAAAGTCCTGGCTGCCCGCCCTGCGCGATGAAGTCCGCGCTGCACACGTTGGCAGCCAACATGGCCTCCTCAATGAGCTTGTGCGCATCGTTGCGGGTGCGTGGCACGATCTTTTCGATGCGGCCGTTCTCGTCGCAGATGATCTGTGTCTCGGTGGTCTCGAAGTCCACCGCGCCGCGCTGCTGGCGTGCAATGAGCAATGCGCGGTATACGTCGTGCAGGTTCAGCAGGTCTTTCACCCGGTCCTTGCGCTTGGAGGCCTCCGGTCCGCGGGTGTTGGCCAGAATGGCTGCCACCTCGGTGTAGGTGAAACGGGAATGGCTGAACATCACGGCCGGGTAGAACTGGTAGGCATGCACCTCGCCGCTGGCCGTGACCAGCATGTCGCAGACCATACACAGCCGTTCGACCTCGGGATTCAGCGAGCACAGGCCGTTGGACAGCTTCTCCGGCAGCATGGGAATCACGCGGCGCGGGAAATAGACGCTGGTGGCGCGGTCGTAGGCATCGATGTCGATGGCACTGCCCGTCTCCACGTAATGGCTGACATCGGCGATCGCCACCAGCAGCCGCCAGCCTTTTCCACGCCCGACCTTGGCGGGCTCGCAGTAAACGGCGTCGTCGAAGTCGCGGGCATCCTCGCCATCGATGGTGACCAACGGCACATCGGTGAGATCGACCCGGCGGCGCTTGTCCTGTGCGCGCACCTTGTCGGGCAGGGCCTTGGCCTGCTCCAGGCACTCGGCAGAGAACTCGTGAGGCACTCCGTACTTGCGCACCGCGATCTCGATTTCCATGCCCGGGTCGTCCACCTCGCCCAGCACCTCGGTGATGCGACCCACCGGCTGACCGAAAAGTGCGGGAGGCTCGGTCAGTTCGACCACGACGACCTGGCCCGGCTTGGCTGCACCCGTGGCACCCTTGGGAATCAACACATCCTGGCCGTACCGTTTGTCTTCCGGGGCGACCAGCCAGACGCCGCTTTCCTGCAGCAGGCGACCGATGATGGGCTGCACGGGACGCTCGATGATCTCCACCACTCGACCCTCGGGACGACCGCGGCGGTCCTGGCGGACGATGCGCACGCGCACACGGTCCTTGTGGAGCACCGCACGCATTTCGTTGGGCGGGATATAGATGTCCGACTCGCCGTCGTCCCGGCTGACGAACCCATGCCCGTCACGGTGCCCCTGCACGCTCCCCTCGATCTCGTCTGTCTGTTGCGAAGCGGTCG
Organism: Pseudomonadota bacterium; assembly: GCA_023460715.1. GTDB lineage: Bacteria > Pseudomonadota > Gammaproteobacteria > Burkholderiales > Burkholderiaceae_C > Paracidovorax. The sequence continues at coordinate 42,605 of JAEWPH010000124.1, read as the reverse complement.
TGCTGGAGTTCATTTTTTTGATATACAATCTGAGTCTTTCCTGAAATGCCCAGGTGGCGGAATTGGTAGACGCACTAGTTTCAGGTACTAGCGAGTAACATCGTGGAGGTTCGAGTCCTCTCCTGGGCACCAAGTTTAACGAGAACCGACAACGGTTTTCACAAGTTGAAGCCGCTTCAGACGAAGCGGCTTTTTTCTTGGCTCAACACCTGCACTCCCGCTCCCCGCGCACAGGCGTGTTTGAAAGCAGCAAAAAAAGAAATACAAAAGATCCGGAATCGTCGAGGCGGCCTGAAAACCTGCTCTATAATTCGATCTTTCCTGAAATGCCCAGGTGGCGGAATTGGTAGACGCACTAGTTTCAGGTACTAGCGAGTAACATCGTGGAGGTTCGAGTCCTCTCCTGGGCACCAAAATAAAAAAAGCCGCTGCACCTGCAGCGGCTTTTTTCATTTGGCGTGCCGTCTTTTGCCGGGTTGACTCCAACCGAGGCCACCGATCCCCAACGCACAAAAAAGGCCGGAAGGAAACCCTTCCGGCCCATTGCTTGGCGCGCGAGCGCCAACCAAGCACCCCGTCACTTGCGCAGCAGCACCTTGAGCGCGTTTTGCAGGCGGCGGGCGCTTGCCGCATCGCTGGCACTCTGCAGTACGCGGGCGGCATCCTGGCCCCAGGTCTGCACCGGCGCCGGATCATTGCGGCGCGTGAGCAATTGCAGTTGCAACGCGCGGCGGGCCGCCAATTGCTCCGCAGGCGTGGGCACATCGGCCGCCATCTCCAGACGCAGCAGCGCTTCGGACGCATCGCCGGCGGCCGGGGCCGACACGGCTTGGGACCAGGCATTGCGCAGCGACGCATTGACCTGGCCACCCAGTTCCTGAGCGCTCGGCAGTTGGGTCGCATCGCGGCGCTCCCAAGCCGACAGCAACTGCGTCACGGCTTCGCCGTGCGCCTGGGCCGCCAGCTTGCGCAAAGCCCCCTGCGCATGCTCCAGCGCTTCCCGCTGCGCACGGAAGGCCACATCCCCCAGGCGGGGGCCACGGGGTTCCAGCGGGGCACGGTCACCGAAGCGCCCGCCGCGATCACGGTCGCCAAAGCGGTCGCCCCGCGGGCCGTTCGCATCGCGCGGGCCGCGGCCGTCCTTGCGCTCACCTGGCCGACCGGGGCGCCCTGCGGGCACGGCAGCCGCGTCTTTCTTCATGCCGGGCCGGTCGTCGCCGCGCACGGCCACCACCGGCTTCGGGGCCGCCTTGGGTGCCGCCGCCGGAGCTTCCTCGGCGGAAGCACCCTCATCGGCAGTCGCATCTTTCGCTACGCTTTCAGCAGCAGAAGGCGCTTGTCCATCTTGGCTCGAAGCCCGATTCGACTCAGATGCTGCAGCATTCGCCTCTTCGGCCTGCCCCCGCAGTGCGGCTTCCAGTGCCGACATAGCGGTCCGAATCTGCTGTGCGTCCCCACTCGCGTTGGCGGCTTCCAAGGCCTTCGATGCCTCCAGCACCACGCGGTCGCGAGCGCTGAGCTCGGTCGCCGCCCGGTCACGGTCCGCCGACTTGCGGTTGAACGCCTCGTCGATGGGCTTGCGGAAGGCATCCCACAGCTTCTGCTCTTGCTTGCGATCCAGCGGCACGGTCTGCGCCTCGGCCTGCCATCGCTGCTGCAGCGCCTTCACCGCGTCAATGCGCAATTGGGGCGCCGCCCCCAGGGCCACGGCTTCCTCGATCATCGCGTGCCGGCGAGCCAGGCTGCCCTTCTGCGCGGCTTCCAGCGGAGCGGCAGCGGCTGCGAACGCCTGCTTCCACTGCGGCTGCAGTTCGGCAAAGATTTTCTCGCCAACATGCCCGCCATCGCGCCAGCGGTCCGCAAACTGGTGCAACGCACGGTTCACAGACTTCCAGTCGCCATCTGCCGGCTGTGCGTTGGCCTGCGTCCAGGCCTGCAACTCGCCAATCAATGCAACGCGCTGGGCCTTGTGCTCGGCCGCGTCGGCGCGCACTTTGTCCAGCCAGGCTTCGACCACCTTGTGGGCAGCATTGCAGGCCTCGTCGAAACGCTTCCACAGTGCATGGTTGGGCGTGCCGCCCTGGTCGGACTGCTTCCACTGTTCCCGCAGCTGGCGCAGGGTTTCCTGCATCTTGCGGCCACCCAGCGCTTGGCCGTCCGGACGCTTGAGCAAGGCCTCGGCCTTGGCCACCAGGTCTTCACGCACCTGGTCCGCGCTCCAGCGCTGCCAGCCTTCCAACTCGCCGGCTGCAACCAGCGCGGCATGCACCTGCTGTTCCAGCGGGCCCTCGATGTATTTGCCGCTGTGTTTGAGGACGGAACGCAGCGCGGCTGCCGCGCCGGCGCTGGCCTTGCCGTGGCCCTGCGCCGTCTCCTGCTCCAGCTTGGCAAGCGCCTCACGAACCGATTCCAAGGCCTTGTCGCGCACTTCCGGATCGACCTTCGCCTTGGGCGCCGCGGTACGCGGCGATGCCTTGGTGGCGCCGGCCGACGCGGCTGCCGCCGATTCCGCAGGCAGGCCGCGCGCCAAGCGCAGCTCGTCCGCCCAAACGGGCACCGGAGGCAGCGGCGCTGCGGCATCCTCCGCGGCGGCCGAAGCCTGCGCCACAGCGGGCTGGAATGCCTCCCACACCACCAGCAGCTGGGTGCGTGAGGCATCCAGCAGCGGAGGGAAACGGGCCTCGACACTCGGCCATGCGGTATCGCTCACCAGCTCCTGCGCTTGCTCCTGCCAGCGGCCCACGTCGGCGCGCAGCAGTTTCAGGGCGGCCTGGGCATCGCGCCAGGACTTGGTGGACAGCACCTCGATGCGTTGCGCCAGCAGCACTGCAGCTTCGCGCTGCACCTGCACGCGGTGCTGCAGGTCCTCGATCACCTTGACGCGTTCGGCCAGCTGGACTTTCAGCGAGGACAGCGGCTCACGGGACAGTGGCGCACCCGCCTTGGCGGCGTCGCGCTGCCAGGCCAAGGCATCCGCGATGTTGAGCTTGGACGCTGCCAGCAGCGTCTGCGCCTTGTCGGCCCACTCGGCGGCAATGGCCTCCTGCCCCTTCGCGCGGCGGATCTCGTCCAGCCGCTCGCGCACCGCCCGTGCGGCACCCTTGTCGCGGGCGCTCAGCTCTTTGAACACATCCTGCAGTTGCTCGGGCGCAGGCTGGGTGGCCAGCCAGTCCCGGATGCGCGCCGCGCGCTCACCGGAGGTGGCCGCGGAGAATGCGCCGCCCGTCAATGCATCGAGAGGATGCGGCTCGGAGGCTTTGGCCGGGGCCGGGTTCACTTCAGGTGCGTCGGACATTTTGCTGCGAGAAGAAAAAGGAAACATGGATCCAGTGGAAAAAGAGGCGGCGGTGTACGCCAGCGGCCCGGCATCTGCGCCATCGCGCGGCTCGGGCCAAACCGCTATTTTCGCCCGGTTTTGAGATGGCCTGGGTTACCCCAGGATGCCGCGCCCTTGCGCGAAGTCATCAGGCGGCCGGCCAACCCGGACCAGGACACCTGCCAGAGATGGGGCTGGCGGTGCGCAATGCAACCGAAACTCTACCTCTGCGTGCTCAGCGCAGTTGCAAAACCTTGTGTCGCCGCCACCCTGCCGAGTTGCTTGTGCGCGCGCTTCAGCGTGTCGCCAGGGACAGCTCCGCGCGGGGCGTCCAGCCATCGCTTTCTGGACCGGTGCGCGGCGCACCGACGAAAAGCCGGCCCAGCGGCACCTGGCGCTCGGCCAGGTAGTCACGCACCGCCACGGCGCGGGCTACCGCCAGATCTCGCATGGCCGTATCGGGCACAGGGACGTTGGCCAACAGCAGCGCCTCCATCTCGGCGTCGGGCACGTTCTGGGCCATGCCCACCCAGTTGCGTGGCTTGCGCATATCGGCACGCCGATAGACCTCGCGCAGCAGCGCCGGATATTCCTGCGCGGTGACGGTGGGCTGCGCGTCGGCTGCAGCGGCTGCAGCGGCCGCCGCTGCTTCCGGGAGCGGCACCGCCCCGCGCATCTGCCGACGCTTCTGGGCGCGCACCTGTTCCTGCAACCGGCCGCGCTTCCAGGCGTCCTGCTCCAACGCGAGACGGGCTTCACCCACCACCGTCATCTGCAGGGCCGGCCGGTCTGCCAGCGACTGCGCCACCTTGTCCAATTGCTGCTGGGCCTGCGGCCCCAGTTCGGCACTGCCAGCGGAGAACTCCACCGTGGCCGCCTCGTCGGCACCGCCCATGGCGCCGGCAAGCAGGGAGAACGGCGCCGTGATCGCCTTCATCACCAGGTTGCCGATCACGCGCAGGATGACCGAGCCCAGGCTGAACTCCGGATCGTTGAGCGAGCCGCTGATCGGCAAGTCCACATCGATGACGCCATGGCGGTCCGCCAGCAACGCCACGGCCAGCCGCACCGGCAGGCTGGCCGGCGCACCTTCGACCGGCTCGCCGAAGGCCAACTGGTTGAGCACCAGCTTGTTGCTGGCCGTGAGCCTGCCGTCCGGCAGCACGCGGTACGTGACGTCCATGCTGAGCTTGCCGCGCTCGATGCCGTGCCCCGCGTACTTGACGCTGTAAGGGGACAGCGGCGGCAACTCCAGGTCGCGCATCCGGCCCTGGACGTCCAGCGCGAGCGGCTTCGCCAGCGGGTTGAGCTTGCCCACGATGTCGATGGAAGCCGTCCCCTCCGCGCGGCCGCGCAGTTCCAGGTCGGCCAGTGGGGGCGCACCCTCCGCAGGCGCTTGGGACGAAAAAGCGCCGAGCCGGCCGGTGAGGCCGCTCAGGTCGGTCGAGTAGTTGGGCTTGACGAAGTGGTCGGTGAAACGCACCGATCCATTGGTCAGGGTGATGGGGCCGAAGCGGATCACGGGGTCGCTGCCAGGCCCAACGGGCGGCACAGGGGGCCCGGATACCGGGACGGTGGCGCCCTCCCCCTGCGCAGCCGCCTTCCGGATGTCCTGCAAATTGATGCGGCCGCTCTCTTGGACGATGACGCGGGCAAAGAAGTCACTGAGCGCGGTCTCCTGCACGTCCACCTGCAGGGGTTTGCCGGGGGCCCGGACCACGTGGAGGCCCCGCAGGCCCAGCGTCTTCCAATTCATCAGCTCTTCACTGCTCCCCGCTGCCACGGGTTCGGACCCCTTGCCGTCGCCTGCCACCAGAATCGGGCTGCGCACGCGCACCTCGTCGAGCGATACATCGCCACGGACCTCCGTCTGCGCGCCCGCCGTGGCATCGGCGCGGTGGCTGACCTGACCCGTGAAGCTGCCTTCTGCCCGCGCGACGCGGACATTGAGCCCCTCGCCGAAGTAGGGTTCGAAAGCATGCAGCGGCACATGGCTGGCCTGCAGGCGCCCCTGGAGCGCGATGGGCGCCCATCCCACCGCCCCGTCGTACTGGATGCGGCCTGGCTCGGTCCGGCCGGCGCCCACCCGCACGGACAGGGTTACCGGCGAGGCGGCCGCCTGTTGCGCGAGCGGAAGCAGGTCGCGAGCACGGATCTGCACGGCCGACAGGTTCACCGACACGGGCCGCGCACCCGCCCGGTCCCGAAGCCCCACCGCTCCGTCCTGCACGACGGCTTCGGCGATCTGGACCGCCCACGGCGGTGTGCCGGCATCCACGCCCGGGCTCCTGGGCGCAGCAGCCACGGCACCGCGCGCCGTCCATTCCTCAAACATCCAGCGCCCCTCCGGGCCACGGACCGCGGCCACCTGGGGTTGATCCAGCACGAGCCGGCCCACGGAGAGCCGGCGCCACGGCAGGTCTATCAGCGCATCCCCTACCTCCAGGCGGCGCACATCCGCCATGCGGGCGCCGCTGCCCCGAGCCACCCCCGATTGCTGCAACGACGGGCAACCCACCTGCTGAGCGCAGGCAAGCGCCAGATCGCTCACGGCCAGCCGCGCCACTTTGGCCACCTTGGCCGGCCCATTCCACGCCACCCCGAAGTCGGCGTCGGCCGTGCCCTGCACGCGGGGCGTGAAGACTCCGCGCAGATAAGGTTCCGCCAGTTCCAGAGGCAGTTGCCGCACCGAGACCGCAGCGCTGGCCCGTTGGGCCCCGGCCTCGCCGCTGAATGCCACCTGCGCCGCCGCCTTTCGCGTATCCCCACCCAGCACCTGAGCGCTGCCCTGGAACTGCAGCGGCTGGCGCAGCGGCCAGGCGATGCGAGAACCCCGCAGCTCCAGGTTGCGAACCGCCAGGCGGGCAGGCTCGCCTCCGGTGCTTGCGTCCGTCCAATCCATGCGGCTGCCACGCAACGCAGCCTCGTCCAGCCGCACCGTCCAAGACGGGGCTCCCCCCTCGACACGCTTGGCGGCAGGCGACGGACCAGGAATCACTCTCTCGGGAGCATCACCCGGGCCACTGCGCAGCAGCTCGAAGTTTCCATCGGGACCACGGCGCAGTTGCGCCCGCAACCCCGACCACTCCAGGGATCGCAGGTGCACGGCCTTTTTCAGGGGCTGCAGGTCGGCCAGAGCAATCTTCAAAGCGTCGAACGCCGCTACATCGCGGCCGCCATCGTCTACCAATGCCACCTGTTGCAGCCCCACCGTGCCCTGGAGTTGCACCAATGGCACGGCTGCCCGGGTGAACTCCAGGCGCAGATCGGCGTCGAGCCTGCCCGCAGCCAGGCGCACGGGCAGGCCGGCGGGCAGGTAGCCGGCAAAGGGCGCGAGGTCGAAGCCCGCCACCTGCAAACGCACCTGTGCGTGCTGGTCATCCATGAACGGCGTGGCAACGGCGTCGGAATCGAAGGGACTGCCGTTGAGTTCGAACGACAGGCGCGGCGCGACCTTGACCTCGCGGTACGCAGGCAGGTTGCTCAGGAAGGGAATGGCCAACTCCGCGTTGCGCAGCGAATGGCGCTGTCCCGCCACCCGGTCGTCGAGCTCGACCGCACCGTCCCTCAGAGCGATGTTGTAAAGCGCGAAGCGTGGCGGCTCCGAAGGCTCCGCCGCTGGGGGACGCGCAGCCCAGCGGTTGACGATGTCGTCGATGTCATAGTGCCCAGGGCTGGTCTGGGCAAGGCGCAGGCGCAACCCCTCCACCTCAACGGCATCCACCACGGGCGCCAGGTGCCACAAGGACTGCCACTGCATATCTATATAGAGATGGCGCAGCTCCATCTGCGGCAGCGCCTTCGGATCTGCGCCGGGTGCGTCTGCTCGCCCTACGGCCACGTCCCGCACGTGCAGTTGGAGAGACCAGGGTCGAAAGGCGATTTCGCCCACGGTCACGCTGCGGCCCAACTGCTCAGCCCCCACACGTTCGAGTTGGCCACGCAGCCACGGAGGAACAGCCAGCCAAGTCAAGGCCCAGACGGCCAGCAGCCCCACCACGCACCAGGCGGCGAGACGCATCCATCGCTGGCGGAACAAGGAAAGGTGGAGGGGGCGCTTCACATGCGAAACCGAAGCAGGCGGTAGCGGTGATTGCACCAGAAATTCACCCGGTTTTCTTGTATCGGGCAGAAACAAGAAAGCCCGGGGAGGGAAAGTTTCCCACCGCCGGGCTTGACGGCTGACACAACGGTCTTTGCCATCGGTTGTGCACCTTCGGAGATTGAGGTCCGGGGTGCAGGAGGCAACGTATTGCCTCCAAGGGTGTGCCATGGAAACTGGGCTCTCGCATCGCGGCACTTAATGCCTGTCGACACAACGCTTTCGTCTCGCCGGCAATGCCTGAATGACTCAGGCAGTTGCACCTTAGCAAAGCTTGGCGAGGCTTTCAAAATGGTTTCTTCAATCGATTCAAACCACCCCATAGACACCGTTTCAGTGACCATTTCAGTCGTAACCAAAAAAGACGGGGCTGTGACTGCTTTCCGTCTAAAAACTGTGCTTTTTCACAGTCTTTTTAGAATTTTTAATTCTAAAGATTGAATTTGTTAGTATTGACCTGACATTTAGAGACCTCCTAGAATCCGCCAGCCCTAAAAACGGGGTTTGCAAAACACCTTCACCCGCTGCCGAACCCGGCTAAGTCAGTTTGCTGTTTCCCTTGGCGCCATGCACAGGGCACGAACTTGATGGCGTACCAATCCAGGCGAGATGCCTGGCGAGGTGGACCTTCCACGGTCTGCCTGCACAGGACTCGACTCAGAAAGGAAGAGCTATGACAGCGTCAGGAAAAGTGGTTGCCGGAGTGCGTACATTCGCCTCCGACATCGTCGACGGCTTTCTTGAAATCACACACAGCGGCTTCGCCCTTCTCGGACTGGCCGTGGCTTTCGCGGCCATCACCCTCACGGCGCGTCCCGATCTGCGCCAGGCTGGCGAAGAACGCCTGATGGGCTGGCTCCAGGCCCGCCAAGAGGCATTGCTGGGCACGCCCATCGAGCTGGGCGCGATCGATCGCGCCACGGCCGGCAACCCCAAGGACCTGCCCAAGGAGCAGGCCGCGGTGGCGTACTGGCTGAGCAAGAAATACCGCGTCGCGCCCGAGCCCCTGGCGGTGCTGGTATCCGAAGCCTATGACATCGGTACCCGCACCAAGCTCGATCCCACGTTGATCCTGGCCATCATGGCTGTGGAATCCAGCTTCAATCCGTTCGCTCAGAGTTCCGTAGGTGCGCAGGGCCTGATGCAGGTGATGACCCGCGTGCACACCGACAAGTACCAGAATTTCGGCGGGCACTTTGCGGCCTTCGATCCGGTGAGCAACCTGCGCGTGGGCGTGAAGGTGCTGCAGGAATGCATCACCCGCGCCGGCTCGCTCGAAGGCGGTCTGCGTTTCTACGTGGGTGCGGCCAATCTGCCTGACGACGGTGGTTACGCGGCCAAGGTGCTGGCGGAGCATTTCCGTCTGCGCCAGGTCGCCAGCGGACGCGCCGTGCCCCTGCAGCCCGCAGCGCCCGCCACGCCACCCATGCTGTCCACCAAGGCGCCGGCCCAAAGCGTGCCGGCCCCTGCCGCCGCTGATGCAGCCGCTGCCGCAGCCACCGTGCCCGCCGCAGGCGCTGTGGGCGACAAGGTGGCGCTGCTGTCCGAGCACGGCGCCACGGCCACGCCCTGAAACGCCACGCCCCTCGGCTACACTACCGGGGTACGCGACTGGCGATAGGCGCGGTGACCTGCAGTCACTGCCGCTGACGTGGAATCCGGCAGGGGGCCTTTCTCCTGTGAACCACTGGGAAGCGTACCGCAGGGCCCTGCTTCTCTTCCCTGCGTTCCGCCGTTCGCCTGGGCAGCCCTTGTTTCAAGGGACACAAGTTCATAGGACTGCCACGCCATGTACCAACGCAATATTCTTGTCGAACAAGCCGATCCCGAAATCTGGGCGGCCATCCAGGCGGAAAACGTCCGCCAGGAAGAGCACATCGAGCTGATCGCGAGCGAGAACTACGCCTCGCCCGCCGTCATGGCGGCCCAGGGCTCGCAGCTCACCAACAAGTATGCAGAAGGCTATCCTGGCAAGCGCTACTACGGCGGTTGCGAAAATGTGGACGTGGTCGAGCAACTGGCCATCGACCGCGTGAAGAAGCTCTTCGGCGCCGACGCCGCCAACGTGCAGCCCAACTCGGGCTCGCAGGCCAACCAGGCCGTGCTGCTGGCCTTCCTGAAGCCCGGCGACACCATCCTCGGCATGAGCCTGGCCGAAGGTGGTCACCTGACGCACGGCATGCCCCTGAACATGAGCGGCAAGTGGTTCAACATCGTCTCGTACGGCCTGAACGACAAGGAAGAGATCGATTACGACGCGCTGGAAGCCAAGGCGCGCGAGTCCAAGCCCAAGCTGATCATCGCCGGCGCGTCGGCGTACGCCCTGCGCATCGATTTCGAGCGCTTCGCCAAGATCGCCAAGGAAGTCGGCGCCATTTTCTGGGTGGATATCGCCCACTATGCCGGCCTCGTGGTTGCAGGCGAGTACCCCAACCCGGTGCCTTTCGCCGACGTGGTCACCTCCACCACGCACAAGAGCCTGCGTGGCCCGCGCGGCGGCATCATCCTGATGAAGGCCGAGCACGAGAAGGCGATCAACTCCGCCATCTTCCCCGGCCTGCAAGGCGGCCCGCTGGAGCACGTGATCGCCGCCAAGGCCGTGGCCTTCAAGGAAGCGCTGACGCCCGAGTTCAAGGCCTACCAGCAACAGGTGGTGAAGAACGCCAAGGTGTTCGCCGAGACGCTGATCGCCCGCGGCCTGCGCATCGTGAGCGGCCGGACCGAAAGCCATGTCATGCTGGTGGATCTGCGCTCCAAGGGCATCACCGGCAAGGTGGCCGAAGCCGCTCTGGGCCAGGCGCACATCACCATCAACAAGAACTCGATCCCGAACGACCCCGAGAAGCCGATGGTCACCAGCGGCATCCGCGTGGGTACGCCGGCCATCACCACGCGTGGCTTCAAGGAAGAAGAAACGCGCATCACGGCCAACCTGCTGGCCGATGTGCTGGACAACCCACAGGACGAGGCCAACCTGGCCGCCGTGCGTGCCAAGGTCCACGCGCTGACCAGCCGTTTCCCGGTCTACCGCTGATCCGGCGCCCCGCCCGCCCGCGCCCTGCCCCATGAAGTGTCCCTTCTGCAGCCATGCCGAGACCCAGGTCGTCGAGACCCGTGTCTCGGAGGAAGGGGACTTCATCCGCCGCCGCCGCCAGTGCGGCGCGTGCGAGAAGCGTTTCACCACCTACGAGCGGCCGGAGGTGAACTTCCCCGCCGTGGTGAAGAAGGACGGGCGGCGCATCGACTACGACCGCAACAAGCTGCTCGGCTCGTTCAAGCTGGCGCTGCGCAAGCGCCCCGTGAGCACGACGCAGATCGACTCCGCCATGGAGCGCATCGAGGAAAAGCTGCTCAACCTCGGCCAGCGGGAAGTGATGTCCCACCGCATCGGCGAACTCGTCATGCGCGAGCTCAAGAAGCTCGACAAGGTGGCCTATATCCGCTTCGCCAGCGTGTACCGCAGCTTCGAGGACATCGACGAGTTCCGCGCACTGGTGGATGAAGTGCGCAAGTAGCACCCAGGGCCGCGCTTTGCAGGCGCCCACACGTTGCTATTGAAAATATAGCTGCATGCGCTTGATTGGCGGGCGCAAACCCTGTATTTGGCACCAACAAGCAGCCCACACGGCGCAGCGCTTGCCAAGCGTGCTTCCGGTCAGGCGCCCTGCGCTGACCGTCCTCAAAGGCGTGCGCCCAACCCTTCGCCCACGCCACGCAGATGCAGAGCGGGCGCCTCGTAAAACGGCGCCTTCACCTCCGCCTAACCGCGCGACTGCGGCCCCTGCCCGCCAGCGTCAGAGCAGCGAGGCCTTGATCGGGGGCACGGCCTGGCTCACATCGCCGCACTGCGCGCGGTGGCGCAGGGCGTGATCCATCAGCACCAGCGCCAGCAGCGCCTCCGCGATCGGCGCGGCGCGAATGCCCACGCAGGGGTCGTGGCGGCCCTTGGTGATGACTTCGGTGCTCTGGCCGTGCACGTCGATGGATTCGCGCGGGCTGATGATCGAACTGGTGGGTTTGATGGCGATGGACGCCTCGATGTCTTGACCGCTGCTGATACCGCCCAGGATGCCGCCGGCATTGTTGCTGGCGAAGCCGCCGGGCGTGAGTGAATCGCCATGGTGCGTTCCGCGGTGGGCCACGCTGTCGAAACCAGCGCCGATCTCCACCGCCTTGACCGCATTCAGCCCCATGAGCGCATGGGCGATGTCGGCGTCGAGCTTGTCATAGAGCGGCTCCCCCAGCCCCACGGGAACGCCCGTGGCCTGGACGCGGATGCGTGCGCCGCACGAATCGCCCGACTTGCGCAGCGCATCCATATAGTCTTCATAGGCAGAGACATCGGCCACGGGCGCGAAGAAGGGATTGTTCGGCACATGCTCCCAGCTCTCGAAGGGGATGGCCAGTTCGCCAATCTGCGTCATGCAGGCCCGGAAGCGCGTGCCGTACTTCTCGGCCAGCCACTTCTTGGCCACAGCGCCTGCGGCCACGGTGGGCGCGGTCAGCCGGGCGGAGGAGCGCCCACCGCCGCGGGGGTCGCGGATGCCGTACTTGTGCCAGTAGGTGTAGTCGGCGTGGCCCGGGCGGAAACTCTGCGCGATGTTGGAGTAATCCTTGCTGCGCTGGTCGGTATTGCGGATCAGCAGGGCGATGGGCGTGCCGGTGGTCTTGCCTTCGTACACGCCCGAGAGGATCTCGACCGCGTCGGGCTCGGCGCGCTGGGTCACGTGGCGGCTGGTGCCGGGACGGCGGCGGTCCAGATCGGCCTGGATGTCGGCCTCGGTCAGCGCCATGCCGGGCGGGCAACCATCGATCACGCAGCCAATGGCCGGGCCGTGGGATTCACCGAAGTTGGTGACTGCGAATAAGGTTCCGATGGTGTTGCCGCTCATGGGGCCGGATTATCCCAGACCATCACCTGCTATCAGAAAAATAGCTGCTGGCGCTGGATACTGGCGCGCTCCAGGCCAGCAGACGCCGTGGAGCCGGCTTTGCCGGGCCACTGGCGGCGTCCCTCTTCCCGGCGCAGCCGAGAGAAGGGGGAAGCGGCGCAGCCGCTCAGGGGGCTGTCTTCTCTTCAGGCCAATCGCGGATATAGGCCTTGAGCATCTTGTTCTCGAAGTTCTGGCTGTCCACCACGGCCTTGGCGACGTCGTAGAAACTGATGACACCCATGAGCATGCGGCGGTCCATCACCGGCATGTAGCGCGCATGGCGGTTGAGCATCATGCGGCGCACTTCGTCCATCTCGGTTTCCAGCGTGCAGGTCAGTGGCGCATCGTCCATGGCCGAGCGCACGAGCATGTTGCCCACGTTGCCGCTGTTCTTGACCATGGCCTGGATCACTTCGCGGAACGTCAGCATGCCCACCAGGTCGCCGTGCTCCATCACCACCAGCGAACCGATGTCCTTCTCGGCCATCACCACGGCGGCCTGGGCGAGGGGTTCGTCCGGTGTCACGGTGTAGAGGGTGTTGCCTTTGACGCGAAGGATGTCGCTGACTTTCATGGGGTCTCCGGAGATGCTGTGGCCGCGCTGGATGACGGCTGTTCTGCAGAAATATAGCCCACAATCCTCCGCTGATTCGAAACACAGGAGACAAGATGCCCGGTTACTCGGACCCTGGCTTTGATACGCTGGCCCTGCATGCGGGCGCCGTTCCCGACCCCGCCACCGGCGCGCGCGCCGTGCCCATCCACCTCAGCACTTCGTTCGTCTTCGAGTCGAGCGACCACGCCGCCGCCCTCTTCAACCTGGAGCGGCCCGGCCATGTGTACAGCCGCATCAGCAATCCCACCAACGCGGTGCTGGAGCAGCGCGTGGCCGCGCTGGAGGACGGCGTGGGCGCCATCGCGGTCGCCAGCGGCCAGGCCGCGCTGCACTTGGCGATCGCCACGCTGATGGGCGCGGGCAGCCACATCGTGGCCAGCACGGCGCTCTATGGCGGCTCGCAGAACCTGCTGCACTACACGCTGGCGCGCTTCGGGATCGAGACGACGTTCGTCAAGCCGGGCGACATCGACGGCTGGCGCGCCGCCGTGCGGCCCAACACCAAGCTCTTCTTCGGCGAGACCGTGGGCAACCCGGGCCTGGACGTGCTGGACATTCCCACGGTGAGCGCCATCGCGCACGAGGCCGGCGTGCCGCTGCTGGTGGACTCCACCCTCACCTCGCCCTGGCTCATCAAGCCCTTCGAGCATGGCGCGGATCTGGTCTACCACTCGGCCACCAAGTTCCTGTCGGGCCACGGCACGGTGATCGGCGGCATCGTGGTCGACGGCGGCAGCTTCGACTGGGACGGCCCGCAGGCCGCCGGCCGCTTCGCCGAGCTGACGCAGCCCTACGACGGCTTCCACAACATGGTGTTCACCGAGGAATCGACCGTGGGCGCCTTTTTGCTGCGCGCGCGACGCGAGGGCCTGCGCGACTTCGGTGCCTGCATGAGCCCGCACACCGCGTGGCTGATCCTGCAGGGCATCGAGACGCTGCCCCTGCGCATGGAGCGCCACATGCGCAACACGCAGAAAGTGGTGGAGTTCCTGGCCAGCCAGCCCTTCGTGGCGCGCGTGGGCCACCCGCTGCTCGACACCCACCCCAGCCACGCGCTGGCGCAGAAGCTGCTGCCGCGCGGCGCGGGCTCGGTCTTCAGCTTCGACCTGAAGGGCAACCGCGCGCAGGGCAAGCAATTCATCGAGACGCTCAAGGTGTTCAGCCACCTGGCCAACGTGGGCGACTGCCGCAGCCTGGTGATCCACCCGGCCAGCACCACGCACTTCCGCATGAGCGACGAGGCTCTGGCCGGCGCCGGCATCTCGCAAGGCACCATCCGCCTGTCGATCGGGCTGGAAGACCCGGACGACCTGATCGACGACCTGAAGCGCGCGCTGAAGGCGGCCGAGAAAGCGGGGGCCTGACCATGTACCTCACCGTCAACGGCGCCGCCACCTACTGCTATACGGGCGGCAAGCCCTTCGATGCCGCCAAGCCCACGGCCGTGCTGATCCACGGCGTGCTGAACGACCACAGCGTCTGGGCGCTGCAAAGCCGCTACCTGGCCAACCACGGCTGGAACGTGCTGGCCGTGGATCTGCCCGGCCACAGCCGCAGCAGCGGCGAAGCACCCGCCAGCGTGGAGGCCGCGGCCGACTTCATCGCCGCCCTGCTCGATGCAGCCGGCGTGCAGCGCGCCGCGCTGGTGGGCCACAGCTGGGGATCGCTGATCGCCCTGGAAGCCGCAGCCCGCCTCGGCGAACGGGTAAGCCACCTGGTGCTGGTGGGCACGGCCTACCCGATGAAGGTGTCGCCCGCGCTCATCGAGGCCTCGCTCAACGAGCCCGAGAAGGCGCTGCGCATGGTCAACGTGTTCTCGCGCAGCACCCTCGCCCCGCCTTCGGGCGCGGGCTTCTGGGTGTTCGGCGCGGGCATGGCGCTGGGCCGGCGGGTACTGCGCAGCAACCGCGAGGTGAACGTGTTCCACCGCGGCTTCGTGGCCTGCGACCGCTATGCGGGCGGCGAAGCGGCCATTGCCCGCATCGCCTGCCCGGTGCTGTTCGCATTGGGCGAGCAGGACCAGATGACGGTGCCGAAGGCTGCGCAGGGCCTGATCGGCACCGCGCGTGCGGCAGGCAAGACGGTGGCCGTGGCGCACCTGCCCGTGGGGCACCACCAGATGACCGAGGCGCCGGACGCCACGCTGTTCGCCATCCGCGACTTCCTGGCCGCGCCTGCGCAGAAGCCGGCGCAGCCCTAGCCCTGGCCGGCGGATCAGCGCCGCCGCGTGCGGCGCGTCCTTCGCTCTTCTTCCTCACCCCAGCGGGCAGCCCCCAGGTAACGCCCTGGTGGCGCCCCGCTGGCGCCCTCCCGCCAAGGCTTCTACACTGGTCCCAGGCCCCCGCCAGCGGGGCCGCAGGAGACCGCCATGGCCATCGCAGCGAGCACCACCGCCACCGATCCGCGCAGCTTCAAGAGCTTTGCGCAGTTCTATCCGTTCTACCTGTCCGAGCACAGCAACCGCACCTGCCGGCGCCTGCATTTCGCGGGCTCCACGCTGACGCTGGTGTTTCTGGTGCTGCTCTTCATCACCGGCCACGCGGGCTACCTGGCGGCTGCGGTGCTCAGCGGCTACGGCTTTGCCTGGGTCGGCCACTTCGCGTTCGAGAAGAACCGGCCCGCCAGCTTCAAGCGCCCGCTTTACAGCTTCATGGGCGACTGGGTGATGTACCGCGACATCTGGCGGGGCAAGGTGTCTTTGTAGCCCCATCGGCCTGCAGCGCTTTATTTATCAGCGCATGCAGCTATCAACTCAATAGCAGAAGAAGAACAACAGGCCGCAAGCCGTCCGGACCCTGCCGCTGCGCCTGCAGCGCTCAGCCCAGCAGGCGGCACAGCGCGCCCAGGTCGGGCACGGTCGCGTGCGGCGGATGCTCGTGCGGCCAGGCGGCCTCGCCGCGGTTGAGCCAGACGGCCTGCATGCCGGCGCCCAGCGCGCCGTGGGCGTCCAGCGTGGCGTCGTCGCCCACATGCAGCACGGCCGCGGGGTCCACGGCCAGCACGCGGGCGGCCTCGTGGAAGATGCGCGGGTCCGGCTTGGCGATGCCGAAGTCCTTTGCGCTGATGCTGCCGCGGAAGTAGCGGTCGATGCCGATCAGCTGCAGATTGGCATTGCCATTGGACAGCGCCACCACCGGGTGGCGGCTCGACAAGAACTCCAGCGTGGCGAGCGCGTCTTCGTACAGCTCCACGCGCTGTCGCTCCGCAAAGAACACGTCGAAGCCCTGGTCCGTCAGCGCCTCGTCCTCGCCGGCTTGGCGCAGGGCGGCGCGGATGGTCTCGCGACGCAGCACGGTCAGGTCATGCGCGCGGTGCGTGTTCTGCGCGGCCACCTGCGCGCGCAGCATGCGGGCCGTGTCCGGCGAGGCCAGCAGGGCCGACGCGCCCGGCGCCACGGCCAGCAGCCATTCGATCAGCACCTTCTCGGCCCGGGCGATGGTGGGCCAGATGGGCCAGAGGGTGTCGTCCAGATCAATGGTGATGGCGCGGATGCGGGAAATATCGAGCATGCGGCGAGCATACCGCCGCCATTTGCCACAATGCCGGCATGCCCGCTCAGCCTGCCTCCAGCACCGCGCCCGCCGCCGCTTCGTCCCTCCGCCCCGCCGCCACGCACCACGCCGCCAACGCGGCCGTGCTGCTGTGCAACCTGGGCACGCCGGAGGCGCCCACGGCGCCGGCGTTGCGGCGCTACCTGGCGCAGTTCCTGAGCGATCCGCGGATCGTCGAGATCCCGCGCGCGGTCTGGCTGCCCATCCTGCACGGGATCATCCTGCGCGTTCGGCCGGCCAAGTCGGCCGCCAAGTACGCCAGCATCTGGATGCAGGAGGGGTCGCCTCTGGCCGTGTGGACGCAGCGGCAGGCCGTGATGCTGCGCGGCTGGCTGGGCGAGGCGGGCGTGCAGGTGCCCGTGCGCCACGCCATGCGCTACGGCCAGCCTGCCATCGCCGCGCAGCTGGAGGCCCTGCAGGCCGAGGGCGTGGACCGTGTGCTGGTGCTGCCGCTGTACCCGCAGTACTCCGCCACCACCACGGCCAGCGTGGCGGACGATGTGGCCGCCTGGATGCGCCGCACGCGCCGCCTGCCGGAGCTGCGCTTCGTCAACAGCTACCACGACCACCCCGCCTACATCCACGCGCTGGCCCAGAGCGTGCGCGACCACTGGCAGCGCGAGGGCGGCCCGGCAGAATTGCTGGTGATGAGCTTCCACGGCATTCCCGAGCGCGCGGTGCGCCTGGGCGACCCGTACCAGGCCGAATGCCTGGCCACGGCCGCGCTGCTGGCGCAGGCACTGGGGCTGCAGCCGTCGCAGTACCAGGTCACCTTCCAGTCGCGCTTCGGCAAGGCCAAGTGGCTGGAGCCGTATACCGAGCCCGCGCTGATCGCGCTGGCGCAACGCGGCACGAAGCGCGTGGACGTGATGTGCCCCGGCTTCACCAGCGATTGCCTGGAGACACTGGAAGAAATCAACCAAGAGGCGCGCGAGGCCTTCCTGCACGCGGGCGGACAGGAGTTCCGCTACATCCCCTGCCTGAACGACCATCCGCTGTGGATCACCGCGCTGAGCCAGATCGCGCGCCAGCACATGGGCGGCTGGACCGGCTGAATCCGCGGCCCGTGCCGCCTGGGGCCTGCTTGGGCAAGTCCTTTCTTTTCCAACGGAGCGTACGCATGACCGATCTTGCATCCTTCCCCATCACGAAGAAGTGGCCCGCCAAGCACCCGGAGCGGCTGCAGCTGTATTCGCTGCCCACGCCCAACGGCGTGAAGGTGTCGATCCTGCTGGAGGAGACCGGCCTGCTCTACGAGCCGCACTACGTCGATTTCGGGAACAACGACCAGAACTCGCCCGCGTTCCTGTCGCTTAACCCGAACAACAAGATCCCGGCCATCCTCGATCCCGACGGTCCGGACGGCCAGCCGCTGGCGCTGTTCGAGTCCGGCGCCATCCTGGTCTACCTGGCCGGCAAGACGGGCCGTTTCCTGCCCCAGGACACGGCGGGCCGCTACCACGTGCTGCAGTGGCTGATGTTCCAGATGGGCGGCGTCGGCCCCATGTTCGGGCAGCTGGGCTTCTTCCACAAGTTCGCCGGCAAGGAGTACGAGGACAAGCGCCCCCGCGACCGCTACGTGGCCGAATCGCGCCGCCTGCTGGGCGTGCTCGACGGGCAGCTGGCCCGGCATGCCTGGATCGCCGGCGACGAGTACACGATTGCCGACATCGCCATCTTCCCCTGGGTGCGCAACCTGGCAGGCTTCTATGAAGCAGGCGACCTCGTCGGCATGCAGGACTTCAGGCACCTGCAGCGGGCGCTCGATGCCTTTGTGGCGCGGCCTGCCGTGGTGCGCGGACTGGCGATTCCCGCCGCGCCAGCGGCCGCCTGACGCGGCACTGGCACTGGCACTGGCCTGGGTGGAGCGGTGCCACGCCCTGCCCGGCCCAGCTCCCGCTATTGAATGAATAGCTACTGGCGCAGATATTCAGGCGGATTCAGTGCCATAGCATGCTGAAACGGCCTACAGACAAGCGCAAGCAGCTATCACTTTGTGAGCTCACCCGCGCGCCAGGCGCCGGGCATTGGCCACCGCCTTGGCCCGCACGGGCGCCAGGCCTTTGGCCCACACGCCCCATACCGCGCTTTGCCACTGCGTGGCCAGGGCGTTGTTCCACACGGCGCCGGGCTGCCACGGCGTGTACCAGGCGCGCGCCGCGGCCATGGCCAGGGCGGGGCCGGCCACCATCGCCTGCATGCCCATCGCCAGCCACGCCTGGCCGAAGGCGACCTGCTTTTCCTGCACCATCCTCGTGAACTCTCTCTGATCGCGCGCCGAGGGCGCCACGCCGGCCGCACCGGCCGCGGCCATGCGGGCGACCCGGTGCGCGACCACCTGCGGCGCGGCCACGGCCAGATCGGCGGTCTGGCGCATCACGGATGCGGCTTTGCGGTTGCGGCGGACGGACATGCGCACTCCTGGTGTCAGTGATGGATGCAGCCACTGTAGTGCGGCCGCATGTCCATCCCGCCGGAAGGGCCGCCCCTGCGCGGCGGCGGCCGGGCGGCGATGGAACGGCACGGCGGCACAGGCGCGCCGCCAGCGAGCGGAAAAAAAGGACGCACGGGGACAGGCTCGGCACACACCACGTCCCCCTGGCGCATGGGCGTTGGCATGAATCCGGGCGAGCTCAGGTGCTGGTCAGGTACCCGCGTCTAAGCTCGCGCCAGCCCGGCCCGCTGCGGCTGCGCGCTGTTCGTCAATCACCCCCTATCGCACTGAAAACCATGAAAACCATACGAGACATTCACGACCTGATCGGAGGGCTGCTGATGGCGGCCGCCGGACTTTTCTTCGCGCTGTACGGCAGCCAGTACACCTTCGGCACGGCCGGGCGCATGGGGCCGGGCTACTTCCCCGTGGTGCTGGGCTGGACGCTGGTGGTGCTGGGCCTGCTGGTCGCCCTGCCCGCCTGGTGGCGCCAGGGCACCAAGGTCACGGTGCAGTGGAACAACCTGCTGTGGTGCGTCGCCAGCCTGCTGCTCTTCGCGTGGACGCTGCGCCCGCTGGGCGTGGTGATCGCATCGTTCCTCACGGCCCTCGTCGCGCTGATGCCGTCGGCCATGCGCCTGCGCACGCGCCTGGTGGTGTGCGCTGCCGTGGCGTTGCTCACCACGCTGATCTTCCCCGTGGCGCTGCAGATGATGCTGCCCCTGTGGCCTTGGAGCTACTGAGCCCCGCCCGCCTCCCGTCACTGAAAGACCGCCTTAAATGGATCTGCTCTCCAACCTCTGGCTCGGCCTGCAAGTCGCCTCCGAGCCCATCACCCTGGCGTACTGCTTCTTCGGCGTGCTGCTGGGCACCGTCGTGGGCGTGCTGCCCGGCATCGGCTCGCTCGCGGCCATCTCGCTGCTGCTGCCGCTCACCTACCACATGCCTCCCACGGCCGCCATCATCATGCTGGCCGGCGTGTACTACGGCGCGCAGTACGGCGGCTCCACCGCGTCCATCCTGCTGAACCTGCCGGGATCGCCGTCGTCGGCGGTCACCTGCCTGGACGGCTATCCCATGGCCAAGAAGGGCAAGGCCGGCATCGCGCTGTTCGTGACCACCATCGCGTCGCTCGCGGGGGCCATGTCGGGGCTGGTGCTGCTGGTGCTGTTCTCGCCGGCCATCGCCTCCATCGGGCTCCAGTTCGGGCCGGCGGAATTCTTCTCGATGATGGTGCTGGGCCTGGTGGCCGCGTCGTCCATGACCACCGGCTCGGCCGCCAAGGGCCTGTGCATGGTGGTGTTCGGGCTGCTGCTGGGCATGGTGGGTACCGACGTCAATTCCGGCGTGGCGCGCTTCTCGTTCGACGTGCCCGAGCTGACCGACGGCATCAACCTCATCGCGCTCGCCATGGGCCTGTTCGGCGTGGCCGAGGTGGTGCGCTGCATCAACTCCGAAGACACCAACCGCAAGCCCGACAAGGTCACGCTGCGCTCCATGGTGCCCTCGCGCGAGGAGATGCGTGCCACCGTCAAGCCGATGGTGCGCGGCTCGGCGCTGGGCTCGGCCCTGGGTGCGCTGCCCGGCGTGGGGCCGTCCATCGCGGCCTTCATGTCGTACGCCATCGAAAAGAAGGTGGCGCGTGACCCGAGCCGCTTCGGCAAGGGCGCGGTCGAAGGCATCACCGCGCCGGAGTCGGCCAACAACGCCGCCGCGCAGACCGCCTTCGTGCCCTCGCTGTCGCTGGGCATTCCGGGCGACGCCGTGATGGCGGTGATGCTGGGCGCGCTCATCATCCACGGTATCCAGCCAGGGCCGATGCTCATCACCGAACAGCCGCAGCTGTTCTGGGGCCTGGTGGTGAGCTTCGCCATCGGCAACATCATGCTGGTGGTGCTGAACCTGCCCACCATCGGGCTGTGGGTAGCGCTGCTGCGCATCCCGTTCGCGTGGATGTACCCGGCCATCCTGGTGTTCGTGGCGTTGGGCGTGTACAGCGTCAACAACAACGTGTTCGACATCTACTCGGTGGCGGCCCTGGGCATCATGGGCTACGCGCTGATGGTGCTGCGCTTCGAGCCCGCGCCGCTGCTGCTGGGCTACATCCTCGGCCCGATGCTGGAAGAGCATCTGCGCCGTGCCATGCTGCTGTCGCGCGGCGACGCGACCGTGTTCGTCACGCGCCCCATCAGCGCCACGCTGCTGGCCCTCACCGCCGCCATGCTGGCCTGGGCTGTGTGGTCCACCGTGCGCAAGACGATCCGCGCCAAGAAGGCGCTGGATGAAGCGCAGGAAGCCCTTGCCGACGCGCCGGCATAAGCCGCTCTGCTAACCTTTTCCCGATGCGAATCCTGCTGGTGGAAGACGATGCAGTGCTGCGCGGGGTGATGTCGTGCAGCCTGGAAGACGCAGGCCACCGCGTGAACGTGGCGGCCTGCCTGGACGATGCGGCCCACTTGTGGCATGTGCAGGTTTTCGATGCGGTGCTGCTCGACCTGAACCTGCCGCGCCAGGCCATCGCCGGCAGCCCGGTGGGCAACGGCCTGACCCTGCTGCGCCAGGCGCGCCAGCGCGGAGACCGCACGCCCGTGCTGGTGCTCACCGCACGCGACCGCACCGAAGAGCGCATCGCCGGGCTGGACGCGGGCGCCGACGACTACCTGGGCAAGCCCTTCGATCTGGCCGAGGTCGAGGCACGGCTCAGGGCCCTGGTCCGCCGCGCCCAGGGCACGAACGACGTCTCCACCCTGGGCCAGCTGCAGCTGAACCGGCGCGCGCGCCGCTTCACCCTGCACGGCGAGCCGCTGGACCTCCCCGCCCGCGAATTCGAAGTGCTGTGGGAACTCATGAGCCCGCCCGGCCACGCGGTGAGCAAACGCACACTGTCGGGCAAGCTGTCGGGCTTCGACTCCTCGCTGGGCGACAACGCGCTGGAGGTCTTCATCTCGCGGCTGCGCAAGAAGCTGGCGGGCAGCGGCGCGGCCATCCGCACGCTGCGCGGCATCGGCTACCTGCTGGAGCCCGAGGAGTGACACGAGGCACGGCCCGCCACGCAGGCGTGCGCAGCGGCCCCGGCCCCTCCACCACGCCGTCGCCCTCGTTGCGCGTGCGCATGCTGCGGCACGTCATGCTGCCGCTGGTGATCATCTGGCTGGCGGGCACGGCGGCCACGCTGGGGGTGGCCAGCCATTTCACCGAGCAGGCCTTCGACCGCGCCCTGGTGGACGACGCCTACTCCATCGCCTCGCACGTGCGCCCCAACCCGGACGGCGAGGTGGCGCTTCAACTCACCGCCGGCGAGTTAACGGCGGCACTGTTCGACCAGGCCGAAGCCGTGCACTTTTCCGTGCGCCGGCCCGACGGCACGCGCCTGGCGGGCGCCGCCCTGCCCGACATCGCCCTGGAGCCGGGCGAGCCCTGGGCCTACGACGAATTCATGTTCGGCGGCCAGCACGTGCGCGCCGTGGCGCTGCGCCACACCATCGACGGCGCGGACTACAAGGTGCTGATGGCGCACACCACGCGCGTGCGCGGCGCGCTCGTGCAGCGCCTGCTGCTCTTCGGCGCGCTGCCGCTGCTGGTGTTGCTGGTGGGCCTGGCCCTGTGGCTGTGGCGCGGCATCGAACGCGACCTGGCCCCGCTGGGCAAGCTGCAGGCAGCGCTCACGCACCGCGACGCCAAGGACCTGTCGTCCCTGCCTCTGGCGCCCTCCACGCGCGAGATCGAAGAAGTCGGGCAGGCCGTGAACCAGCTCTTCGAGCGCCTGGGCCGCAGCGTGCGTGCGCAGCAGGAATTCGCGGGCAATGTGGCGCACGAACTGCGCACGCCGCTGGCCGGCATCCGCGCGCTGGCCGACTACGGCATCACCCACCCCGACCCGCTCATCTGGCACGCGCAGCTGCGCCAGATCACCGCGAGCGCCGCGCGCACGGGCCGGCTGGTCAACCAGCTGCTCGATCTGGCGCGCGCCGACGAAGGCGAGACCGCCCTGCGGCGCGAACGCCTGCTGCTGGCCCCCGTGGTGCAGCAGGCCGTGATGCGGCATCTGGACAAGGCCGACGCGCACGGCGTCGATCTGGGCGCCCGCGGACTGGACGACCCCGGCACCGCCGAAGCCGCGGCATGGGCCGACGCCGCGCTGGTGGACGGCATCCTGAACAATCTCATCGACAACGCCCTGCGCTACGGTGGCCAGACGCTCACCGTCGAACTCTCGGCCGACGCCGCCAGCGACACCTGCACCATCAGCGTGATCGACGATGGCCCCGGAATCGGCGAGCCCGTGCGGCGCGCCATGCTGCAGCGCTGGGCACAGGGCCTGGATGGAGAAAACCTGGGCCAGGGCGCCGGGCTGGGCCTGTCCATCGTGGCGCGCTACGCAGAGCTGCTGGGCGCGCATCTGTCGCTGGACGATGCGGACGCCCAGGGCGGGCTGCGCGCCAGCATCACGTTCGCAGCAGCGTAAAGGGCTTGGCGAAGGCAGAGGGATGGGGCCCGCGCTCGCCGACGGTCTGCCGATTGGTCGCGCGGCCACGGAATCGCCCCGCCATCTGCCCACCGATCACCCACGGAGCGTCTCACTCAGCCGCACGGCCGGTCGACGGTCGGTCCGGCCAGACGACGCAAGCCGCCCCTGCTGCAGTCGCTTCGGCCAGCTGGCCTCCCTGCGCGCTCACCCGCTGACGGACCACCACACTGACGCGTGAGCGGCCCGCTCACACGTTGCCATAGCGCAACAAAGAGAATGTTATTCATTCTCATTTAAATTCTAGAATATGCGTTTCCCGCCGACCGCTCTGCAATGACCGCGGCCACCTGCTCGGCTTTTCTGCTTTCGCCTGTCACCCACCGCGCTGCGTTGCAGCCCGCTGCCTTCCAAGGATTCACATGTCTCACAGCGACTCGACGGCGCACGCGCACCAGCGCCCTTTCGTCCAGCTCTGGCTGTGGCCGCTGCTTCTGGGCGTGCTCACGCTGAGCGGTCTGCTGAGCGCGCTGGTCTCCGACGGCTGGGGCGATGTGTGGTCCTGGCTGGCACTGGGACTGCCTGTCGCAGTCATGGCCTGGTTCGGGTGGTTTGCGCGGCGGCGGTAGACCCGCCCGTCACACCACCGCCACCAAGCCCCGCGGTCCGTCAACTCTTTTTCCTCTTCACTTTCGCGCTCTTGCCTGAGCCAACACACCATGACTCCACGCACCCCCATCGCCATTGCCACCGTGCTGGCGATGCATTCGCTCGCGCTGCATGCGCAAACGCCCACGGCGGCCACAGAACTGCCCACCGTCAATGTGAATGCCAGCGCAGACGCGTCGGCGCAGGGCCTGTCCAAGCCGTATGCCGGCGGCCAGGTGGCGCGAGGCGGGCGCGCCGGCATCCTGGGCACGCGCGACAACATGGAAACGCCGTTCTCCATCACCAGCTACACCAACGAACTGATCCAGGACCGACAGGCGCGCAGCGTGGGCGACGTGCTGCAGAACGACCCGACGGTGCGCGTGGCGCGCGGCTTCGGCAACTTCCAGGAGTCGTACTTCATCCGCGGTTTCATCCTCGGTTCGGACGATGTGGCCTACAACGGCCTGTACAGCCTGCTGCCGCGGCAGTACATCGCCACCGAACTGTTCGAGCGGGTGGAAGTGCTGCGCGGTGCCTCGGCCTTCCTGACCGGCGCCAGCCCGAGCGGCGGCGGCATCGGCGGCAACATCAACCTGCTGCCCAAGCGCGCGCCCAACGAGCCGCTGACGCGCGTGAGCACCAGCGTCGCCAGCGGCGGCCAGGCCACCGTGTCCACCGACATCGCGCGCCGCTTCGGTCCTGACGACAGCACCGGCATCCGCCTCAACGCGGCCTACCGCGGCGGCGACACCGCCGTCGACGACGAGAATGCCAAGCTGGGCCTGCTGGCACTGGGCATGGACTGGCGCAGCCGCAACGTGCGGCTGTCGGGCGACATCGGCTGGCAGGACAACAAGCTCAAGCGCACGCGCACCAACGTCACCTCGGCCAACGGCATCCCCGCGGCACCGGATGCGTCGTCCAACTGGGCGCAGCCCTGGTCCTACTCCAACGAGCGCGACCTCTTCGGCACCTTCCGCGGCGAGTGGGACATCACCAACGACATCACGGCCTGGGGCGCCTACGGATTGCGCCGCAGCAAGGAAGCCAACTCGCTCGCCAACATCACCGTCACCAACGCTGGCACAGGTGCTGCCACCGCCAGCCGCTTCGACAACGCCCGCGAGGACCAGGTGAACACCGGCGAGCTCGGCATCCGCGGCAAGCTGCGCACCGGCAGCGTGGGCCACGAATGGGTCGCCAGCTATTCCGCGTTCCATCTGAAGAAGGACAACGCCTACGGGATGAGCAGTGGCTACACGCTGAATACCAACCTCTACCGCCCCGGCAATTTCGCGCAGACGCCGCTCACCTTCCTGGGCAACGACCTGGCCGACCCGGCCTACAACGGCGGCACCAAGCTGCGCAGCTTTGCCCTGGGCGACACGCTGTCGTTCCTGGACGACCGGGCACTGCTCACGGTCGGCGCCCGGCACCAGACCATCGAAACGGAATCCGTCACCTACCGCACGGTATCCAACGGCGCCGTGACCGGCGCGGGCGGGGTCAGCACCGTCTATGAGAAGAGCCGGACCAGCCCCGTGTTCGGCCTGGTGTTCAAGGCCACGCCGCAGGTGTCGGTGTACGGCAACTACATCGAAGGGCTGGTTCAGGGCGATACGGCACCGGCGACTTCGGGCGGCGTGGCCGTGTCCAACCCGGGCGAACAGCTGTCTCCCTACGTCTCCAAGCAAAAGGAAGTGGGCGTGAAGTTCGATGGCGGCCGCGTGGGCGGCAGCGTGGCCTTCTTCTCGACCACCAAGCCCCGGTCGTTGATGGTGGGCACGCGCTTCACCTCCGAGGGCGAAGACCGCCACCAGGGCGTGGAAGCCACGGTGTACGGCGAGGCCACCCGCGGGCTGCGGCTGCTGGGCGGCGCCACCTGGCTGGACGCGAAGCAGCGCACCACGGGCAGCGCGACCACCGATGGCAAGCGCGTCATCGGCGTTCCGAAGTTCCAGGCCACCGCAGGCGCGGAATGGGATGTTCCTGGCGTGACCGGGCTCGCGCTCGACGGCCGCCTGGTGCACACCGGGGCGAGCTATGCCAATGCCACCAACAGCCTGCGCGTGTCCAGTTGGACGCGCCTGGACCTGGGCGCACGCTACCTGACCGAGTGGAACGGCCGGGCACTGACCCTGCGCGCCCGCGTCGACAACGTGGCCGACCGAAGCTACTGGGCATCCGTGGGAGGCTTCCCGGGCTCGGGCTACCTGGTCCTGGGCGGTCCCCGCACCTTCACCCTCAGCGCCAGCGTCGATTTCTGAGCGCCTGACCGGGAGACCCCGCCACCATGCTCACGCCCCGCGCGCTCAAGACCTGGACCTGGCTGCACAAGTGGAGCAGCCTGGTCTGCACGGTCTTCATGCTGCTGCTGTGCCTGACCGGCCTGCCGCTGATCTTCCACCACGAGATCGGGCATCTGCTCGGCACCGAGGTGGAGGCACCTCCGATGCCCGCAGGCACACCGCGCGCCAGCCTGGACAAGGTGCTGGAGGTGGCCCGCGCACAGCACCCGGACCGGGTGGTGCAGTTCGTCTCGCACCCCGAGGACAGCACCGACCTGTGGTTCACCACCCTCACGCCCACGCCCGATCCGACGGACGACTTCCGCTCCGTCGCCATCGATGCGCGCACCGCCGGCATCCTGGTCCAGCCGCGCTTCGACGAGGGCTTCATGTACGTGATGTTCAAGCTGCACGTGGACCTGTTCGCAGGCCTGGCGGGCAAGCTGTTCCTCGGCTTCATGGGGCTGCTGCTGCTGGTGGCCATCGTGACGGGCGTGGTGCTGTACGCGCCCTTCATGCGCAAGCTCGCGTTCGGCGAGGTGCGGCGCGACCGGTCCACGCGGGTGAAGTGGCTGGACCTGCACAACCTGCTGGGCATCGTCACGCTGGTCTGGGCCTTCGTGGTGGGTGGCACCGGCATGATCAACACCTGGGCCGATCTGCTCATCAAGTACTGGCAGTACTCCGAGCTCACGGCGCTGCTGGAGCCTTACAAGGGCCAGCCAGTCGTGCCGGTGGCGCAGCGTGCGTCAGTACAGAAGTCGATGGAGGCGGCCATGGCGCGCGCACCGGGCACCCAGCTGTCGTTCATCGCCTTTCCGGGCACGGCCTTCTCCAGCCCGCACCACCACACCTTCTTCCTGCGCGGCGACCAGCCCCTGACGTCGCGCCTGCTGCAGCCCGTGCTGGTGGATGCGAAGACGGCCGAGGTGACTGCC
Source organism: Pseudomonadota bacterium (assembly GCA_023460715.1). Lineage (GTDB taxonomy): Bacteria > Pseudomonadota > Gammaproteobacteria > Burkholderiales > Burkholderiaceae_C > Paracidovorax. Next base: position 15,310 of record JAEWPH010000124.1, on the reverse strand, counting down.
GCGCCCGCGCTGCCCTGGTACCTCACCGCCCTGCTGGTATCGCAGCCGCTGCATTTCGGCGACTACGGCGGCATGCCGATGAAGATCCTCTGGGCGCTGCTCGACATCGCCACCATCGTGGTGCTGGGCAGCGGGCTGTACCTCTGGATCGCGCGGCGGCAGCACAAGGCGCGGCCCGCGCCGGCGGCCTCCTCCGCCGATGCCGCAGCAGCGCCAGCCGGCGGCGCGCACCTGGTGCCCGAGGCCTCCAAGACGGCGCACTGATATCCGCACGGGCCGCTGGCCCGCCCCATGCAAAACGCCCGGCATGCCGGGCGTTTTTCTTGCGCGCTCTCTGTCTGCGCTCTTCGGAAGCTCAGGCGTCCAGCTGCTGCAGGCGCACCATCTTGCGGCGCGACAGCACCTTGAGGACGCGGGGCAGGATCAGCACGGCCAGCACGATGACCACCAGCGTCACCGACATGGGCCGCTGCAGGAACACCAGCCAGCTGCCCTCGCCGATGGAAATGGCGTTGCGCATCTGCGCCTCGGCCAGCGGGCCCAGGATCATGCCCACCACGACGGGTGCCGTGGGGAAGTCGAAGCGGCGCATCAGCACACCCAGCATGCCGATGGCATACAGCAGGAACAGATCGAACGCGCTCTGGCGCATGCCGTAGGCACCGACGGTGGCGAAGATCAGGATGCCGGCGTACAGCTGGGGCTTGGGCACCTTGAGCAGTTTCACCCACAGGCCCACCATGGGCAGGTTCAGCACCAGCAGCATGATGTTGCCGATGTACAGCGACGCGATCAGCGCCCACACCAGCGTGGCCGAGGTGGTGAACAACTGCGGGCCCGGGTTGATGCCGTAGTTCTGGAACGCGCCCAGCAGCACCGCAGTGGTGTTGCTGGTGGGAATGCCCAGCGTCAGCAGCGGAATCAGCGCGGCCGTCACGGTGGCGTTGTTGGCGGCCTCGGGGCCGGCCACGCCTTCGATGGCGCCCTTGGTGCCGAACTCCTCCCGGTCCTCGCCCTTGGCGAGCTTCTTCTCGGTGGCATAGCTCAGGAAGGTCGGGATCTCGGTGCCGCCGGCAGGAATGCAGCCGAACGGGGTGCCAATGGCGGTGCCGCGCAGCCACGCCGGAATGGAACGCTTCCAGTCGCGGCCGGTCATGTGCACGCGGCCCATCTTGTTCTGCGTGTCGACCACGCGGCCTTCGTACATGGCCGCATACAGCACCTCGGCCACGGCGAACAGGCCCACGGCCACCAGCACGATGTCGATGCCGTCCAGCAGTTCGGGCTTGCCCAGCGTGTAGCGCGCCGCGCCGGAGATCTGGTCCATGCCAATGCAGCCCAGCGCCAAACCGACGAACAGCGCCGTCATGCCGCGCACCGTGCTCTTGCCCAGCACCGCACTCACCGTGGTGAAGGCCAGTACCATGAGCATGAAGTATTCGGGCGGGCCCAGCTTGACGGCGAAGTCCGCCACGTAGGGGGCGAACAGCGTGACGATCACCGTGGCCACCGTGCCCGCGACGAACGAGCCGATGGCCGAGGTGGCCAGCGCCGCGCCGGCGCGCCCGCTCTTGGCCATCTTGTTGCCTTCCATGGCCGTCACCATGCTGGCCGTCTCGCCAGGTGTGTTCAGCAGGATCGAGGTGGTCGAACCACCGTACATGGCGCCGTAGTAGATGCCGGCAAAGAAGATCATGGAGGCCGTGACCTCGACCTTGGCCGTGATGGGCAGCAGCATGGCCACAGCCACGGCAGGACCGATGCCCGGCAGCACGCCCACGGCCGTGCCGAGCGCGCAGCCCACCAGGGCCCACAGCAGATTGGCGGGGGTTGCGGCGGTGACAAAGCCCGCCATCAGTGCGTCAAAGATTTCCATTCAGAACCTCTTCATGGCTTTTTCATGGGGTACGCATGGCTGCAAACGGCCACGATCTAGGCGCCCGCCGCTGCCCATGCGGCAGCCTGGGCAAGGCGGGGAACAACGAGCGTGGCCGTTTGCAGCCATGCCCAGAGGGTTGCCTCGAAAAGGCGATGCCTGCGGCGTTGCAAATCCTCGCCGGGCCACCAGCCCGGCTGCGGTGTGCGCCTTGCTTCCACCGCCTTTTCGGGGCAACGTACCCCGTGAAAAAGCCATAAAGAGGTTCATAGCCACCCGGTTTGCGTCAGCCCTGGCAGATTGATCGCCAGGAATTGCGTGAAAGCCCAGAACACGGGCGCGGAGATGAGCACGCCGGTCAGCGCGTCCACGGCCCAGGTGCGCGGGCTGCTGGCCGCCGGCTGGCCGGCGGCGCGGCGCAGGCCCTGCACGGCCAGCAGGTAGCACAGCGTGCAGCTCACGATGAAGCCCACCGTGCCGATGAGGGCCGCGTTCAGCAGCAGCCCCGCCGACACCCAGACGAAGGCCTGCTTGTTGGCGCGGGCGTCGCCGCTCGGGTCGTCCATGGAGCGGAAGCCGCCGGACAGCGACTCCCAGATGAGAAAGCCGCCGCACACCGCCAGCACCGCCGACACCAGCCAGGGCAGGAAGTTGGGGCCGACGCCGCCGTAGCCCGAGTCACCGGGGATCTGCAGCGCGCCGAAGGCCAGCGCCGCAGCCGTGAGCAGCACGCCCGCGCCGACCAGGATCTGCGCGCGCGAACTGGGAACCGTGCCCTCGCCGGGCGCGTGCACGTCCGGCCCGGAGGAAGAAGGTGCTTGGGGTTGAGACATGGAAGACCTCGCTGGCCACGCGGCGCAATGGCCCGTGGCGATTCGATTCGATGCAATCGGCGCCGGCAGCGGCGCAAGAAAAGACGCCTGCGATCCGGCGCTTCTGGGCGCAGACCGCAGGCGCTGCAGACACGGGCGACGCCCTGTGGCGTTGCCCGGCGGCAGCGTACGCTCAGACCATGCCGGCGCGCGTCATGGTGTCGCGCAGGTTGGCGAACTCGGCGTCCACGAACTTGGCGAACTCGTCGCCCGCCATCCAGGCCGGCGTCCAGTCGTTCTTCTCGAGCGCCTCGGCCCAGGCCTTGCTCTTCGTGGCCTTCAAGACCATGTCGATCAGGGCGTTGCGCTGGTCCGCGGTGATGCCGGGAGGCGCATACACGCCGCGCCAGTTGCCGATCTCCACGTTCACGCCCTGCTCCTTGAGCGTGGGCACCGAGGAGCCCTTCAGGCGTTCGCCCGAGGTGACGGCGACCGGCACCATCTTCTTGGTGTTGATGTACTCGGCCATCTCGCTGTAGCCGCCACCGCCGATGGTCACGTTGCCGCCCAGGATGGCAGCGATGGCCTCGCCGCCCCCACGGAAGGCTACGTAGTTGATCTTGGCCGGGTCCACGCCCACTTCGCGGGCGATCATGGCGGCCGCGATGTGCTCGGTGGAGCCGCGCGAGCCGCCGCCCCACTTCACGCTGCCGGGGTCCTTCTTCAGCTGGGCGATCACCTCGCCCATGTTCTTGAAGGGCGAATTGGCGGGCAGCACGAAGACGTTGTATTCGCTGGTCAGGCGCGCGATCGGCGTGGCCTGCGACAGGTTCACCGGCGGCTTGCCGGTGATGATGCCGCCCAGCATGACGGCGCCCATCACCATCAGCGCGTTCGGGTCGCCCTTGCTGGAGTTGACGAACTGCGCCAGGCCGATGGCGCCGGCCGCGCCGCCCTTGTTGTCGTACGTGACCGACGAGGCCACGCCTGCGTCCTGCAGGGCCTTGCCGAGCGCGCGGCCCGTGGTGTCCCAGCCACCGCCAGGGTTGGCCGGCAGCATCATCTTGACGGCGACGGCCGCGGCGTGGGCCGACAGCGGCGGGGCGCCGGCGGCAGCCAGGGCGGCCAAGGATTTGAGGAAGGTATCGCGACGCATGAGGGTGTCTCCTGTTATCGATTGCACGAACGGGCTGATGATGCGCGCCGTTCCTGTCAAATGGCTGTCCGCAGACTCAGGGAAAACACCCATGCGAAAGGCCGGCGCCGCGGGCATTCGCGGCGTTCAAAATCAAGGCCACGAGTTGGATGGCGCGCTTCCTCGCTATTGAATCAATAGCTGCTTGCGCTTGTTAATCAAGGAATTCAATACCATTTGGCATTGAAATGCAATGAAATCAAGCGCACTGCGCTATCAAAATTGAACCGCCGCGCCGCTCGCCGCGCCCCGTGCCTCCCCTCTCAGGACCCGTCCATGCAACTGCTTCTCGTTGAAGATGACCCCGCCATGCAGGCCACGCTGCAGCGATCGCTGGCGCGCCGCGGCATGCGGGTGACGGCATGCACGGATGGCCGCGCCGCGCTCGCGCACTGGGCCGCACAGCCGCCGGACGCCATCGTGCTCGACCTGAGCCTGCCCGGCCTGGACGGCCTGCAGGTGTTGCAGCAAGGCCGCGCGCAGGGTCTGCGCACGCCCGTGCTGCTGCTGACCGCACGGGGCACCGTGGGCGACCGGGTGCTGGGCCTGAACGCTGGCGCCGACGACTACCTGCCCAAACCTTTCGACCTGGATGAGCTGGAAGCCCGCCTGCGCGCCCTGGTGCGCCGGCTGGGCGACACGGCGGCCGAGCCGCGGACATCGTCCAGCACCCTGCAGCTGGGCGCCATCCGCTACGACAAGGACAGCGGCGCGCTCTACCTGCGCGGCGAGGTGATGGAACTCACCCCGCGCGAGCTGGCGCTGATGCACGCCCTGCTCGCCCAGCCCGGCCATGCGGTGACCAAAGAGCGGCTGTACGAACTGGTCTTTCCGGGCCAGCTCGACGTGCAGTACGAGGCCATCGAGGTGGTGGTCTACCGGCTGCGCAAGAAGCTGGCCGACACGGGCCTCACGCTGATGACGCTGCGCGGCCTGGGCTACCTGCTGAAGGCGGACGCGTGAGGGCCTGGCCCCGCGCTGCGCCAGGCCGTGCGCAGCGGCCGCGCTCGCGCTCGCTGCGCCGCCAGCTCCTGGTGGGCATTCTGGTGCCAGTCATCGTCTTCATCGCCTACAACACGCTGAGCCTGTACCGGCAGACGCTGGGGTCGCTGCACACCGCCTACGACCGCACGCTGCTGGCCTCCACCAAGAGCATCAGCGAACAGCTGGACGTGATCGGCTACGACGACCTGGCGGAACTGCGCGCCACCGTGCCCTACTCGGCGCTCGAGACCTTCGAGGCGGACAACCAGAGCCGCATGTTCTACCGCGTGTCCAACCTGCATGGCGAACTCGTCTCCGGCTTTGCGGAGCTGCCCGCCTGGCGCGGCACCATTCCCGCGCGGCCGCCCTACGCCGCGCTGGTGGACTTCTACGACGACGAATTCCGCGGGCAGCCGGTGCGCGTGGCGGTGCTGCTGCAGCCCGTGGCCAGCCCCACCGGGCGCGGCATGGCGGTGATCCAGGTGGCCGAAACGCTGGAGCTGCGCCAGACGCTGGCGCTGCAGATCCTGTGGAACACGCTGGCCCGGCAGGCGCTGCTGGTGGCCGTCATCGCACTCATCGTCGTGGTGGTGGTGCAGCGCGCCACGCGGCCGGTGCGCCAGTTGAGCGAGCATGTGCAAGAACGCCCCGAAAGCGATCTGCGGCCCCTCTCTGCGCCCGCGGCACCGCGGGAACTGCAGCCGCTCATCGACGCGACCAATGGCGTCATGCACCGCCTGTCGCACCTGCTGGAACACCAGAAGCGCTTCGTGCGCGATGCGGCCCACCAGCTGCGCACGCCGCTGGCCGTGCTCAAGGTGCAGGTGCAGTCGGCCCTGCGCGGCGATGTGGCGCCGGGCCAGGCCCTGCAGGAGATCGGCGACACCGTGGACCGCGCCACCCAGCTGGCCAACCAGATGCTGGCCCTGGCCAAGGTGGAGCAGCTGCGCCTGCAACACACCCCGCCGCTCACCCGCATGGACGAGGTGCTGCGCGAAGTGGCGCTGGAACTCTCGCCGCTCATTGCCCAGGCCAACCTGGACTTCGGCATTCATACCGACGCCACCGCCGTGCAGGCCCACGACTGGATGCTGCGGGAGCTGTCACGCAACCTGCTGCACAACGCCATCCGCTACACGCCGCCCGGCGGCAGCCTGACGGTGGACCTGCGCAGCGACGCACGCCACGCCGCGCTCACGCTGTCGGACAGCGGGCCCGGCATCGACGACGAGCTGGCTGCGCGGCTCTTCCAGCCGTTCTCGGCGGGCGACATACGCACCGGCTCGGGGCTGGGGCTGGCCATCTGCCACGAGATCGTCCAGGCCCTGGGCGGCAGCATCGCGTTGACCAACCGCCGCGCCAGCGGCCAGATCGCCGGGCTGGACGCCGTGGTGCGCCTGCCGCTGCGGCCCGAACTCTCCAGCCCCGCGGCACAATCCTCTCCATGACGATCCCTTCCGACTCGATGCGCCTGGACAAGTGGCTGTGGTGCGCGCGCTTCTACAAGACCCGCGGTTTGGCGGTCGAAGAAATCGGCAAGGGCCGGGTGACCGTGAACGAACAGCCGGCCAAGGCGGCCCGCGAAGTCCGCCCGGGCGACAGCATCGCCCTGCGCCAGGGGCCCGTCGCCCGCACCGTGGTCGTGCGCGGGCTGAGCAAGGCCCGCGGGCCGGCACCTGTGGCGCAGCAGCTCTATGAAGAAACAGCCGAGAGCCAGGCGGCCCGCGCGTACGCGGCAGAGCAGCGCCGGCTGGCGCCGGAACCCTCGGCCAGCCTCAGCGAAGGCCGCCCCACCAAGCGCGATCGCCGCAGCATCGACAAGGCCCGCGACTGGGGCGACCGCTGGAGCGCATCGCTGGACGACTGATGCGGCAGCCGTCGAAGGAGCCAGAACGTAAAAACGGGACCCGAAGGTCCCGAACAAGGTGTGGGTCAGGTCGACCGCAGGGTCGCGTGAGCGCATCAGGCCGCGAGCGGCTCCGGGAAATGCACCGCGAGCGCATCCCCTTCGCCCGCCAGCAAGGCCAAGCGGGAGGGTGCAATGGGCTTCTCGCAGGGCTCTGCGCGGAAACGGATCGCGATGTCTGCCGCAGCAGGCGAAAAATACAGCCACAGGTTGTCCGCCACGGAGTCGTAGCTGGAGAACAGCGCGCGGCCAGAGCCCGGCGAAGACATCAGGAATTTGGCCATGAAGACCTGCTGGATCTGACGCGCGGGCTCGAACGCGTCCTTTTCATTGCCGAGCGCCAACTTGTACCAACTGCTCACGGATGATTCTCCTTCCGGCCATGCCGGGTTGAACATGGACCCATCCTATGCGGGTTAACCCCTGGCAGAGGGGCGTGGGTGCGCAAGAGCTTGTAAGACTTGACGCCACCGACGTGACGGATCGCAACCCCACCCGCAGCGCCAGCCCCTGCAAGCCACGGAAGCTTGCGCCAGGGCAAAATCCGGCAAGCCGCGCCCCCGTCCAATCGGTACTCCACACAGGAGATACCCATGGCTTCATTCCAACAGGGTGACCAGGTGCAGCTTCGCAGCGGTGGCGCACCCATGATGGTCACGAACGACAACGCAGACGGAACGGTCGTCTGCTTCTGGTTTTCGGATGAGGAAGACCAACTGGTCTGGCGCAGCTTCCCGAGCGCGGAGCTGGAGCCGGTAGGCAACAGCAGCCACATCCCCATCGGGCCGGCCATGGCCACCCCGGCAATCTCTGCCGTCACCCCGCGGATCCGCTGAACATTGCCACGCGCACTGCCGGCTTAGCCGGTCTGTGAACAACGGTTTCAGAGCCGCCGAAAAGCGGCTGCAGCTGAGGCCAAGCACGGCCCCTTGTGCGAGCCGAGGTCAGCAGGGCACAAAGAAAAAAGCCCCAAGCGATTCACTTGGGGCTTTTTCGTTTTGGCGGAAACGGAGGAACCAGCATTCCTAGGATTGGCGCGGCCTGCAGGCCCATTCTCGCCCCTCTGTAGGCCAACGTGTAGGCCAACTCCTTGAGTCGAACTCTCAGGCGCCTTTTCGGGCCTAAAAAATCCGTAATTTCCCGGACAGAAACGGCCCAATTCGACCCACCGCAAAGCCGCGCCGGGCCTACCGCGCCGCCTCCCGACAGACTCGTAATTTTCGACACACGAAGCGCGGGGGCGCGGCGGGGGCGATGGCGCGCGCCGCGACCATTGCCAGACATCGCATGTATCTTTTTGCGCGCTTTGATGCAAATTGCTACACTGGTCCTGGTCTCGCAGGCAGACTTTATGCCGTGTGATCGCGGCACTTGACAAAAATGTGAGGAGCTATGCCCCTTACCACTCGGAGCGGCACGCACTATTACTCGTGATAGCGTGCGGTGTGCAATGGAGTGCCTGCGAGACCACCTTTAAAGATGCAGCTCACATTGACCGCTATACAGCGTCTCCAAGCCGCGAAGACTAGGGCCGGTCTCGCGAAATTACTGGAGATTGAGCATCGCCAGCTAACCTATCTGCTCTATCACAGAACAGATATTTCAAAATATAAATCTTTTGAAATATCTAAACGAAGCGGCGGCTCTCGAATCATCCATGCTCCGTGCGACGAACTTAAGTCGCTACAAAAGCGCTTAGGCGCTCTTCTGGACCAATGCGTTCTGGACATTGAAGCATCAGGTGGCAGGAAGAACCAAGCTGCGCACGGCTTCCGTCCTCAAAGAAGCATTATTACAAATGCAAAGTGCCATAGAAATAGACGATTTGTATTTAACTTAGATCTAGCTGACTTTTTTCCGACAATAACAGCAAAGCGCATTCGCGGGCTGCTTATCAACGACCAACGGTTTAATCTCAGCCCAGAGGTGGCGACCACCATTGCGCACATCGCCTGCCATGAAACGGTTCTCCCCCAAGGGGCGCCAAGCTCCCCCTCAATATCCAACCTGATAGCCGGAATCATGGACTCCCATTTAGTTCGCCTGGCAAAGGAGCAAGGTTGCACATATACAAGATACGCAGACGACCTAACCTTCTCGACAAATCAGAAGGTTTTTCCAGAACAGATTGCAATTCAATGCGAGGCGGATAAAGATAGTTGGCAAGTTGGATCAGAGCTCATCAGACTAATTAAGAAATCTGGCTTTGACATAAATACCAAGAAAACCCGCATGCAGTACAGGACATCCAGGCAGCAAGTAACGGGTTTAATAGTAAACAAGAAAGTCAACATCCCTGCAGAGTATCGACGACTAGTTAGAGCCTACGTCTTCGCCATAGTGAACCATGGAAAATACACAATAAAAAGGCACATAAGACTTCCTGATGGGAAACTGGTTAGCCGCGAAGAAGAAGGAACCGTAGCAAAACTTCATGGCATGTTAGGTTTCATACACGCTGTAGACAATGTATTCTTATCCGATCTGAGAAGAAATCCGCAAAACTATCCAGCGCACTCCCTTAACGAAAAAAGCCCAAATAAAAAGTTGCAAATATTTCGGCGATTTTTGTTTTACACCAAATTCTATTGCAACACGACACCTCTTATAATCTGCGAAGGAAAGACTGACAATGTCTACATCGGGAACGCAGCTCACCAATGCAAACACCTTTTCCCTCAGTTGATAAAAAAGGCAGAAAACGGTCAAGATATTCTGTCATTCTCATTTATGAGATACGACCGGAAACATAAAAAGAAAGATCAAGTTTATCTACCAAACTTTTCGACCGTTTCCATACTCGGCGCAGGAAGCGGAGGTGCGGATAATTTAAAAAACATAATTGCGGGCTACAAATCCGAGCATAAAAAATTTAAGGCTCAACCTGGCACCCATCCTGTAATAATAATCGTAGACAACGATGCAGCGGGTAAAAAAGTTTTCAGTACGGCAGTTGAGAACTCAAACCCCAAGCTTAAACGCATTACCGGAGATGAGGCATTCGTCAATGTTTTCGGCAATCTCTATCTTGTGCCAATTCCGAGAGCAACTAACCAAGAGACTTCAATAGAAGATTTGTTCGCAAGCAAAGACATTCCAACACACATAAATGGGAAGCAACTTATTTTCTCAAATGATAATGACTCATCATTTTCAGGGAAATCGGACTTCGCTTACGACATTGTGGAAAAGAGAGCCGCGGAAATTGATTGGACCGGGTTTCACCCTCTGCTGACTAACATCTGCGCAGTGCTAAGCTACCATTCAGCAAAGGTCGGGGGATGATTAGGTTGGATTCGGCCAAAGAAATCTGATGCCAAGTCCGCAATAACATCTTGCTGACGGTCACGCCAGTTTCTCCGGGACGGTCGATGATTCTTTGATTCAAGAATTCTGCGAGCTGGTAGGCCACCATTAAACAACGACGTTGGACAGGTGGACTGCGGACCGGCTCATCGGCTTCCCGTCGGCCGTGCGCCGATGGGCTACACCGCGGTGCCCGCCTGTGGCTTGAACCGCACCACCTCCACCCCCATCCACTCATTGAGCCCGCGCATCCGCGCCTGAATCGGCGCGATCTCGTTGGCCATGAAGACCTGCAGGGCCTCGCCGGCGTTGCCGAAGCCTCCCGTGTTGTTGGGGATGATGCCCAGCAGGCCGGGCGGCACGCGGTGGGCGGCCAGCACGTCGGCCATGCTGGTGTTCTTGATGGCGGCGAAGTCATCCTTGGCGGCGATCTCGCTGATGGGGATCAGCTTCAAGCCGTCCGCCTTGCCGCCAGGCGCGTGCAGGAACAGGTTGCGGAAGTTGCCCGGCCCCTTGGACTTGCGCAGCTGCTCGCGCAGCGTGTCCACGTCGGTGGTGCTCACCGTGGCGTCGCTCAGGTACATGATGAAGCCGGCATGGCTGCCGTTCTCGTAGTAGCGGCGGCGGAACATCGTGGCGGCCTCGTTCAGGTGGGCCGACTGCAACGCGCTCAGGTACTCCGGCACGCCGTACACCTCCTGGGCCAGATCGTCCTCGCGCACCTGCCAAACCGATTCCGGAGCGAACTCGTGTTCCTCGCCCCAATGCCGCACGAAGAAATAGCGCCCTGCCTTGCCGCGCCGCGTGTACAGGCCCAGCGAATGGCGCAGGCCCAGATCCGTGCCAAAGGGGGAGCGCTCCCGCTCCAAGTAGCCATTGCCCAGCGTGAGAAAGTCGAGCGCCAGCGCGCAGAACGTCGCGTGCGACAGCAGCTTGTGCGGGATGAAGCTGGCCGCCAGCAGGTTGCGCTTCAAGAAGATCGCGCTGCCATGGTGCGGCGATGCGCGCAGCGCGCGGGCCAGGCCGTCCAACGGCAGCGGCGGCTCGTACCACTTGCCATTGAAGGCCGTCTCCACGTAATCGAGCAGGCTCCGGTGGGGCACCAGCTCCGGCTCGCCAAAGGTGAACGCCTGCACCTCGCCGGCAGAGGGGCGTTGCAAGGCCGTGTCTTGCTGACGGGTGTGGCGGGGGTGGGCTGTTGCTGCCTTGCGCATGCGCATCAAAAAATCTCCATCGAAGAATTGCCGCCGGCCACATCGCCGGCCAAAGATTCGTTGTCGAAGGCATGCATGCACGCCCAGGCCAGATCCGCGTGGCCGGCCTCGTCGCTGCGGCCCGCGGTGTAGGTGATCTGCCGCTGCGATGCCGTCAGCACCTTGCGGATGGCCATGAACGCCGCGGCCACGTCCGTGCAGCCGCTGTCCATCTCAAAGCGGCCCTTGCCAATCACCTGCTTGGCCTTCAGCACCAGGCGGCTCTTCACCTCCACGCTGTACTGGTAGGCCCGCGCCTGCGGAAAGAACTTGATGACGTTCTGATAGACGCCCTGCCCCAGTCCGCTCGTGTCGATGCCGATATAGGTCACGTTGAACTTCTGCGTGATCGCGCGGATAGCCTCTGCCTGCTGCTCGAAGTCCGCCCCCTTGAACTGCTGCCGGTGCAGCAGCCGGAACTTGCCGCCCGGGGCACGCGGCGGCGCAATCACCACCAGCGCCGCCGCATCGCCCGTGTGCGATGGGTCATACCCCACCCACACCGGAAAGTGCGCATACGGCCGCGTGGCGAACGGCTTGCAATCCGCCCACGCCTCCCAGCTGTCCACCATGCAGCCCTGCATTTCCTTGAGCGTGAACAGGCTGGCGCTGTCGTCGATGAACTCGCACATGTACAGGTTGGCGAACTCTTCCGGGCTGCTCTCTTCCCGCAGCTCGTCGATGTCGAACAGGTTTCAGCCCAGTCGCGCGGCGTCCTCGATCGTCACCACGTCGCGCCACTTGCGGTCCGCCCCACGAATGCCGCCGCGCAGCGCTGCGTGGCTCACGTCGATGGTGATGGCCTCGCCCTTGCTGCGGCCCTTGTTGCGCTCCGTGCCGTTCCAGAACGGATACGCCTCATGCGACATGGCCGAAGGCGTGGAGAAGTACGTCTTGCGCCAATGCTTGTGCGTAGCCATGGCCGCGGCCACCTTGTTGAGCTGGCGAAAGCCCGACACCCAAAAGAACTCGTCGAAGTAGAAGTCACCACTGCGCCCCTGCGCCGTCTTCGCATTGGTGCCCAGAAAGTGCAGCTCCGCACCGTTCGACAGCACGATAGGGTCGCCGCTCAGCTCCACGCCCACCAGCCCGGCAAAGGCCAGCATGTACGTCTTGAACTGGTGCGCCTGCGCCTTCGATGCGGACAGGAAAATCTGATTGCGCCCCTCCGTGATGGCGCGTATCAGCGCCTCGCGGGCAAAGTACCAGGTGGCCCCGATCTGCCGCGACTTCAGCAGCAGCCGCGTGCGCTCCGTCTGCGCCTCCCACCACTTCGCGGCATACCCAAAGTTCTGCTCGTGGAAGATCTCCAGCAGCTTCTCGATCTGCTCTTCGGTGAAGTGGTTGCGCTTCGGCGTGCGCTTGGGCGCCGCGTTGCGCGCGGCAATGTTGGGGTTCAAGTCGCCCTCCTTGCCCGTGCTCTGGTAGCGCTCCACGCGCGCCGTGCGCTCCAGCTGCCGGCCCAGCAGGTCGATCTCCTTGAAGTCGCCGCCCGTCTTCTGGTCCTTCAGCACCAGCTGCACCATGCGCATCTCGATCGCGCCATTCACCCGGTCCAGCGGCTTCGCTTCCTCCCATCGCTCGGCGTCCTTCCAGCCGTACACGGTGGATGGCGGAATGCCCAGGTGCTCGCCGATCAGCTTGCACTTCCAGCCCTGAAAGAACATGAAGCGGGCCGTGATGCGGGCTTGCGCATCGCCGCCCAGCGTGGCAATCTGGCCGGCCACCGCCACAGGCAGCGGTGAAAAGCCGGCACCCATCGCAGTGGCGGCCTGTGCTTTGTCAGTGGAACGCGCAGCCTCGCGCGTAGTGGTTGGTTTCTTCGGCATGGCTGCAAGCGTGCCGGCCGGCCCCGCTTCTCTCCACCCTTCCCATCCGTACCCACCACCGCCACACGCGCCAAGCGTTGAGCGCGCGATGTGTCGGCGCGACCATGAAGGCTCTCAATCACCGCACGGTACCGAGCCCTTCAACCACGCCACACACCGCCATGAGCAAAGCCACCAAACCCGCCAAGCTGTCCCGCTTCTTCCGCGTCGCCGTGGAAGGCGCCACCACCGACGGCCGCAAGATCGAACGCGCCCACCTGGAGCAGATGGCCGCCAGCTACGACCGCAACACGTACAGCGCCCGCATCAGCCTGGAGCACATCAAGGGCGTGCTGCCTGACGGCCCTTTCCGCGCCTATGGCGACGTGCAGGCCGTCAAGACCGAAGAGGTGGAAATCGGCGGCAAGAAAAAGCTCGCTCTCTTCGCCCAGCTCTCGCCCAACCCGGCATTGATCGAGTTGAACAAGGCCGGCCAGAAGCTCTACACCTCCATCGAGATCAATCCCGAATTCGCCGACACCGGCGAGGCGTACCTCGTGGGCCTGGCCGTCACCGACAACCCCGCCAGCCTGGGCACCGAGGCGCTGGAGTTCGCCGCCAAGCACCCCGACGCCAACCCGTGGACCAAGCGCAAGACCGACCCCGACAACGTGGTCACCGCCGCGCAAGAGTTCACGCTGGAGATGGAAGACGGCGACGACGCAGACAGCGACGGCGCCGCCGCCAAATTCCGCTCCACCCTGGCAAACGCCCTGGCCCTCTTCAAGCGCAAGGGCGAAGGCGACGACGCCCGCTTCGCCGCCGTGGCCGACACCCTGGGCGGCCTGGGCGAAGCCTTCAAGGCGCACGCCGACAGCACCGCCGCGCAGATCCAGCAGGCCAACGACACCGCCCAGGCCCTGGCCGACGAGGTGAAGGCCCTGCGCCAGAAGTTCGCAGCCATCGACGGCAAGCCCGCCGGCACGCGCCGCCCCGAGGCCGACGGCGGCACGGGCGACGCCATCACCGACTGCTGACCGCCCCCGCTCCACCGCCCGGCCCGCCCACCCAACGCAACCACCACCGACCACCCAGCACCACCATGAAGAACGCAACCCGCATCAAGTTCAACAAGTTCACCGAGCACCTGGCCACCCTCAACGGCGTGGCCTCGGCCGCCACGGCCTTCAGCGTGGCGCCCGTGGTGCAGCAAAAGCTCGAAAGCCGCATGCAGGAATCGTCCGCGTTCCTGGCCTCCATCAACATCATCGGCGTGGATGACCAGGCCGGCGACAAGGTGGGCGTGGGCGTCACCGGCCCCATTGCCAGCCGCACCAACACCGCCGCCGGCAAGGTCCGCAAGCCGCGCAACGTCGAATCCACCGAAACCGACGGCTACGCCTGCGTGCAGACCAACTTCGACACGCAGTTCACCTACCGCCTGCTCGACGCCTGGGCGCACCGCCCCGACTTCCAGACGCTCATCCGCGACGCGATCATCAAGCGCCAGGCGCTCGACCGCATGACCATCGGCTTCAACGGCGTCTCCATCGAGCCCGACACCAACCTCGCCGCCCACCCCCTGCTGCAAGACGTGAACAAGGGCTGGCTGCAGAAGTACCGCGACAAGGCCGCCGCCCGCGTCATGGGCTCCGACGCCGCCAAGATCAAGGTGGGCAGCGACGCCAGCGCCGAGTACAAGAACCTCGACGCGCTCGTGTACGACAGCATTCAGCTGCTCGACCCGTGGTACCACGGCGACCCCGACCTCGTCGCCATCCTCGGCCGCGGGCTCATGCATGACAAGTTCTTCCCGCTGGTCAACCAAGAGCAGCCCGCCACCGAAACGCTCGCCACCGATCTGGTCATCTCGCAAAAGCGCGTGGGCGGCCTGCGTGCCGTCACGGTGCCCTTCTTCCCCGAGGGCAAGGTGCTCGTCACCACGCTGTCCAACCTGTCCATCTACTGGCAGATCGCCGCGCGCCGCCGCCACGTGAAGGACGCGCCCGAGGTCGATGCGGTGCAGAACTTCGAGTCGTCCAACGACGACTACGTGGTCGAAGACTACGGCCGCGGCGCCCTCATCGACGGCATCGAGCTGGTGTAACCCCGCCACCGCCCCCCCCCCCCGCCGGGCCCCGCCGCCGGCCCCCCCCCCCCCCCCCCCCCC
>JAEWPH010000123.1 GCA_023460715.1 Pseudomonadota bacterium | reverse complement strand
GCCTCACGCGCGGCGGCGTCGGCCAGGGCCTTGCGCAGCGGCTGCAGATCCTGCAGCGAACGGACTTTGACGGTCATGGAACGCCGGTTGTACCTGAAAAGCAAACCCCTTCCCGGCGCTGCGGCCGGGGCGCGCCCGGCTTGGCGCTCAGCGGCCCTCGGCGCCGCCGGGCGGGTACTCCGCTGCGATGAACTGCGTGGTCTGCGCGGGGTTGAAGTTGTCGTCACTGACGAACACGATCACCCGCCCCCCGCCGGCCAGCGGCGGGCCCCAGGCCATGCCTTCCAGGTTGTCGAGCGCGCCCGCGCCCAGCGTGGCGAGGTCGGCTACCAGCGTCTTGGATACCGGCACATGGTTGCCGGGCGCCAGGGCGGGTAGCGCCTGGGTGTCCGTGCCGGTACGGGTGTCGATGCGGTACAGGCGCGCGCCGAAGCCGGCGCCTGCGCTGTAGCTGCGCTCCAGCACCAGCAGGTGGTGCGGGCCGTCGTCCAGGATCTCGCTCACGCCGTTCAGCTGCGGGCCCCAGGGGATGCGGCGGGCGTGGTGCACGGCGTCCGGCACGCAGGCGATCTGGCGTAGCGGCTGGCCGGTCGCCACGTCCAGTGCCGTGATGCGCAGCGGCCCGCCGGGTGCGGCCGGCGTGGGCACGGGGCCGTCTTGCCGCCACGCCATCTCCATGGCCAGCCAGGCGGTGCGGCCATCGGGCGCGAAGGCCAGGCCTTCCAGCGTGGCGTTGGCGCGCGGGCCGCGGCGGTGCGCCGGATCGGGCTGAAAGCTGTCGGGCAGGGGCAGGTCGCGCACGGCGCTGCCGTCCAGCCGGCTCTCGCGCAGCCGCGGGCCGAAGCCGCGGGCGAAATCGCCTTCGCTGGTCCACAGGAAGTGCCCGCCGCTGCCGGGCAGCCAGCGCACGGCCTCGGCATCGGGCACGTCCATGCCCGCCTCGGGGCGGCGGGGCGAGGGATAGGGCCGGCCGTTGGCATGCCGCAGCGTGTACGTGCCGGTGAGCACCGGCGTACCGAGACGGTGGGCCGTGTAGTGCAGCTGCGCCGTGTAGACGCGCGCCGGCTGCAGCGCGGAGCGGTCGTCGCTGATGAGCAGCCAGCGGCCGGTGGCCGGGTCGTAATCGATGCCCGAGATGCCGCCGAAGGGGGTGCCCAGCACGTCGGTGCCGGGTGGGATGGCGGCGGTGCCGATCAGGCGCAGGCCGGGCGGGGCGGTGGGGGCCGGTGGGGCTCCAGGGGACGCGCAGCCAGCGGCCAGCATGGCCGCCAGCAGGACCGGCAACGCGGCGCTCAGACGTGATGGGTTCCAGGCCATGGAGTGCAAGGTCTTCGCAAAGGCTGCCTACACCAGCCCCTCTTCGGCCATGGACAGCGCCGCGCCGGGCGCCACGATCACATGGTCGAGCACGCGCACGTCCACCAGGGCCAGCGTGGTCTTGAGCGTCTTCGTCAGCGCCTCGTCGGCGCGGCTGGGCTGGACGCTGCCGCTGGGGTGGTTGTGGGCCAGCACGGCGGCGGCGGCGCCGTGGTGCAGGGCGCGGAGCACCACTTCGCGGGGGTACACCGACGTCTGCGTGAGCGTGCCGCGAAACAGTTCCTCCATCGCCACCAGCCGGTTCTGGCTGTCCAGGAACAGCACGGCGAACACTTCGTGCCCCTTGGCGGCCAGGTGCAGCTGCAGGTACTCCTTCACGGCGCCGGGGGAGCTGAACACCTCGCGCTCGCGCAGCTGCTGCGCCAGGGCGCGGCGCGCCAGCTCCAGCACGGCCACCAGTTCGGCGCGCTTGGCGGGGCCCAGTCCTTTGATGCGTTTCAGGTCGTCGGCGCTGGCGTGCAGCAGGCCGGCGATGCCGCCGAAGCCGCCGGTCACCCGCCCCGTGGCGCGGTCGGCTTGAGGCGGGTCAAGCAGTTCCTGCGCCATCTGCAGCACGCCCTTGCCCACGATGCCGGTGCGCAGCAGGAGGGCCAACAGCTCGCCGTCGGTCAGCGCCGAGGCGCCCCGGGCCAGGAGTTTCTCGCGCGGCTGCGCATCGGCAGGCAGGTTCTTGAGCGACATGGCGGCAGGGGCTGTGCCGCCGCCCGGGCCCACGCCCAGGGGGGTTACCCCGGTTTTTTACAATGGGGGCAGTTTATCGAGAGCCCCATGACTTCTTCCTCCCTCGTTTCCGCCGCCGCCGCCGCTGACGTCCCGACCGTGCAGCCCGGTTCCTTCCTCACGCTGCACTACCGCCTGGCCGGTCCGGCGGGCGACGTGATCAACACCTTCGGCGACAAGCCGGCGACGCTGTCGCTGGGCGCAGGGGAGCTCTCGCCCGCCATGGAGCAGTGCCTGCTCGGCCTGGCCGAAGGCACGCGCACCACGTTCACCCTGCCGGCCGGCGAGGCCTTCGGCGACCGCAACCCCGACATGCAGCAATGGGTGGCGCGCAAGCTGCTGAACGAGCTGGGCGACCCGGACGAGCAGTACACGCTGGGCGATGTGGTGCAGTTCCCCACACCCGACGGCACGGGGCAGTACGCCGGCGTGGTGCTGGAGGTGCGCGAGGACGGCGCGGTGAAGTTCGACTTCAACCACCCGCTGTCCGGCGTGCCGGTCACCTTCGAGGTGCAGCTCATCGGGGTGCTGTGAGCGCATGAACACCCCCCAGGAAATCATCCTCGCCGAGCCGCGCGGCTTCTGCGCCGGCGTGGACCGCGCCATCGAGATCGTGGAGCGCGCGCTGCAGAAGTTCGGGGCGCCCATCTACGTGCGCCATGAGATCGTGCACAACACCTACGTGGTGAACGACCTCAAGGCCAAGGGCGCGATCTTCATCGAAGAGCTGTCCGACGTGCCGCCCGGCGCCACGCTCGTCTTCAGCGCTCACGGCGTGAGCAAGGCCGTGCAGGAAGAGGCCCGGGCGCGGGGCTTTTCCATCTTCGACGCGACCTGTCCGCTGGTGACCAAGGTGCACGTCGAGGTGGCCAAGCTCGCCAAGGAAGGCTACGAGTTCATCATGATCGGCCACAAGGGCCATCCTGAGGTCGAGGGCACGATGGGCCAGCTGGACTACGGCATCCACCTGGTGGAGGACGTGGCCGACGTGGCCCGCGTGCAGCCCGGCCAGACCGAGAAGCTGGCCGTGGTCACGCAGACCACGCTGAGCGTGGACGATGCGGCCGAGATCACCGCCGCCGTGCGCGCCCGCTTTCCGCGGGTGCGCGAGCCCAAGCAGCAGGACATCTGCTACGCCACGCAGAACCGCCAGGACGCCATCAAGATCATGAGCCCGCAGGTGGACCTGGTGATCGTGGTGGGCAGCCCCACCAGCTCCAACAGCAACCGCCTGCGCGAGCTGGCCGAACGCCTGGGCACCTCGGCCTACATGGTCGACAGCGCGGAGGAACTGCAGTCCGCCTGGTTCGAGGGCGTGACGCGCGTGGGGCTGACCGCCGGCGCCTCGGCGCCCGAGATCCTGGTGCGCCAGGTGATCGACCGCATCAAGGCGCTGGGCGCCGTGTCGGTGCGCAAGATGGACGGCATCGAGGAAACCATCAAATTCCCGCTGCCCAAGGGCCTGAAGATCGACGCGGCCACGGGGCTGGAGATCACGCAGCGCACCCCCGAGACCGGCCCGACCGCCCACTGACGGCCTGCGCGCGGGCACTGCCGCAGCGCCCGGCGCAGCGCCGCTTGCAATGATTTTGATAGCTGATTGCGCTTGATGGATAAGCGCTAGAGGCCATTTTTGGTCGTATTCATCTCCCGCGATGAAACCGGCGGCGGGCCCCTAGGCTGGCGCCCGCCTGACGGCTCGGCAGGGGTAAAACCCCGCGCGGGTTGTGACTTCTTACAATCAGAGGCTTGTTCACACCCGAGGAAGCACCCAGGGCTTCCCCTTTATGGAAATAGCAATACTGTTCGCCCTCATCCTGCTCAATGGCGTGTTCGCCATGTCGGAGCTGGCTCTGGTCTCCGCCCGCAAGACGCGGTTGCAGAAGCTGATCGATGAGGGCGATAGCGGCGCCGTCGCAGCCGTCAAACTGGGGGAGGACCCCACCCGCTTCCTGTCCACCATCCAGATCGGCATCACGTCGATCGGCGTGCTCAACGGTATCGTGGGCGAGGCCGCGCTGGCGCAGCCCCTGAGCGAATGGCTCATCGGCGTGGGCGTGGAAACCCGATACGCCGGCTACCTGTCCACCGGTCTGGTGGTGGTGCTGATCACCTACTTCTCGATCGTCGTCGGCGAGCTGGTGCCCAAGCGTCTGGGCCAGAGCTATCCCGAGACCCTGGCCCGCCTGGTGGCCCGCCCGATCAACTGGCTGGCCATTGCCACCAAGCCGTTCGTGCGCCTGCTGTCCATCTCCACGCAGACGCTGCTGCGCCTGTTGGGCGTGAAGGAAAACACCGCCAGCGCGGTGACCGAGGCCGAGATCCACGCCGTGCTGGCCGAAGGCACGAGCGCCGGCGTGATCGAGTCGCACGAGCACCAGATGGTGCGCAACGTGTTCCGCCTGGACGACCGCCAGATCGGTTCGCTGATGGTGCCCCGCGCCGATGTGGCCTTCCTCGACGTGGAGGAGCCCTTTGAGGAGAACCTGCGCCGCATCGAGGAATCCGACCACGCCCGCTTTCCGGTGGTGCGCGGCGGCATGGAGAACATCCTGGGCGTGCTGAACGCGCGCCAGTGGCTGTCGCGCTCGCTGCGCGAGGGCGGCGCCGAGGTGCGCGAACTCGCCTCCCAGCCGCTGCAGACGGCGCTGTACGTGCCCGAGACCATCACCGGCATGGAGCTGCTGGACAACTTCCGCCTGTCGGATGTGCACATGGCCTTCGTCATCGACGAGTACGGCGAGGTGCAGGGCATCGTCACGCTGCAAGACCTGATCGAGGCGATCACCGGCGAATTCCAGGCGCGCGACCCGGAGACCTCCTGGGCCGTGAAGCGCGAGGATGGCAGCTGGCTGCTGGACGGCCACATCCCCGTGCCGGAGCTGAAGGATCGCCTCGACCTGGACACCGTGCCCGAGGAAGACCGCGGCCGCTACCACACGCTCAGCGGCATGGTGATGCTGCTGACGGGCAAACTGCCCAAGGTGACCGACACCGTGCAGTGGGAAGACTGGCGCTTCGAGGTGGTCGACATGGACGGCAAGACCATCGACAAGGTGCTGGCCATCCGCGTGCCGCCGGTGGAGCTGGAGGAAACGGCGGGCGCAACGGCTGCCGAATAACGGCATGGCGGGAGGCGGCTTGCGCCGTCTGCCCTGCCACCCTCTGTAACAGGCCGCCCGCGGGCGGCCTCGTCGTTTCTGGCCGCTGTGGCGGGTGTGCCTGCCGCCGGGGCGAGCGGGCTCGCTCAGCTCCAGAGATCAAGCGGCGGGTCGGCCGCCACCGCGCGCAGGATGTCGGTGCGCGACACGAAGCCCGTCATGCGCCCGAACTCGTCCGTCACCGGCAGGCCGGGCAGGCCCGTGTCCAGCAGCACGCTGGCCACTCGGCGCAGGTCGGTGTCCTCGGCCACCGTCGGCACCGGGCTCACCATCACCTCGGCCACGGGGCGGCGGGCCAGGGCGATGGCGTCCTTCACGCTGCCGGGTTCCGGCAGCAGGTCCAGCGGGGCCATGTCGGCGCGCAGCAGCAGGCCGACGACCCGTCCCTGCGCGTCGAGCACGGGGGCCTGGGCGATGTGGTGCTCCGCCAGCGTCTGCCAGGCGTCGTTCACGCGCACGTCGGGCGGCACGGAGAGCGCGCCCTGGGTCATCACATCCCGCACCCGAGACAGCGGCTGCCGCGCCTGCTGCGGCCCCTGTTCCGTCTGGGCGTACGCGTTGACGGCCTCCTGCGTGCGGATGTCCTTGGCGGCTGGCGGTGGTGGGGTGGGCGCCGGGGGCACGAAGGCGGGGTCCGGCAGCGGCAGCTCTTCGCTGCGCGTGCGCAGGGCCTGCGGCCGCTGCACGCGCCGCACTGGCGCCACGCTGGACAGCTGTTCGGGCCCGCCGCGGTACATCTGCCCTGATGGGCCGAACACGAAAAACATCGGAACCTCCTGCCGGGGGAATGGCCTGCGCACGCCCGGTGCGTCGCAGTCCCTGCCCATGTTATCGGCAGCGGCAGGGCGCTTCTGTGCGGTGATTGTGTATCGCCTGGTTGCAACGGGCCCCCGAGGTTCGCGTCGCCCTAAACTGCACGGTTTGCCCGACACGAGGATACTTTTTCCATGATCGACCGCGCCGCCATCTCTGCCGCCCAGCAACGCCTGTCCGCCCAGCAGGACTTCATCCGCGCCACCCCGCTGATGCGCCTGGGAGGCGCTGCACTGGGGGTGGACTGCAAGGAGATTTGGCTGAAGCTGGAGCACCTGCAGATCGGCGGCAGCTTCAAGGCGCGGGGCATGCTCAACCGGCTGCTGGCGCAGCCCCTGCCAGCCAGCGGCGTGATCATCGCCTCGGGCGGCAACGCCGGCATTGCCACGGCGGCGGCGGCCCAGGCCCTGGGCGCACGCTGCGAGGTCTTCGTGCCCGAGGTCTCGCCCGAGGCCAAGCGCGCGCGGCTGCGCTCCCTGGGGGCCGAGGTCGTCGTTCACGGAGCGACGTACTCCGAAGCGCTGCAAGCCTGCCTGGAGCGCCAGCAGGCCACCGGCGCATTGCTCACGCACGCCTATGACCAGCCTGAAGTGGTGGCGGGCGCGGGCACGCTGGCGCTGGAGATCGAGGCGCAGGGCGGCGCGCTGCCCGACAGCCTGCTGGTCAGCGTGGGCGGCGGCGGGCTGATCGGCGGCGTGGGGGGGGGGGGGGGGGGGGGGGGGG
>JAEWPH010000122.1 GCA_023460715.1 Pseudomonadota bacterium | reverse complement strand
TCCCGGGGCGCTGCTGCCCAGATCGGCGCGCCGCAGCGGGGCGCCCGGCCTCCTCCTACAGGGTCGGCCTGCCGCGCTGCCTACGATGGACCAGCGCGCCCGCCGTCCGCCGTCCGCCGTGCTCCCTCGTGCCCGCTGGGGCTCCGCCAGTTTCCGGCCGGCAGGAGCGGGCCTCACCAGGAACCGCCATGACCACTGCTTCCGACTTCCCCTCCGACAATGGCACGGCCACCGCCGCTGCCTCCACGCCGGCTTCTGGCGCGGGCGCCGCCTTCACGCTGTACGCCACGGGCGGCCGCGTGTATGCGAGCAATGTGCGCGAGAAACTCGTGGATCTGGGCCTGATGGAAGAGCAGCAGGGGCCGGGTGGCGGCACCTACCGCTACCGGCTCGACGGCGACGAAACCGTGGCCTCGGCCGGCTTTCCCACGGCGGAGGACGCGCTCGCCCACCTGGCACAGTCGATCACCTTCTTCTTCCTGGACGGGCAGTTCACCGCGCTGGCCGACCTGGGCGGCGTCTCGCGCCCCGACCTGCCGTCCGCCACGCAGATCCACGTCGTGCTCGACCGGCGCGGCCAGGCGAGCCCGGCCATCGAGGCCGATGTCTGACCGGGCTGCCTACCTGCCTGCCACGCCGCCTGCGCGGACGGCCGGTCCGCTGGCGCGCTTAGCGTTTGCTATGCATTGAATAGCTGCTTGCGCTTGTCCTGATTGGGTTGGGGGCCGTTTTGGCTTCAAGTCGTGGGCCGATGCCTTGGCCGGACGTTGCCCACCGTTCCACGGCTGCACCACAGCGTTGCGCAGGCGGCGCTCTGGCGATGGCCGCTTCTGGCCCCATCTGCAAACGACCGGGCGTTCTCCGGCCGGCTTTCCTATGGAGCGGGAAGCGGCCGGTGCTGCGCCCCGAAGGAGAATCCCCGCATGCCGCAACCATCCACCGCTTCGCCCATCCTGCAGACCCAGCCGCTCGGCGCGCTGTGGCCGACGATGGACCCGTTCCTCTTCTGCGCCCACCATGACGACGCCTACCCGCCCGGCAATGCCGACCTGGGGCCGAATGCGCCGCTGGCCGGCCGGCAGATCGGGCAGGACTTCTCGCGCCAGGACGGCTGGAGCATGTACCACGGCGACGTAGTGCCCGGCTTTCCCGGCCACCCGCACCGCGGCTTCGAGACGGTGACCATCGTGCGCAAGGGCCTCATCGACCACAGCGACTCGCTGGGCGCCACCGCGCGCTTCGGCCAGGGCGACGTGCAGTGGCTCACCGCCGGCGCGGGCGTGGTGCATTCCGAGATGTTCCCGCTGCTGGAGGCGGACGCGCCCAACCCTCTGGAGCTGTTCCAGATCTGGCTGAACCTGCCGGCGCGCTCCAAGATGGTGGCGCCGCACTTCACCATGTTCTGGTCGGGTGACATCCCCCGCATCACCGCCCAGGACGATGCCGGCCGCACCACCGAAGTGGCCGTGATCGCCGGCGCTGTGGAGGGTGCCGCGCCGCTGGCCCCGCCGCCCAACTCCTGGGCGGCGCAGGCCCAAGCCGACCTGGCGATCTGGACCGTGCGCATGGCCCCCGGCGCCCGCTGGACGCTGCCGGCCGCGGCGGGCGAGGGCGCCACGCGCCGCATGCTGTACTACTTTGCAGGCAGCGGCGTCACCGTGGCCGGCCAGGCCGTGTCCCACGCCGCGCTGGAACTGTGCGCGGCAGATGCCGTGGAGCTGCACAACGGCGGCGACGCCGTGGCGGAATTTTTGCTGCTGCAGGGCCGGCCGCTGGGCGAGCCGGTGGTGCAGTACGGCCCCTTCGTCATGACCAGCCAGCAGGAGATCATGCAGGCGCTGCAGGACTACCGCCGCACGCAGTTCGGCGGCTGGCCCTGGGACGACCCGGCCCCCGTCCACGGGCGCGAGCCGCGCCGCTTCGCCCGACGGCCCGGCGCGGCGCAGGACGAGGTGCCGGCCGCCGTGGCCGATGGCGCCTGACGGCCTGTTCAATCGACGATGAAGAGCTTGGCACCCTGGGGCGAGCGCGAGCGGTGCGGCTCGGCGCCGTCGGCCACCTGGTAGCTCATCCCGGGCTTGAGCGTGAAGGTGCGGCCGTCTTCCAGCTCGGTTTCCATCTCGCCCTCCAGGCACAGCAGCACATGGCCCTTGCTGCACCAGTGGTCGGACACATAGCCCGGCGTGTACTCCACCATCCGCACGCGGATGCCGCCGAAGTTCTGGGTCTGCCAGAACGCCTGGCCGGCCTCGGCCGAATGCTCGGTGCGGGCCACGGTGGACCAGTCGGTCGTACCGAACGGAATGTTCTCCATCTTCATGTGCATTGCTCTTGGTGAGTGGCCCGCGGTGCGTGCGCTGCGCCGCACTGTACCGGCCAAGACCACAGGGCGCAGGCGGCTGCGGGCATGGTTGACAATGGCGCTCTGGCAGCGCTGCTGCGGCACCCGCGTGCGGTGCGCAGGCGATTGCGCGCGCCCCGTTCTTCCTTCGGAATCCTTCGCATGAACATCACCAAAGACACCGCCGTCACCCTGAACTACAAGATCACCGACCCCGCCACCGGCAAGCTGCTGGATTCGGGCGACGTGGCCTACCTGCACGGCGGCTACGACAACCTCTTCGCCAAGGTCGAGGCCGAGCTGGAGAACCGCGCGCCCGGCTACACCACCACGGTGGACCTGGCCGTGGCCGATGCCTTCGGCGAGCGGGACGAAAGCCTGGTGCGCACCATTCCCAAGAGCGAGTTCCCTCCCGGCGTGAAGGTGGGCGGCCAGCTGCGCGGCGTGGGCAACGACGGCCAGCCGGCGCTGTTCAACGTGGTCAAGATCAAGGGTCCCCAGGTGCATCTGGACGGCAACCACCCGCTGGCCGGCCACGCACTGCGCTTTGCCTGCAAGGTGACCGAGGTGCGCGCCGCCACGCCGGAAGAGATCGCCCACCGCCACGTGCACGGCGGCCACGGCCACCACCATTGATCGGCACGCCGCCTGGCCACGGCGGCCCCGGGCGTGCCGTGCTTCAGAACTGCACGTCCACCACCACGTTGTCCTGGTACACGCCCGGCGGCGGCGGGGCCTGGTCGCCATACACCCGGGCCGTGTAGGGCAGCACGATGGGCGTGAGCCCATCCGTCAGGGCCGTGCCCGCCACGCGGGCACCGGCTGCCGTGCCCCACACGCTGCCGTCGCCGCGGAACAGGTCGTAGGCCAGCCGGCTGGCGCCATTGGCCATCTGCCGCCGCCCGCCCGCAGGGTAGGTGCCCGGGCCCAGGCCCACGGTGATCGACAGGCCGCGGGTGCAGGTCACGGCCACGCTGCCGGCCACGGCCGGAAAGGCTACTGGCAGCGGCGCGGCGCCGAACTGCACATCCGGCGCCGCAAACGTGCAATCGTTGGTCACCACCAGCTGCACGGTGAGCAGCTGGTTGGTGTTGCCATTGCGCGGCGTGCCCACGCAGAGGCCACCCACGCCGAGCAGCCCCTCGCAGAGGTTGGCGTAGGTCCAGTTCACGGTGATGGTGTCCGTGTAGGTGCCCGCGGGCACGTTGGGCCCCACCGTGGTCGTGATGCGCAGCGGCACCGAGGTGATGCTGTTGCTCAGCAGGGAGAGCACGTTGGAGCCGCTAGCGTTGATCACCAGCAGGCCCTGCGTGTAGGTCGCTCCGCCCAGGTTGGTGATCTGGTAGGGGATGGGCGGCTTGGTGCCGTCCTTGAGCGTGAGGCCGGTCGTGGGGCTCACGAAGCGGGCCTGCAGCGTCGGTGTGCCCAGCACCGACAGCACGAGGCCGCCGCAGCCGAACGTGAACTGCGCCGTGGTGCTGATGGCCGGCCCCCCGAGTACCCGCTGCGACGGCACACTGCCCAGGTTGCCGCCGGTCTGGCTGGGCACGCAGTCGGCGGCCGCAGGGCGGCAGGCGGCTGCCAGGACGGCTGCGCCGGCCCAGGCGAGCCGGCGCCACCAGCGACGGGTGTGCTTCATGGCCTGCCTTTCCGTGCCGCCCCCGCAGCGGGAGCGGGTTTGTCGCCCTCTGCGCGGCACACCACGCGCAGGTCGCCCCGTGCCGCGTGCTCGGCTTCGGTGAACGCCGCGCGGCAGGCGCTGCCGTCCGGCATGCGGGCCCGCAGCGTGTTGCGTGGCTGCAGCGCCGTCAGGTAGACCACGCCGTCCCAGCCCACCACCGTCGGCACCTGGCCCTGCTCATGCAGTACGGTGCTGCCCGGCGGCAGCGGGGCGCCCGCCGCGTTCACCAGCGTCAGGGTGGCCGTGTGCTGGCGCAGCACCGGCAGGTGCACCAGGGTGCCGCGGCCCTGCGCCACGGCCACGCGGCGCTCCAGCGCAGGCGTGTGCACGTCCACGGGCAGCGAGAGCGGATCGATCGCGTAGCGCGCCGGGTAGTAGGCCGGCACGTTGGGCACCAGCAGGTAGCCCCGGGCGTCCGTGGTGCCGGCGGGCTGGTGGTTGAAGGTCACCGGCACGCCGGGGGCCTCGGTGGACACCAGGGCGAAGCCGTCGGTCACCCGGTTGGCTGCGAAGGCGTAACCATCCATCATCCCGACGGAGCCCGAAGCCCCCGCCCAGTGCGTGGTGCCCGCCGAGGAGCCGAACAGCCCGCCCTGCACCAGGCCGTAGCGGCCCTGGTACTGCGCGCTGGCCAATCGGTAGTTCCGGCCCACGCTGCCGCCCGTGGAGCCGCTGCGCGTGTGCCCCAGGTGCCAGCCGACGCCGCCGTCGCTGCGCAGGCTGCGCTGCAGGCCGACCTCGCCCTGCGCGGTGTCGCCCAGCCGCGCGATCCCCGCCTGCGCCGTGAGCAGCGGGTCAAGCAGGTAGGTGAGCTGCGCGCGTACCTGCATCTCGCCCGTTTCCACCGTGCGACCGGCCGTCAGCGAGAAGAACGCGTCGCGCCCCAGCGGCGTGCTGTAGCTGGCGTAGGCGACGCGGCTGCGCTGCGTGCCGGCGCCGCGCAGATCCACCCAGCCGGCCGCCAGCGAGCCCACGCCGCGCACCAGGCTGGCGTTGATCTGGCGCGTGCGCTGGTTGGGCTGCAGCGCGTCGGCGGCATGGTTGGCCGCATCGCCGAAGCCGGCGCCGCGCCGCGTCTCCAGCAGCGTGATGCCGCCGCGCGGCGTGAGGTACTGGTAGCCTGCACTCCACTGCCAGCCGCCGGGGCGGTCTGCGGCCAGGTCGTTCTGGCCGGTCGCGCGGCCGTGGGTCAGCGATGCATTGAAGACCCCCAGCGTGCCCCAGCGCATCAGCCCGCCCGCTCCCAGCACGGCCAACCCGCGGCCGGCCTGCGCCTGGGCCTCCACCGTCACGCTGTCGCTCAGGCCCCGCCGCGCCACGCCCGTGGCCAGCGGCGCGCCGTAGCCGAAGCTGCGCAGGCCGTAGCCACGCCGCAGTGCGCCGAGCGACAGCGCATAGTCCGTCCAGCCGGGGCGCAGCAGCTGGCTGCTCACGTAGAAGGGCACCGCAGTCACCACCTGCCGGCCCAGCGCATCCGTGGTGACCACCGAGGCCGTGCCGGCACCGTTGACGGCCGGCAGGTCACCGAGCGTGAACGGCCCGGGCTGCACCTGCTGGCGGCCGGCGCGGAAGCCGTTGACGAACACCTCGACCGCCGACGGCACGGCCGCCTGGCCGGCGAACTGCGGCATGGGGTAGGTCACGAGGTCGGGCCGCGCGGCGAAGTTGCGCGCCCATTGCACGCCGCCCAGCCGCACCGGGGTCGTCCAGGGCAGGGCGCCGGTGATGTGGTCGCCCACCGTCCAGCCCGTGGCGTCGGCCGTGTCCACGTCCGACCAGGCGGTGTCGTAGCGCAGATAGCCGTTGTCGCCCCCATCGGCATGCCGCACGATGCCGGTGTGGGAGAGCACGCCGTGCTGGCCAAACCAGCGCTGCTCCGACCACAGCGTCGCCGCGTCGCGGCCCTCGGTGCGCGTGGCATACAGCTCGTAGTTCATGAGCAGCCCTGTGCCACCTGCGACGGCCTGCGCCTCCCGGCCGTCCAGGCCCAGGTCCACCGTCTGCCCCGGCAGCCATTCCGGCGGCACGTCGATGCGCAGGCGCTGCGCCAGGCTGTCGTAGGCGACGCGCACGCCCGGCAGGGCGTCCACGGCCACAAGGGCTTCGTCGGCCTGGTCGGTGCGCACGTTCAGGCGGCGCAGCGTGGCGGCGTCGATCTCGAAGTGCGGCCCGCGCTGGCGCACCTGCACCAGCTCGCCGGTGGGGCGCCCGTTCACGTCCACCTCCAAAAACACCAGGGCCGGGACAGCCGCCGCATCCGCGGCGGGTGGCGGTGGCGCCGTGCTGGCCATGTCGCCCGCGCAGAGCGCCTGGGGCACCCAGGCGAGCAG
>JAEWPH010000121.1 GCA_023460715.1 Pseudomonadota bacterium | reverse complement strand
GCCCGCCGCCTGCGCGTTCCGGCCGGCGCGGGTAAAATCCCGCCTTTCGCGTCCGCATCGCCGGGCGCCTTCCTGCCCGCCGCGGGCCCCGCTCCTTCATCACAATCCACATGTCGTCCTCCAATCTGCATCCCATGCTCAACGTGGCCATCAAGGCCGCACGCGCCGCCGGCGCCATCATCAACCGCGCTGCGCTGGACGTGGAATCCGTGCGGATCTCGCAAAAGCAGATCAACGACTTTGTGACCGAAGTGGACCATGCGAGCGAGCAGGCCATCATCGAAACGCTGCTGACGGCCTACCCCGGCCACGGCATCCTGGCCGAGGAATCGGGCAACGAATACGGCGCCAAGGATTCGGAGTTCGTCTGGATCATCGACCCGCTGGACGGCACCACCAACTTCATCCACGGCTTCCCCGTGTACTGCGTGAGCATCGCCCTGGCCGTGCGCGGCAAGGTCGAGCAGGCCGTGGTGTACGACCCCACCCGCAACGACCTGTTCACCGCCACCAAGGGCCGCGGCGCCTACCTGAACGAGCGCCGCATCCGCGTGTCCAAGCGCACCCAGCTGCGCGAGAGCCTGATCTCCACCGGCTTCCCGTTCCGCCCGGGCGACAACTTCAAGAACTACCTGAACATCATGGCCGACGTGATGCAGCGCACGGCCGGCCTGCGCCGCCCCGGCGCCGCCGCGCTCGACCTGGCCTACGTGGCCGCCGGCTTCACCGAAGGCTTCTTCGAAACCGGCCTGTCGATCTGGGACGTGGCCGCCGGCTCGCTGCTGGTGACCGAAGCCGGTGGCCTGGTGGGCAACTTCACGGGCGAGGCCGACTTCATGGAGCAGCGCGAATGCCTGGCCGGCACGCCGCGCATCTACGGCCAGCTGGTGCCCGTGCTGTCCAAGTACAGCAAGTTCGCCAGCGCTGGCGACAAGGCGGCCGTGCGGCAGGCTGCGGACAACCTCGACGTGCCGGTCTCCGGTGCCGCGGCAGCACCGGCAGCTGAATAAAAAAGAGAGCAGCTTGCGCTTGCTCTGCAAGGATTTCGAATATTTTTGTATTTGAAATCGTTTGGCGACAAGCGTAGCGAGCTATATTTTCAATAGCATAGGGATGGCCGCCGGGCCGCTGGCGGACCGGGGCCGGCACGCACCGGCTGCGCCGGCGGGCCCGCTGACGGCGCCCGGGTGGCGGTCCGCCGCCGCCATCATTGCGCCTCCAGCGCCCGAGGCCGCAGGGTTCAAGCCAGCGCTCGCCTGATCCCGGCCCGCCCCCTGCTGCAAGGTCGGCGAAACGGCCCCGCAGCGCCGGCGGCTTGCGTCAGTCCGGATCGGGGTACTTCAGCGCGATGTCCCGGAAGTCGCTGGACAGCTCGACGAAGGCGTCCACCATGTCCGGATCGAAGTGGCTGCCGCGGCCCTTCACGATGATCCCGCAGGCCTGCTCGTGCGAGAACGGCGGCTTGTAGACCCGCCGGCTGATCAACGCGTCGTACACATCCGCCAGGGCCATGAGCCGCGCCGAGAGGGGAATGGCCTCGCCGGCCAGCCCTTCCGGGTAGCCCGTGCCGTCCCACTTCTCCTGGTGGCTGTAGGCGATCTCCTTGGCCACGCTGAGGAAGGCCACGCGCATCCCCAGGCGCCGCTCGGCCTCCTGGATGGCATTGCGGCCGAGCGTGGTGTGGGTCTTCATGACCTCGAACTCTTCCACCGTGAGCTTGCCCGGCTTGAGCAGGATGCTGTCGGGAATGCCGATCTTGCCGATGTCGTGCAGCGGCGCGGACTTGTACAGCAGCTCGATCATGCGGTCGTTGAGCAGGTACTCGAAGCGCGGGTGCGCGCGCAGATGTTCGGCCAGCGTCTTCACGTACAGCTGCGTGCGCCGGATGTGGTTGCCCGTCTCGTTGTCGCGCGTCTCGGCCAGGGAGGTCATGGCCATGATGGTCACGTCCTGGATGGCCTGCACCTCCAGCGTGCGCAGGGCCACCTCGCGCTCCAGGTAGGCGCTCTTGTCGCGCAGGAAGTCGGCGGTGGCCTTCAGCGCCAGGTGGGTGTTCACGCGCGCCAGCAGGATGGGCGGGCTGATGGGCTTGGTGATGTAGTCCACGGCGCCCAGGGCCAGGCCCTCGCGTTCGTCGTCGGGGTTGGAGCGGGCCGTGAGGAAGATCACCGGAATGTCGCGCGTGGACGCCCGGGCCTTGAGCTGGCGGCAGACCTCGTGCCCATCGAGTCCAGGCATCATGATGTCGAGCAGGATCAGGTCGGGCGGGCTGTCGGACTGGGCGATCTTCAGGGCCTTCTCGCCGCTGTTGGCCACCTTGACCTGGTAGTGGTCGCGCAGCAGGCTGCCCATGAGCGTGAGGTTGTCGGGCGTGTCGTCCACCACCAGCACGGTGGCGACGGGCCGCTCCACGTAGGTGGGCGAAGGATCGAGGGCGGTGCGAGAGGGGTCCATGGGAATTCCTGCCAGAGGGGCTCTTCGGGTCGTTGCGCTCAGGGGCCGGGGGGTGCGCCGCCGCCGGGCGCAGCGTCGCGGAGCGCGTCCAGCTGGGCCAGCGCCCGCTCGAACTCGAAGCCCCACGTGTTCTTCTCCAGCGCTTCGTAGCCGCCGCCCAGCAAGCGCTGGAACAGCGGCCGCTGCTGCTGCAGATAGTCCACCGCCGCGGGATCGTCGGTGCGCAGCAGCGTGCGAAAGTGCGCGAGCGCGCCCTCGGCGGCAGCCGCATCCGTGGCTGCGGATGCGCCCGCGGCAGCGCCCTGCTCGGCGGCGTCCACCTTCCGCACCCAGACGTCGATGCCCTGCACGATGGTCGCCAGCGCGCGGCCGAGTGCCTGCTGCAGCGGCCGCAAGGCCTGGGGTGGCTGGCGCTCGCGCAAGGCCTGCTCAAGAGCATGGGCATGCTCGGACAACGGCTGCGCTCCCACGTTGGCGGCCACCGAGCGCAGCGTGTGCGCCAGGCGCTCGGCCAGCGCCAGATCGCCGGAGGCCAGCGCCTCGGCCAGTTCGGCATCGACGTTGCGCTGCCCCTGGACGAAGCGGCGCAGCATGCTGGCGTACAGGGCGGGCTTACCCAGCGCACGTTGCAGGCCCAGCGCCGGGTCCAGGCCCGGCACGTCGCGGGGCGGCTCGAGGGAGGCTGCGGCCTCGGCCGCCAGTCCTGCCGTGGCCTGCAGGAACCCGCTGGAGGCCGGCCCAGCAAGCGCGGCCGGGGCGCCGCCCTGCCCTTGGGCCGGCGTGCGGATCCAGCGCGTCAGCGCCGCCCACAGCACCGGCGGATCGATCGGCTTGGCCACGTGGTCGTTCATTCCGGCGGCAAAGCAGCGCTGGCGGTCGGCCTCCATGGCATTGGCGGTCATGGCGATGACGGGCAGATCGGCGTGGCGCGGGTCAGCGCGCAGCTTGCGCGTCGCCGCCTCGCCATCCATCACGGGCATCTGCATGTCCATCAGCACCGCGTCGTAGCGCTGCGCGGCGATGCGCTGCAGCGCCACCAGGCCGTTCTCGGCCACGTCGACGATGAACCCCGCGTCGCGCAGCAGTTCCACCGCCACGAGCTGGTTGAGCTCGTTGTCCTCCACCAGCAGCACCCGCGCACCGCGCAGCGCCTGCGGCAGCACGCAGGGAACGGGTGCCACCAGACGGGCATGCCCCGGCATCCAGCCATGCTCCAGCGGCTGCATCAGCGTATCGTGCAGCACCGAGGCGCTGACGGGCTTGACCAGCACCGTCTCGATGCCCTCGGCGCGGGCCGCGTGCAGGACCTCCTCGCGCCCGTAGGCGGTGACCATGAGCATCTGGGGCACATGGTCCAGCCCCATGTCGCGGATGCGGCGCGCCAGCTCGATGCCGTCCATGTCGGGCATCTGCCAGTCCAGCAGCAGCAGGCCGTAGGCGCTGTGCTCCTGCGTGGCCTCGCGCAGCAAAGCGAGCGCCCGCTCGCCGCCGTGGGCCTGGGTCACTTCGAAGCCCATGGCGTGCAGCATGTCGGCCAGCACGCTGGCCGCCGTGTGGTTGTCGTCCACCACCAGCACGCGGCGCTCGCGCAGGCCGGCCTGCGGTACCTGGGGACGGGCCACCTCGCTGCGCTCCAGCGGCAGCGTCACCCAGAAGGTGGAGCCCTGGCCCAGGGTGCTCTCCACGCCGACCTCGCCGCCCATGAGCTCGGCCAGGCTCTTGCAGATGGCCAGCCCCAGCCCTGTGCCGCCGTAGCGGCGCGTGGTGGAGGTGTCCGCCTGCTGGAAGCTCTGGAACAGGCGCGGCAGCTGCTCCGGCCCCACGCCGATGCCGGTGTCGCGCACCTCGAAGCGCAGCACCACGCGCGGGCCGGCGGCTTCGGCCAGCCGCACGCGCACATGCACCTCGCCACGCTCCGTGAACTTGATGGCGTTGTTGGCGAAGTTGATGAGGATCTGCCCGAGCCGCAGCGAATCGCCCACGAGGTGCGGCGGCACGTCGGCCGCCACGTCCAGCACCAGTTCCAGGCCCTTGGCCCCGGCCTTGTAGCCGACCACGTCGGCCACGCCCTCCAGCACCCGGTCCAACACGAAGGGCTGCTTCTCGACGATGAGCTTGCCGGCCTCGATCTTGGAGAAATCCAGGATGTCGTTGATCACGCCCAGGAGGTGCTGGCCGGCCTGCTGGATCTTGGCGACGTAGTCGCTCTGGCGGGGGTCCAGCCCTGACTTGAGCGCCAGGTGCGACAGGCCGATGATGGCGTTCATCGGCGTGCGGATCTCGTGGCTCATGTTGGCCAGGAAGTTGGACTTGAGCGCCGCCGTCTCCTCCGCCAGCTCCTTGGCGCGCAGCAGTTCCTGCTCGGCGCGCTTGCGGTCGGTGATGTCCACGAAGGTGCCGATGGCGCCGCCCGGCGTGCCATCGGGCTTGGCGAAGCCGTGCAGCCAGAACAGCGTGTGGTGCACCTCGCCGTCGGCATAGGGCAGGTCCACCTCCCGGTGCACGAACTGCTCGCTGGCCAGGGCCTGGTCGGTGTCGCCCTCGAACTGCTCGCGGTCGGCGTCGGGCAGGAAGCCCAGGTCGAGCACGGTCTTGCCGATGAGCGCGTCGCGCTGCACGCCGAAGGCCTGCTCGTAGGCGCGGTTGAAGCCGATGTAGCGGCCGTCCGCACCCTTGTAGAAGAGCGGCACCGGAATGGCGTCCACCAGGGCCTGCTGGAAGACCAGCTGCTCGGCCACCTGCCGCTCCAGCAGGCGCTGGTCGGTCACGTCTTCGATCACCCACAGCGAGGCCGCTTGGCAGCCTTCCATCTTGAGGCTGCGGCCCGCCATGCGCACTTCGCAGGGCGATCCGTCCTGGCGCAGTAGCGTGGCGCTCTCGCGCACCGGCAGGCCGGCCGCCAGCGCGCCCTGCACGCGCTCCAGGAAGGCCGCATGCGCGGCATCGTCCCCGAACAGCGTCTGCCAGCGCGCGCCCAGCAGGCGCGACGCCGTGGTGCGCACCAGCTCGGTGAAGGCCGGGTTGAACTGCCGGAACACGCCGTCGCACACCAGAACGATCGGCGGCGCGTTGTCGAAGATGGCCGTCTGCTGCTCCAGCAGCTCGTTGAGCAAGCGTTCGCGCTGCTCGCGCTCCTTGGCCTCCTTGATGCGGGCCGAGGCATCCTCGTGCAGTCCCACGATGGCGATGCACCGGCCGCGGCCGTCGTACACGGGCGAAAGGATGGCTTCGTCGTGGTAGAGCGTGCCGTCCTTGCTGCGGTTGAGAAAGCGCCCCTGCCAGGAGCGCCCGGCAATGAGGTGGGACCACATGTCGTGGTACGTGGCGGTGGGCGTCTGCCCGCTGGCCACCACCGCGGGCTTGCGGCCGCGCACCTCGTCCAGCGTGTAGCCGGTCTTGCGTTCGTACTGCGCATTCACCCAGTCGATGCGCCCCTGGGCGTCGGTGATCACCACCGACACCGGACTGCTCTCCAGCGCAGCGCCCAGCACCTGGAAACGCTCCATCGCCACCTGCATGCGCCGGCGGTTGCGCAGGATGTCCAGCACCATGCCGCCGAGCAGGGCCAGCAGCGCGAAGGCCGCGCCGCCCACCTGCCAGCGCTGGGCCGCCGGCATCAGCACACTGACGTCGTCCAGCATCACCAGCTGCCAGGCGCCGCCCGGGTCCTGCCAGTCGATGTCGTGCCGGTCCAGCGCATAGGTCACGCCGTCGATCACGGCCTCGTGCGAGTCGCGCAGGAAGGGCAGCGCCGAGGCCACGCCGTTGTCGAAATGCCGACCGAACTGCCGCAGTTGCCGCACCGCGTCGATGCGCTCCTGCGTGAGGGGAGGCTCCATGGCGTACTGCCATTCCGGCCGCGTGGACGCAAAGGCCACGCCCTGCGGAGACAGCAGCAGCATTGGATGCCCCACGCGCCCGAGCATGGCGTCGTACGCGTCGAACGCCACCTTCAGCAGCACCGCGCCGATGATGTTGCTGGCCGGGCTGTCGCCCTCGTACAAGGGGGCCGCGTGGTACAGGCCGCGCTCCAGCGTGTTGGTGCCCACGGCGGCATACACGTTCACGGCCCCCGCCATGGCCTGGCGGAAGTACGGCCGGAAGGCCAGGTTCTGCCCTATGGCCGCCGTGTCCGCCGTGTCGTGGGCCACCACGGTTCCATCGGCCGAGAGCACGTAGACCGCGTTGACCAGGAAGCGCCCGCGCGCCACGCCCATGCGCGCCAGCGCTTCCGGCGCCTGCGGCGGCAGGCGGCCCAGGGCCACGTCCTTCAGAGCCGGCTCGCTCAGTCCCATGAGCGTGACCGCGCCCAGCATGGGCCCGCCGGTGGTCAGGCCGATGAGGTTGTCGGCAGTGCGCTGCAGGATCTGGGTCCGCTCGCGGGCACGGTCCGCCGCGCGCAGGTGGGCCAAGCCCTCCACCACGGCCCAGGCGCCGGCGAGCGCGACGAGCACCACCACCAGCATGCCGCGCCAGCGGTGGGCGCCCCGGTCGCCGATGCGCTCCAGCAGCGAGGACAGGCTGCGCCCCGAGCGCTGACTCACGGCCGTGCCTCCGGCCGCGCAGCCGCCCTGCACGGCGCGATGGCAGCCGCTGCAGGGCCTGCCGGGTGATGGTGATAGTGCCTGTGCCGCTTCATCCTGCTCCCTACGATGGCGGTGGACGCTGCTCCGCCGACGGCGGAACGCGTGGTGTGGGTACTGCAATCACGTGGATTCTCGACCGCGCTGCAAACGGCAGGCTGACACCGCAGCCGGGCGCTGGAGCAGGCAGGCGAAAACGCACAGTATGTCAAAACGTAACGAATTTGGCGCTTTTTGTTGCGAGATCGCAAGGCGTTTGCAAGCAAGGCCGGCATGGCGCGATGCGGGACGAATTCCCACACGCGGGCGTGACGCCGCCGTTTACCCTGCTGCAGCAACCGCCTTGTCTTCAACCCACCGCACCCGTACGCGGGCGCGCTGCGCGGCGGCGCGCATGGCACCGGGGATGCACCGCCCCTACCGCCACCGCCTGGCCGCTCCCATTCCATGATCGATCTAGACCCCCTGCAACTGTCTCCCTGGCTGGCCACCGCCCTGGCGGCGCTGATCGCCGTCACCGCAGCCGCGCTCTTGCATCGCATCGCCGTCGTGGTGGCGCTGCGGGCCACGCGCTCCACGCCGCTGCTGCACGCCATCGTGCGATCCTGCATACCGGTCATGCGCGTGTTTCTGCCCCTGGTCGCCCTGCAGCTGGTGTGGCAGGCCGCCGCGAACGAGCAGCGCTACATCGACAGCGTGCGCCACCTCAATGGCCTGGCCGTGATCGCCTGCGCCACCTGGCTGCTGATGCGGGCCATCCGCGGGCTGGCCAACGGGGTGATCGCGCGGCACCCCGCCGATGTGGAGGACAACCTGCAGGCCCGCCGCATCGCCACACAGGCCCGGGTGCTGGCCCGAACGGCCATGACAGGTGTGTTCATGGCCGGCCTGTCGCTCATGCTCATGACCTTTCCCGGAGCACGGCAGGTAGGCGCCAGCCTGCTGGCGTCGGCCGGCGTGGTCGGCCTGGTGGCCGGCATCGCGGCGAGGCCGGTGTTCAGCAACATGATCGCGGGGCTGCAGATCGCGCTGGCCCAGCCCATCCGCATCGACGACGTGCTCATCATCGAAGGCGAGTGGGGCCGCGTCGAAGAGATCACCGGCACCTACGTGGTGCTGCGCATCTGGGACGAACGCCGACTCATCATTCCGCTGCAGTGGTTCATCGAGAACCCGTTCCAGAACTGGACGCGCACCAGCTCCGAGATCCTGGGCACGGTCTTTTTGTATGCCGACTACCGGCTGCCGCTGGACCCGCTGCGGGCCGAGCTGGACCGCATCCTGGAGACCGCGCCCGAATGGGACAAGCGCGTGAAGGTGCTGCAGCTCACCGACGTGACCGAGCGCACCATCCAGATCCGGGTGCTGGTCTCGGCCCGCTCGTCGGGCCTGGCTTTCGACCTGCGTTGCCGCGTGCGGGAGGGCCTGGTCACCTACATCCAGCGCGAATTCCCCGACTGCCTGCCCCAGGTGCGCGCCCCGGCCGACGCCGTGCCCCGCAGCGATGCCGCCCTGCCCCCGGCCCAGAAGCCCTGAGTGGACCTGCCCGGCCTGTGTGAACAGTCCCCGCCACCAGGTCCGCGCACTACGATGCAGCTTCCCCCCATCCGGACGGAGACTCCCATGACCCAGAACCTCTCCCGCGCACGCTGGGCCGCCATCGCGGCGGCCGCGGTGCTCACGGCCTGCGCCAGCGGGCCGCATTTCGACTACACGGTGCCGGACCAGCCCGAAGGCTCCTCCGGCTACGCCGAAAAGCCGGGCTGGGCGACCAAGCGCTTCGCCGTGGCGGCCGCCAACCCCCTGGCTACCGACGCCGGCTACCAGGTGCTCAAGGCGGGCGGCACGGCGGTGGACGCCGCCATCGCGGTGCAGATGGTGCTGACGCTGGTGGAGCCGCAGTCCAGCGGCATCGGCGGCGGGGCCTTTCTGCTGCATGCGGCGGGCAGCAAGGTGGAAGCCTACGACGGCCGCGAGACGGCCCCGCGCGGCGCCACCGAGAACCTCTTCCTCCAGGCCGACGGCAAGCCCATGGCCTTCCACGATGCCGTGGTGGGCGGCCGTTCGGTGGGCGTGCCCGGCACGGTGCGCATGCTGGAGCAGGCCCACAAGGAGCACGGCAAGCTGGCCTGGTCGGCCCTGATGCAGCCCGCCATCCAGCTGGCCGAGAACGGCTTCAAGGTGAGCGCCCGGCTGCACACGCTGCTGGCCAGCGAGAAATACCTGAAGCAGGACCCAGCCGCCCGCGCCTATTTCTACGACGCCGCCGGCCAGCCCTGGCCCGTGGGCCACGTGCTGAGGAACCCCGAGCTGGCCGCCGTGCTCCAGGGCATCGCCCGCCGCGGCTCCAAGGCCCTGCTGGAGGGCGACGTGGCCGAGGCCATCGTTGCCAAAGTGAAAAGCCACCCCACCAACCCCGGCACGCTCACGCTGGCCGACCTGGCCGGCTACCAACCCAAAAAGCGCGACGCGCTGTGCTCCGACTACCAGCTGGGCGCCAAAGCCTTCCAGCTGTGCGGCTTTCCGCCGCCCAGTTCCGGCGGCATTGCCGTGGCACAGATCCTCGGCATCCTGAAGAACACCGACGCCACCGCGCTGCCGCTGCAGGACGGCCCCGGCGGCGCGCAGGACCCGCTGGGCCAGGTGCCGAGCGCCGACTGGCTCTATCTCTACAACGAAGCGGCCCGCCTGGCCTTTGCCGACCGCGCCCTGTACGTGGCCGACCCGGACTTCGTGCAGCCGCCCGCCGGCAGCTGGAAGAGCCTGGTGGACCCGGCCTACCTCGCCGAGCGCGCCAAGCTCATCGGCCCCCAGAGCATGAAGACCGGCCAGCCCGGCACGCCCCGCGGCGCCCAGCGCATGGCCTACGCGCCCATGCCGGAGCAGCCGGAGTACGGCACCAGCCACATCAGCATCGTGGACGGCCAGGGTAACGCCGTCGCCATGACGACCACCATCGAGGACCAGTTCGGCTCGCGCCAGATGGTCAAGGGCTTTCTGCTCAACAACGAGCTGACCGATTTCAGCCTCGCGCCGCGCGACGCCAGCGGCCAGCCCATCGCCAACCGGGTCGAGCCCGGCAAGCGCCCGCGCTCGTCCATGGCGCCCACGCTGGTGTTCGACAAGGGCACGGGCGAGCTGCTGATGAGCGGCGGCAGCCCCGGCGGCGCGATGATCATCCACTACACCGCCAAGACGCTGTACGGCATCTTCCACTGGGGCCTGACGCCCCAGCAGGCCATCAACCTGCCCAACTTCGGCACGCTGGGCGGCCCGACGCTGCTGGAGGAAAAGCGCTTCATCTCGGCCACGGTCGAATCCCTGCGCCAGCGCGGCGCCGAGGTGCGCGAGATGAACATGACCAGCGGCCTGCAGGCCCTCACCCGCGCCCACATCCACGGCGAGCCCATGTGGCTGGGCGGCGCCGACCCGCGCCGCGAAGGCGTGGTGATGGGGGACTGACACCAAGCCCAAATGGCCTCTAGCACTTGATGCTTCTGCGCAAGCAGCTATCAAACAAAGAGCACCCGCGGGTGCTCTTTGCCGTTGGGGTGCGCGGCCGGCCGGCGAAACCGGCTGCGCGCCAGCCGCGCCGGGCTACTGCTCGGCGATCACGTCCACGAACACCAGCGGCTCGGTGCCGGTGTTGGTCAGGCCATGGGCCTCGCCCTTGCGCACGATGGTCACGTCGCCGGCCTTCACCGGAACCTCCGCGCCGTCCTTGTCCTTGAAGCTGCCGCGGCCGGACACGATGATGTAGGTGTCCTCGTTGGTGGTGTGCTTGTGGTAGCCGATGGAGTCGCCGGGCGCCAGCGTCAGCCAGCTGATCTCCTTGATGGCGTGGTCCTTGAGCGCCTTGTCGCGGGTGAAGGCGTACTCGCCCACCAAGGTGCCCTTGCCGCCGCCGGCCGACTCCTTGTTGGCCTTGATGAGCTGCTCCTTGGTGAACACATCGGCCGCGGCGGGCACGGCGGACAGCGCCAGCAGCAGGGCGCAAGCCGTGGCGGCAACGGGGTGGTGGGATCGCTTCTTCTTCATGGGTGTCTCCTCCGGGATGGTGGTGTCGTCCCGGCTCCGCGGGGACTGGCATCCCTCGGGCGTCGCAAGCGCCGAGGGCCCCATGGCGCCCCGTGCCGGGATCGGCGGGATCTTAGAGCCTGTTCACGATCTTCCAGGGGTCGCGCAGCGGTCTTTGCGGGATGGGTGCAAGGCGCGGTGCGCCGTGGATAGCTCGGCTATCCACTAGCGC
>JAEWPH010000120.1 GCA_023460715.1 Pseudomonadota bacterium | reverse complement strand
CGACTGGCATGCCTGGGTGGCCTGCGAGACCACGGCTGCCAAGGCCCTGCGCGCGCACCTGGTCGACGAACGCGGGTGGTATCCGCGCTGGGTCAAGGCGTCCGGCTACTGGCGCCGCGGCAGCGCCGGCACACACGAATCCATCGAGGACTGAAG
Source organism: Pseudomonadota bacterium (assembly GCA_023460715.1). GTDB lineage: Bacteria > Pseudomonadota > Gammaproteobacteria > Burkholderiales > Burkholderiaceae_C > Paracidovorax. The sequence goes on along the minus strand of JAEWPH010000120.1, from coordinate 5,803 downwards.
CGCGCCAGATCGCTGCATGTGTGATGCTATTTAATTGATAGCGATATGCGCTTGCTGGATAAGCGCTGCAAGCCATTTTTGCTTGAAAAGCGCGGACGGCAGCGTGAACGGCTGACGGGGGCGCGCACGCCGTCATCGCGCGGCACGGGCCCGCGGGCGCGGCCGGGGCCGTATACCTTTCCAGGCCACAGGCCATCGGCACCGTCTGCTAAGGTCTTTAGAGAGCGAAGGCGAGGCGTCTTCGGTGCGCGGATGGCTTTCTAGATATCTACACCAGCGAGGGGGGGGAGCGAAGGATGCGATGGCAATGCGGCCCGGTGTGGGCCGTGGGACTGGTGTGGCTGGCGGGGTGCTCGGCGCCGGTGGGGGCCTCTGCGCCGCCGCAGGAGATCTATCTGGTCCGGCAGAGCATCACGGTGGACGGCCAGCAGGTGATGCCTGAGCGATCGAGTTTCAGCGCGGTGACCGTGATCCCTGGAGCCGATGGCAGCCAGACGATGCGCCAGCGGACCTTGTGGTTCGGGCCAGCGGGCACAGGCTCTGGGTCGGGTTCCCTGGCACTGGGCCCGGACGATCCGCAGGAGCAGCAGGTGCTGGCCGTGATCGGCAGCGGCTTCGAGATGGCGGTGGACGCGCAGGGCGTGGCCCGCGGCGTCCGTGCCGTCGACGCCCCGGCCTTCGCGGCCCTGCAGGCGCGCCACCCGGAGCTTGCCGACGGCGTAGCCCCCCGCGAACAGGTGGCCGGCCTGCGCCCGCTGCGGTTGCCAGAGGGCTTGGCCGTGGGCCAGGAGATCGTGCGCGAGGAGCCTTCCGCGCAATGGGGCGTGCTCACCTCGCGCCTGCGGGTGCGTGCGCTGACCGACGACGTGGCCGTGATGGACGTGGGCCTGGAAGGTACGGGCATGCGCGGCCAAGGGCGCCAGGCCCTGCGCCGCCGCGACGGCATGCCGGTCGAGCTGCGGCTCGAACTGCAGACCGAGGCGCGCGGAGGGCGGCCTGCCGCCACACTGCGCTTGAACGCCACCCATCTCGGCGACGGCCCCGATCTGACGCAGACCAGCGACGCCGACACCTACCGGCAGATCCGCGACGACATGCTGCAGGCTCTGGCGAACCCGCCCTTTTCCGCGCCCTCGGACGATCCGGGCGCCTACCGGCCCGTGCGGGACAAGGAGGGCGAGCTGGCGGACTGGATGCTGCCCGCCTCCGCGCTGGACACGCTCGAAGAGCAGCTGCTGTTTGCGGCGCGCCCGAATGCCAACGGGCACCGCCCCTGGCTGGCGATCGGCGGCCAGTTCGGCGTGCCATCCCCCGGCACGACCGATGAGGGCGTGATGCCCCCGATGGTCGTGGCCCATCTCCGCTCGGTCGCCCTGCTGGACGCCCAGGGCGCCGCGCTGCCCGGCGTCGCGCCGGTGCTGACCCTGCGCAAGCTGGTCGCCGCGGATCGGTACCGCGTGAACGAAAACGAGGTGATGTTCCCGTTCCGCCTGCCGCTGCAGGCCACGGCGGCCCAGCTCCAACCGCTGGACGCGGTGCGCATGGCGGTGGATGTGGAGGTGTATGAATGGGCGGAGGCCGAACGGGTCGCCGCCGGTGCGCAATTGCAGCGCAACCCAGACGCCCGTATCGTGTGGACCGCGCCGCAGCGCCTGTCCATCGACCAGGCAAGGCCCCCGGCCACGGTGCGCGAAGGGCTCTGGACCCTGGCCGTTCCGCTCGACGCCCAGGGCCGCGAAGTGCCGTCAGCCAGCATGCTGGCGCCCCGGTACATCGACGACCCCGGGGCGCGGGACCCCCAGGCGCCGCTGCCGCTGGCCTGGGAGGTCGGCGCCATGCCGCTGCGCATCGACATCGCGGCGGCGCAGCCCATCGCCGCCGTCCAGCTGCGCCACTACCGATGGAAGCAGGTGCCGCGCGAATGGACGTTCCGCGATGTGCGAACCTTGGCGCGGCCTCCGGCTCCGAAGGCTGAAGCCCAGCGGCCCTGAGCGGCATCCACCCCTCCCACGGCGGCTGCGAGCGCAGCCGTGCGGTGCTGCGCTCCCCCGCCGCCGGCTCAGCCCGTTGCCAGGGCCGCCGCCAGGTGGTCGATCCAGGCCCGGGCCCGCGCCGGCAGAAAACGGTTGGGTGGGTACAGCAGCCAGGCCGTTCCGGAATAGGCGGTGGTGTGGCGCCAGCCGGGGAGCACGCGCACCAGCGTGCCGGCTTCGATCGCGGCGCGCGCCGTGAAGCCGGGCAGGCTGGCGATGCCCAGATGCGCCAGGGCGGCTTCGCGCCGCATTTCGCTGTGGTTGGTGACGTAGCGGCCGCGCACGGCGACGGTGGTCGTGTCCGCGCCCGCGCCGGTGCGGCTCGCGCCGCCGGGGCGCACGAAGCGCCAGTGCCGGTCGCGCTCGTCCTCGCCCAGCGGCAGGCAGTCGTGCCGCGCCAGGTCGCGCGGGTGCTGGGGCATGCCGCGCTGCGCCAGGTAGGCGGGGCTGGCGCAGACCACATGCTCCACGGTCTCCAAGGGGCGGCCGGCCAGACCGGGCGGCGGCGTGTCGGTGATGCGCAAGGCCAGGTCGATGTCTTCGGCGAACACATCCACCGTGCGATCGGTCACGACCAACTGCAGATCGACTTGGGGGTAGGCGGCGAGGAAGGCCGGCACCAGCGGGTGGATGCGCTGGCGGCCATAGGCCTTGGCCACGCTCATGCGCACCAGCCCGCGGGGCGTGCCGTCCGCATCGCCGGCCAGGGCCAGCACCTCGCGCGCAGCCGTTTCCAGCGGCTGGCACCGCGCATAGGCGGCACGGCCGGCTTCGGTCAGACGCAGCTGGCGGGTGGTGCGTTCCAGCAGCCGCACGCGCAGCACGCCCTCCAGCCGCGCCACCTGCCGGCTCACGGCCGAAGGCGTCAGCCCCAGCCCGCGCGCCGCGGCAGAGAAGCTGCCGGCCGCCACCACGCGCGCGAAGACGGCCATGTCGGGCAGGCTGTCGAGGGCTTCATTCGTGCGCATGTGGAACAGATATTGTGCTGAATGGATAGATTATCGCCAGCACTGCGCAAATCTACGATGCGCCCCATGTCTGTACCCTCTCCCGCTCTCGCTGCGCTGTCGCCCTCTTCCCCCTGGCTGCTGCGTGCTGCCGACGCCGCGCTGCTGCTGGTCGCCATCGTCTGGGGCACCAGCTACGGAGTGGCCAAGGGCGCGCTCGCGTTCTACCCGGTGCTGGGTTTTCTGGCCGTGCGCTTCCTGCTGACCGCCGTGCTGCTGGCGCCGGCCTGCGTGGGCGCCAGCCGCGCGCAATGGCGCGCCGCCCTGCGCGCCGGTGTGTCGCTGGGCGGGCTGCTGACGGCGATCTTCCTGTGCGAAACCTATGGCGTGGCGCTCACGCAGGCCAGCCATGCGGCCTTTCTCATCAGCCTGTGCGTGGTGTTCACGCCGTTCGCGGAATGGGGGCTGCTGGGCCGCCGGCCGGCGCGCGCGGTGTTCGCCTTTGCGGCCGTATCGCTGGCGGGGGCCGCGCTGCTCACGGGCGGCTGGCCGCAGCATTGGAATGCGGGCGACGGCCTCATCCTGGCCGCCGCCGTGCTGCGGGCCCTGACCGCCTGCGCCACCTGCCAGCTCACGCGCCGCCATGCGCAGGCGCCCATGCTGCTGCTGACGGCGGTCCAGTCGGCCGTGGTCGGCATCGGCTGCCTGCTGTTGGCCCTGGGAGCCGGTGGCCTGCCGCCGCTGCCGCAAGCCCCCGCCTTCTGGGGGGCCACCCTGTACCTGGTGCTGGGTTGCACGGTGTTCGCCTTCTTTGCGCAGAACTGGGCACTGCGCCACGGCTCTCCCAGCCGGGTGGGGCTGCTGATGGGGACGGAGCCGGCCTGGGGTGCGCTGTTCGCCGTGGTGTGGATGGGTGAACGGCTCGATGCGGCCGGGTGGCTGGGGGCGGCGCTGATCGTGGCTGCCGCCGGGTGGATGCTGGGCCGCGGAAACGGCCGATAGTGCAGAGGGGCAGGAAGCGTCCCTTAGGGGGAGCAACCGTCGTTTGTAGGCCAACGCCGCGAGCGGTGATCCGGTAACGAAGTGTGTACGTAGACGCTAGGACCGCACCGGATTGGGGCATGACATGTCTCGACCTGGTGCGTTGCAGGTCCCCGATCGGCCTGTTTTTGGTCATTTCGCCTTTTACAAAACTACGACTGCTTCGGCCCCCTATGACTGCCTGGATCACCCAACTGCGCTTTTCGCGCAAGTTCGCCCTCATCGGCGCACTTGCCTTCCTGCTTTTCGCCGTACCTACGGCGCTGCTCCTCCAAGCCACCGCCGAGAAGGTGGCGGTGGCCCAGCGCGAACGGCTGGGACTGGCGCCCGGCAGCGAACTGCTGCGGCTATTGCAGCAGACCCAACAGCACCGCGGGCTGTCGGCCGCCTTCCTGAGCGGCGCGGCGTCCGCCGGCGCCACCCGGCAGGAGCGCCAGAAAGAGGTGGAAGACACCCAGGCGCGTGTGCGCACCGCACTGGCCCCTTTGGCGGACGGTGCGCTGGGAAGCCGGCTGGACGGCATCGTCACCGAATGGCGGGCCTTGGTGGCCGGCGTGTCGGGCAAGACGCTGACGGGGGTGCAGAGCAACCAGCAGCATGCCGCCCTGATCGCCCACCTGCTGGAGCTGATCGACGACGTGGCGAACAGCTCCGGCCTGGCGCTGGACCCGGACGCCAGCACCTACTACGTGCAGCGCGCGGTGCTGGGGCCGTTGCCCCGGCTGACCGAATCGCTGGGCCAGATGCGCGCGCGGGGCGCCGTCGTGCTGGGCCGCGGCGATGCGTCGCCCGAGGACCGCGCCCGCATCGACGGGCTGGCCGAGCGCTCACGCCAGAACTACGAAGACGCGCGCAAGGGGCTGGAATTGGCCGCCGGCCGCGACGGCCTGCCCGCCGCCGTGGAGCGTGCGCGTGCCGCCGCGGTCACGTCGGCGCTGGAGGGCTTCAAGCTGGCCGATGAATCCATCATCCAGCCGCAGACCCTGACGCTCGCATCCACGGAGTGGGTCGACCGCATGACCCGCGTCATCGATGCGCAGTTCGTGCTGGTCACCAATGCGTTCGACCTGCTGCGCGACTCGCTGGACGCGCAGATCAGCACATTGCGCCAGGGCCTGATCTGGCTGTGCGTGGCGCTGGCCGCGCTGTCGTCGCTGGCGCTGTGGGTGATGGTGATGGTCACGCGCACGACCACCCGGTCGCTGGACAGCGCGGTGCGCCTGGCCGAAGCCGTGGCCGCCGGTGACCTGTCGATGCAGGTGCAGCCCCAGGGCCGCGATGAAGTGGCGCGGCTGCTGGTGGCCATGCAGGGCATGACCGCGCAGCTGAGCGCCGTGGTGGGCAGCGTGCGGTCCAACTCTGAGAGCGTGGCCACGGCCAGCGCCCAGATCGCACAGGGCAATGCGGACCTGAGCCAGCGCACGGAAGAGCAGGCCAGCGCGCTGGAGGAAACCGCCGCGTCGATGGAAGAGCTGGCCTCCACCGTGCAGCACAACGCCGACACCGCGCGCGAGGCCAACGAGCTGGCCCGCAGCGCGTCGGCGGTGGCCGCGCAGGGCGGCGCCGTGGTGCAGCAGGTGGTGCAGACCATGCAGGGCATCAACACCAGCTCCACCCGCATCGCCGACATCATCGGCGTGATCGACGGCATCGCCTTCCAGACCAACATCCTGGCGCTGAACGCGGCCGTGGAAGCGGCCCGCGCGGGCGAGCAGGGCCGGGGCTTCGCCGTGGTGGCCAGCGAGGTGCGCAGCCTGGCGCAGCGCTCGGCCGCCGCCGCAC
>JAEWPH010000119.1 GCA_023460715.1 Pseudomonadota bacterium | reverse complement strand
CTGCTGGCCCTGGCCGCACTGGGCTCCGCCTGCACCCTGCTCCTGCCCGGCTGCGGCAAATCCGCGGCCGATGCGGCCTCCCCGCCCGAGCCCGCGCCGCCGGTGGTCCAGTCGGGCCAGCTGCGCTTTCCCGCCGGCCACCCGCAACTCGCCCTGCTGGGCACGGTGGAGGCCCGCGCCGCCAAGGACGTGGTCGTGGAGCTGCCCGCGCGGCTGGTGTGGAACGAGGAGCGCACGCAGCGCATCTACCCGGCCTTCGCCGGCCGCGTGACCGCCATGCAGGCCGACCTGGGCCAGCCGGTCAAGGCCGGGGCCCCGCTGGCGCTGCTGGCCTCGCCGGACTTCGGCGTGGCCCAGGCCGACACGGCCAAGGCCCAGGCAGGCCAGTCGCTGGCGCAGCAGGCACTCAAGCGCCAGCGAGAACTGTTCGAGGCCGGCATCATCGCCCGCAAGGACCTGGAGCAGGCCGAGGCCGAGGCCGCCGGCGCCCAGGCCGAGGTGGCCCGCGCAGCGGCGCGCACCCGCCTGTATGGCAGCGCCAGCGGCGTGAACCAGCAGCTCGCCCTCACCACCGGCATCGCCGGCGTGGTGGTGGAGCGCAACCTCAACCCCGGCCAGGAGGTGCGCCCCGACCAGAACGGCCCGGCGCTGTTCGTGGTGACCGACCCGACCTCGCTGTGGGTGCAGATCGACGCGCGCGAGAGCGATCTGGCGTCCCTGCGGCCGGGCGATGCCGTCACGCTGCAGGTGCCGGCCTATCCCGGCACGACCTTCACCGGCAAGGTGACGGCCACGGCCGATGCCATCGACCCCGGCACGCGGACGATCAAGGTGCGCGGCGTGGTGCCCAACACGGACCGGCGCCTGAAGGCCGAGATGCTCGCCACCGCACGCGTGCAGGAAAGCCGCGCTGGCGGCGTGGTGGTGCCCGCACCGTCCGTGGTGCTCGACGGCACGCAGCACGTAGTCTACGTGCGCCGCGAGGCCGGGGTGTTCGAGCCGCGCAAGGTCGACCTGGCCCATGAAGGGCCGGGCGAGGTGGTCGTCGCCTCCGGCCTGCAGCCCGGCGAGGCCGTGGTGAGCCAGAACGTGCTGCTGCTGGCCCGCCAGTTCCAGGCCATGGCCGAGGACACCGCCGCCCCGAAGAAAGAGGCCCCATGAATCGCCTCATCCACTTCGCGGTGCACCAGCCGCTGTTCATCGTGCTGGGCGTGCTGCTGTTCGCTCTTGCGGGCGTCATGGCCTTCAAGAACCTGTCGGTGGAGGCCTTCCCCGACGTGACCGACACGCAGGTCACCATCATCGCGCTGTACCCCGGGCGCGCCGCCGAAGAGGTGGAAAAGCAGGTCACCCTGCCCATCGAGGTGGCGCTGTCCGGCCTGCCCAATGCCATCCGCGTGTTCTCGCACACGCAGTTCGGCCTGTCGTTCACCGTGGTCACGTACGACGACAACGCCAACGTCAACCTGGTGCGCCAGCAGGTCAGCGAGCGCCTGCGAGGCGTGGACCTGCCGCCGGGCGTGGAAGCCGATATCGCCCCCAACGCGACGCCGGTGGGCGAAATCATGCGCTACCGCGTCAAGGGCGACGGGCACTCCACCACCGACCTGCGCACCACCGAGGACTGGACCGTGGAGCGGGCGCTGCGCCAGGTGCCCGGCGTGGCCGACGTGGTGGCCATGGGCGGCTCGATCAAGCAATACGAGGTGCAGCCCGACCTGGACAGGCTGCGCGCGTACAAGCTCACCTTCCAGAACCTGCTGGATGCGCTGGGCCGCGGCAATGCCAACGCCGGCGGCAGCTATGTGGCGCAGGGCGCACAGCAGTACGCCATCCGCGGCATCGGCCTGCTGCAGTCGAGCGAGGACATCGGCCGCATCGTCGTGGCCGCGCACGGCGGCACGCCCGTGCTGATCCGCGACGTGGCCCAGGTGAAGGTGGGCGCGGTCCCGCGCCTGGGCACCGTGGGGCAGGACGACGACGACGACGTGGTGACCGGCATCGTCGTCATGCGCAAGGGCGAGAACGCGAGCGTGGTGCTCAAGAACGTCAAGGACAAGATCGCCGACCTGAACGCGCGCGGCCTGCCGCCGGACGTGCAGATCGTGCCGTTCTACGACCGCACGTGGCTGATGGACAAGACGCTCACCACCGTGTTCCGCAACCTCGTGGAGGGTGCGCTGCTGGTGTCGCTGGTGCTGTACCTGTTCCTGTCCAACCTGCGCGCCAGCCTGGCCGTGGTGGTGGTGATTCCACTGTCGCTGCTGGCCACGTTCATGGGCCTCAAGGTGATGGGCGTGCCGGCCAACCTGCTGAGCCTGGGGGCCATGGACTTCGGCATCATCGTGGACGGCGCGGTGATCGTGATCGAGAACATCATGCACCGCCTGGCCGAGCGCGGCGAGGAGATGGACGACCGCGACCGGCGCGACACCATCATCGAAGCGGCGGGCGAAGTGGGCCGGCCCACGCTGTTCTCGATGCTCATCATCATCGCGGCGCACATCCCCATCTTCGCGCTGCAGCGCCACGAGGGCCGCATCTTCCAGCCCATGGCGCTGTCGGTCACCACCGCGCTCATCGGCTCGCTGATCTTCTCGCTCACCCTGGTGCCGCTGCTGGCCTACTGGATGCTGCGCAGAAAGCTGCCGCACGGGGACAACCGGGTGGTGGGCTTTGCCAAGCGCGCCTACGCGCCGGTGCTGGACTGGGCCTTGAACCGCCGCCGCACGGTGGTGGTGGTGGCGCTGGCGGTGTTCGGGCTGGCGCTGGTGGCGGCCTCGCGCCTGGGCTCGGAGTTCCTGCCCGAATTGGACGAAGGCACCATCTGGGTCAACGTGCGCCTGCCGGCCAGCGTCTCCAACGACGAGGCGGCGCGCATGCTGCGCCAGGTCCGGCAGGCCCTGCGCACCGTGCCCGAGGTGCGCACCACGGTCTCCAAGGCCGGGCAGCCCGAGGACGGCACCGATCCCAAGACCATCTCCATGGCCGAGGTCTTCGTGGACGTGAAGCCCGCCGAGCAGTGGCGCCCCGGCCTCACGCATGCGCAGCTCATCGAGGAGATGGACCGTGCCGTCTCCGCCATTCCCGGCATGGAGCCCGCGTTCTCCCAGCCCATCCGCGACAACGTGCTCGAATCGATCTCGCAGATCGACGGACAGATCGTCATCAAGGTGGCCGGCGACGACCTGGTGCAGCTCAAGCGCCTGACGCAGTCCATCGAAAGCGAGATCCGCCAGGTGCCCGGCGTGTACCGCGCCGAGATCGACCGCCTGGGCGACCTGCCGCAATTGGTGATCGACATCGACCGCGACCGCGCCGCGCGCTACGGCCTGAACGTGGGCGACATCCAGGACGTGATCGAAGCCGCGCTCGCGGGCAAGACCACCACCAACCTGTGGGAGGGCGAGCGCAAGTTCGCCGTGGCGGTGCGCATGCCGGAAGACCGCCGCGCGCTCTCCCGCCTGCCCGACACGCCCATCGCCACGCCGGACGGCGGCTACACCACGCTGGGCAGCGTGGCCCGCATCCGCGAGACCAGCGGCGCCATGAACATCGCCCGCGAGGCCGGCCGCCGCACCATGGCCATCGGCATCTTCATCAAGGACCGCGACATGGGCTCGGTCGTGAAGGACATGCAGAACCGCGTGCAGGCGAACGTGCCGCTGCCGGCGGGCTACCAGGTCAACTGGTCGGGCGAGTTCGAGAACCAGGAACGCGCCATGAAGCGCCTGTCGGTGGTCGTGCCCATCTCGCTGCTGCTGATCTTCGTGCTGCTGTTCGACGCCTTCAAGTCGTTCAAGATGGCGTCGCTGATCCTCATCAACGTGCCCCTGGCGCTCATCGGCGGCTTCGTCGCGCTCTGGGTCTTCGGCATTCCGCTGTCGGTGTCGGCGGCCATCGGCTTCATCGCGCTGTCGGGCCAGGCGGTGCTCAACGGCGTGGTGATGCTGTCGGTGTTCCAGCAGCTCCAGGCGGGCGGTGCGAGCGTGGTCGAGGCCGTGCGCCAGGGCTCCATGCAGCGCCTGCGTACCGTGCTCATGACCGCCCTGCTCGCGATGCTGGGCCTGCTGCCCATGGCGCTCTCGCACGAGATCGGCTCGGAGACGCAGCGGCCCCTGGCCATCGTGGTCATCGGCGGGCTGGTGACCGCGACGCTGCTCACGCTGGTGGTGCTGCCGGCGCTGTACGTGGCGTGGTTCGGACCGAAGGAGCGGGCCCCCTCAGGCCAGCCCACCGCGGCGTGAGCCCGCGGCCCCCGGAGGCCGCTCCCTTCGGCACCATCCCGGTATCCCGGTGCCCCGGCGGTGGCTGCCGGCCCGCCGGCAGGGCGAAAAAAAGGGCGCCCTGCGGGGCGCCCTTGGTGTTTCTGCGAAGCCGCCACGCGGCAGAGCGTTCGCGTCCTGCGGCCCTGCGGCGGCCGCGCCGCTCAGGCCGGCAGCAGCGCCGGAGCGCGGCCGGCGGCGAGCGTGGCCGGTGCGGGGTGCCCGGCAGCCCCTGCCGGATGGGCATCGCCCAGGTGGAACTGCTGCACCACCTGCGACAGGCGTGCGGCCTGCTCGCGCAGCGACTCGGCCGCGGCGGCAGACTCTTCCACCAGCGCGGCGTTCTGCTGCGTCATGCGGTCGATCTCGCCCACGGAGCTGTTCACCTGGCCGATGCCGGTGGCCTGCTCGGCAGCGGCCGAATTGATCTCGCCGATGATGTCGGACACGCGCTGCACGCTGTCCACGATCTCCTTCATGGCCTTGCCGGCGTCTTCCACGTGGCGCACACCGCCATCCACGGCCGACACGCTGGTGCTGATCAGGCCCTTGATGTCGCTGGCCGCGGCAGCGCTGCGCTGCGCCAGGCTGCGCACTTCGCTGGCCACCACCGCAAAGCCGCGGCCCTGCTCGCCCGCGCGGGCCGCTTCCACGGCCGCGTTCAGCGCCAGGATGTTGGTCTGGAAGGCGATGGAATCGATCAGGCCGATGATGTCGCTGATCTTGCGGCTGGACGCCGAGATCTCATGCATGCTGGACACGGCCTGCTGCACGACGCTGCCGCCGCGCGTGGCGATGCCCGACGCCGAGCTGACCAGCTGGTTGGCCACCTGCGACGACGACGCCGTCTGCTGCACCGTCGCCGTGAGCTGGGCCAGCGAGGCCACGGCCTCCTGGGCGTTGCTGGCGGTCTGCTCGGTGCGGGCGGACAGATCCTGGTTGCCGGTGGCGATCTCCTGGCTGGCCGTGGCGATGTTGCCGCTCGAATCGCGTACCTGGGACACCAGCGCGCTCAGGCTGTTCTGCATCTCCACCAGCGAGCGCTGCAGATCGGCCACTTCGTCCTTGCCCTCCACCTGCATGCGCTGCGACAGATCGCCCTTGGCGATGGACTGGGCCAGGGCCCGCGCGGCCACCAGCGGGCGCACGATGGACACCATGTTCAGCAGGGTCAGCGGCACCACCACCACCACGGTGATCAGCACGGCCAGCAGGAACAGCCACTTGGTCTGCTGCGCGGCGCTCTCCTGGTTCTTGATGACGCTGTCCACCTCGGCGCGCAGGCGCGTGTCCAGCGCCAGCAGCAGCTTGTCGGCCTCGCCGAATTCGGCCACGGCCTTGCCGCTCATGCGGTTGGCAATCGTGGCCGTGTCGTAGCCGCCGGACTCCAGCTGGCGCGCCACGTGGGCGAACTGGTCGCGGTAGCTGTCCAGGCGGCGCACGATCTCCTGCGCGAAGTTCGTGTCCGAGATGCCCGACAGGCGCTCGAAGCGCGCGGCCACCTGCTTGGCACGGTCCAGCGCGGCCAGCCACTGCGTGTGCGCCTGCTTCACGCCTTCGGGCTTCTCGTACTGGATGATCATGTCCTTCTCGTACTGGCGGATGGCCCCCATCTCGCCGCGCAGCTGCGCGAGGTAGCCCACTTCGGCATACGAGTGACCAATGAAGTCTTCGCTCATGGAATAGATGCGGAACATGCCCAGCATGCCCGCACCGCCCAGCAACCCCAGCAACGCCAGCACTACACCGATGGCTCCAATCATCCGGAACCGGATGGTGAACAGCCGCATGAGCGAAAACAAATTCATGGTCGTCATCCTTACGCTTATCGCGGCGCGCCACAGCGCGCGCAGGTATTGCAACAAAACGTTGCAGTTTGCCAGACCCACGCGGCCGCGGCATAGGTATTTGTCACATCCGCCAGCGCTTCAATAGCAAAGCGTTCGCCATCACGCTCACGGAGCTGAGCGCCATGGCGGCACCCGCCACCACCGGGCTCAGATACCCCAGCGCGGCCAAGGGGATGCCGGCCACGTTGTAGGCGAAGGCCCAGAACAGGTTCTGCCGGATCTTAAGCACGGTGCGGTGCGAAATCTCCAGCGCGGCGGCCACCAGCTGCGGATCACCCCGCATGAGTGTGACGCCCGCCGCATGCATGGCCACATCCGCGCCGTTGCCCATCGCCATGCCCACATCCGCCGCCGCCAGCGCAGGCGCGTCGTTCACCCCATCACCCACCATCGCGACGGTATGGTGGCCCCCACGCTCCGCCGCTGCGCTGGGTCGCTGCCCCCCAAGGTGGCCTTCGCGCCTTAGGGCGGCGATGGCGGCGGCCTTGTCGCCCGGCAGCACCTCGGCCAGCACCTCGCCGGCCGCCGGGTCCAGACCCAGGCGCCGGGCCATGGCCTCGGCCGCGCCCCGGTTGTCGCCGGAGATCATGACCGTGCGGATGCCGCGCTGGCGCAGCGCCCGCAGGGCTGCTTGCGCCCCCGGCTTGGGCACGTCGCCGAAGGCCAGCAGCGCGCACACGGCTTCGCCGGCTTCCGTGCGCACGGCCACGGCCACGGCCGATACGGTCGCGCCCTCGGCCTGCAGCGCGTGGGCCCGCGCCTCCAGCGCGCCCAGCGGCAGACCCAGTTCGTCCATCCAGCGCAGGCTGCCCACGCGCCAGGTCTGGCCCTGCACGCGGCCCTCCGTGCCCCGCCCGGGCACCGCGCGCACGTCC
>JAEWPH010000118.1 GCA_023460715.1 Pseudomonadota bacterium | reverse complement strand
CCCCCGGTCCTCACGCAGAAGGACATCGACGCCGCCGTGCTGCACACGCTGCAGACGCAGCCCCTGCCCTCGGCCGCCGCGCGCGCTGCCGCGGCGGTGGCGCCGTCGGTCGTGCGCGTGGTGGGTTATGCACGCACCAAGAAGGGCAAGGAAGTGGAGCGCGGCATCGGTACCGGCGTGGTGATCGTGGACAAGGGCATCATCCTCACCAACCTGCACGTCGTGCAGGGCGCCCAGCGGGTGACGGTGACCTTTGCCGACGGCATGGAGGCTGGCGCCAGCATCACCGGCATGCAACCCCAGAACGACCTGGCCGTGCTGCAGGCCCACAAGATTCCAGACGACCTGCAGGCCGCGCCGCTGCGCTCCACGCAGGGGCTGCAGCCGGGCGACGGGGTGGTCGCGCTGGGCTTTCCCTTCGGCATCGGGCCGTCGCTTTCGGCGGGCGTGGTGTCGGGCCTGCAGCGTGAGTTCGACTCGCCCGAGGGCAAGCAGGAGCTGCGCAACCTGATCCAGTTCGACGCAGCGGCCAACCCCGGCAATTCGGGCGGGCCGCTGATCACCATGGACGGCGAGGTGGTGGGCATCGTCACCGCCATCCTCAACCCCACGCCCGCGCGCACCTTCATCGGCATCGGCTTCGCGGTACCCATCGAGAACGCCGCATCGGCCGTGGGCATGCCGCCGTTTTGAAGATGGACGCCCCCCTGAGCGGCTGCGCCGCTTCCCCCCGCTCTCGCAGCGCTACGCACTGCGGGCAGGGAGACGACGCCAGCGCGGCGGGGCGGCCCTTGCGCGGCGTCTGCTGGCATGGCCTGCTCCGCGGCCTTCGGAAGGGACAGCCGGCGCCAGTGCATGGGCCTTTGGCCGTTCCGCCTCGTCAATAACGCATCAGAAAGGACCGCCATGGAACACGTGCCAACGCACACCGCCACGCTGATGGAGCAGATCCTCTACGAGGTCAAGCGCGTCGTCGTCGGCCAGGACCGGTTCCTGGAACGCGTGATGGTCGCCATGCTGGCCCAGGGCCACCTGCTGGTCGAAGGCGTGCCGGGGCTGGCCAAGACGCTCACCGTCAAGACGCTGGCCAGCGCGGTGCAGGGCCGGTTCAAGCGCATCCAGTTCACGCCGGACCTGGTGCCGGCCGATCTGGTGGGCACGCGCATGTACAACCAGCGCACGGGCGACTTCAGCACCACGCTGGGGCCGGTGTTCACCCACCTGCTGCTGGCCGACGAGATCAACCGCGCCCCGGCCAAGGTCCAGAGCGCCTTGCTGGAGGTGATGCAGGAGCGGCAGGTGACCATTGCCGGCGAAACGCACCGTGTGCCCGAGCCCTTCCTGGTCATGGCCACGCAGAACCCCATCGAGACCGAGGGCACCTACGCCCTGCCCGAGGCGCAGGTGGACCGCTTCATGATGAAAGTGCTGGTGGGCTACCCGACGGAAGAGGAAGAATTCGTCATCGCCGAACGCGCCCTGGCGCCGGCCGTGCAGGTAGCGGCGGTCGCCACCACCGACCAGCTGGCCGCACTGCAGGCCGAATGCCGCAAGGTCTATGTGGACCCGTCCCTGCTGCAGTACGGCGTGCGGCTGGTGGCCGCCACGCGCGCACCGGCCGACTACGGCCTGAAGGAACTGGCAGGACGCATCGCCTGCGGCGCCAGCCCCCGCGCCACCATCGCCCTGGCCGAAGGCGCCCAGGCGCTGGCCATGCTGCGCGGGCGCGGCTACGTGCTGCCCGAGGACATGGCCGACATCGCCCCAGACGTCCTGCGCCACCGCATCGCCCTGTCGTACGAGGCGCTGGCCGAAGGCCTGGACGCCGACACGCTCATCACCCGCCTGATGGCCCACCTGCCGGCACCCGCGCGCCCGCTGCACCATCCGGCCGACGAGGCCGAGGCCGTGGAGGCGCGCCGTGCTTGATGTGGAGCCCTACCCTGAGGCCCTGCAGGCCTCCGTGCTGCAGCCAGAGGCAGCGGCCCTTCAGGCACGTCCCAGCCTGCGCAGGCAGACGTGGAACCGCAGCCCTCGCCCCCCGATTCAAAGGCCACGGGCCATGGGGCACTGACATGGCCGCCCCTACCGCCGCAAGCTTCGCCCTGCCTACGCTGGGCGCACCCGGTTCCGCCCAGCGGCTGCTGCAGCGGCTGGAATGGACGGTCATCCGGCGGCTGGACGGCCTGCTGCAGGGCGACTACCGCACGCTGATGCGCGGCAGCGGCATCGACCTGGCGGACCTGCGCGAGTACCAGCCGCACGACGACGTGCGCCATATCGACTGGAACGTGACGGCCCGCCTGGCCATGCCCCACGTGCGGGTGTTCTCCGAAGACCGCGAGATGACCGCCTGGTTCCTGCTGGACCTGAGCCCCTCGGTGGACTTCGGCCCGCCCGGGCAGACCAAGCGCGACATTCTGGCCGGCTTCGTGGCCGTGCTGGCCCGGTTGCTGACACGGCACGGCAACCGTGTCGGCGCCGTGCTCCATGGTGCCCAGGGCCCCAGGGACACCGTGCTGCCCGCGCGCGCCAGCCGGGCACACGTGCTGCACCTGGTCCACCAGCTGTTGCCGGCAGACACCGCCGCCGCTCTGCCCGGCACCCCGCCCGGGGCCACCGAACTGCACCGCCTGCTGCGCTCCGCCGAAGGCGCCCTGCGGCGGCGCGCCTCCGTGTTCGTGGTGTCCGACTTCCTCAGCGCTCCGGGCTGGGAGCAGCCCCTGGCACGTATCGCGCAGCGCCACGACGTGGTGGCCGTGCGCCTGCTGGACCCGCTGGAGCGCGCGCTGCCCGACATCGGCCTGGTCACGCTGCGCGACCCCGAGACGGGCGAGCAACTGCAAGTGGACACGCGCGACCGCGGCTTTCGCCAGCGCTTCGCCCGCCTGGCCGCCGAGCGCGAGGCGGCACTGAAGCAGGCCCTGGCACGCGCCGGCGCCGACACCCTCGAACTGGCCACCGACGACGACCTGCTGGACGCGCTGGTGCGCTTCATGGACCTGCGCGGCCGCCGGCCGCGGCATGTGCCCGGCACGCCCGCCCGGCACACGGCCTGAACCGCGCGGCACGCAAAGAGAACGCAACAAGGAGCCCGGCATGGTGTTTCTCTGGCCCTCCTTCCTCTGGCTGCTGCTGGCCTTGCCGCTGCTGGTGCTGCTGTACTGGTGGCTGCTGCGCCGGCGCAAGGCCACGGCCCTGCAC
>JAEWPH010000117.1 GCA_023460715.1 Pseudomonadota bacterium | reverse complement strand
GCGCGGGCGCGGGCCCGGATGCCGGCGCTGGCGCTGGCGGCGCGCGCGCGGGCGTGCTCATCACCGTGCACGACGACGGCCCCGGCCTCTCGCCGCAGATGCAGCGCGACCTGTTCATGCCCTTCGTCACCGGCGACGCGCGCGGCCGGGGCGCGGGGCTGGGGCTGGCCATCTGCAAGGACCTGGCCCAGGCCTGCGGGGGCCGGCTGACCGTGGCCAACCGCCTGCGCGACGGGCGGGTGGCCGGGCTGGACGCGGCCCTGTGGCTGCCCGATCAGGCCCACGGCGGCATGGGCGATGCAAGTGCGTCAGAATCACGCCCATGAACGCGCTCAACATCGCCGAATACACCCAGACGCTTGGCTTGCAAGCAAAAACGGCCTCTGCGCAGGTGGCGCGGGCGCCGGCAGCTATCAAAAACAAAGCGTTGCTGGCCCTGGCCCGCCTGCTGCGCGAGAACGTGCAAGCCCTGCAGGCCGACAACGCTAAGGATCTGGAACGCGCCGTGGCGAACGGCCTGTCCGATCCCATGGTGGACCGCCTGCGCCTGACCCCCAAGGTGCTGGAAACCTGCGCCCTGGGCTGCGAGCAGCTGGCCGCCATGCCGGACATCATCGGCGAGATCATCGGCATGAAGCAGCAGCCCAGCGGCATCCGCGTGGGGCAGATGCGCGTGCCGATCGGCGTGTTCGGCATGGTCTACGAGAGCCGGCCCAACGTGACCATCGAGGCTGCCAGCCTGAGCATCAAGAGCGGCAACGCCTGCATCCTGCGCGGCGGCTCCGAGGCCATCGACTCCAACAAGGCGCTGGCCCAGCTGGTGCAGCAGGCCCTGGCCGAAGCCGGCCTGCCCGCAGACGCCGTGCAGCTGGTGCAGACCACCGACCGCGAGGCCGTGGGCCAGCTCATCGCCATGCCGCAGTACGTGGATGTGATCATTCCGCGCGGCGGCAAGGGCCTGATCGAGCGCATCAGCCGCGAGGCCAAGGTGCCCGTCATCAAGCACCTGGACGGCAACTGCCACACCTATGTGGACTCGCCGGTGGACGTGGCCATGGCCGTGAAGGTGGCCGACAACGCCAAGACGAACAAGTACAGCCCCTGCAACGCCAGCGAAGGCCTGCTGGTGGCGCGCGGCGTGGCGGCCGAGTTCCTGCCGCAGATCGGCGTGGTGTACGCCGCCAAGGGCGTGGAGATGCGCGGCTGCCCCGAGTCGGTGGCGCTGCTGGCGGACGTGCCCGGCGCGCTGGTCGTACCCGCCACCGAGCAGGACTGGAGCGAGGAATACCTGGCGCCCATCATCAGCATCAAGGTGGTGGACGGCATCGACGAAGCCATCGCGCACATCAACCGCTATTCGAGCCACCACACCGACGCCATCCTCACGCGCGACCACATGCACGCGCAGCGCTTTCTGCGCGAGGTGGATTCGGCCAGCGTGATGGTCAACGCCAGCACGCGCTTTGCGGACGGCTTCGAGTACGGCCTGGGCGCCGAGATCGGCATCAGCACCGACAAATTCCACGCCCGGGGCCCGGTGGGCATCGAGGGGCTCACCTCCCTCAAGTACGTGGTGCTGGGGGATGGCGAAGTCCGCGCCTGAAGTGAACACCCCCCTGAGTCGCCTTCGGCGCCTTCCCCCCGCTCTCGCATGGCTGCGCCATGCGGGCAGGGGGGCGCAGCCCTCGCTGCGGGGCGGCCCTTGCTCGGCTGCCGCTGGCTTGGGCCGTGCTGTGTTCAGACGCCGTTAGCGGTGCCCATCTCGCTCGGAAACGGCACATGAAAATCATCATCCTCGGCGCCGGGCGCGTGGGCTACAGCGTGGCCGACAGCCTGGTGTCCGAGAAGAACGACATCACCGTCATCGACACCGACGCCGAGCGCCTGCGCGACCTGGAGGCGCGGTTCGACCTGCGCGGCGTGGTGGGCAACGGCATCGACCCGGCCGTGCTGGCCGAGGCCGGGGCGCGCGACACCGACCTGCTCATCGCCTGCGCCGCGCAGGACGAAACCAACCTGGTCTGCTGCAAGGTGGCGCAGCTGCTGTTCAGCATCCCCACCCGCATCGCCCGCGTGCGCTCGTCCGGCTTCGACCTGGAAGAGCACAGCGCGCTGCTGGGCAAGGACGGCTTCGGTGTGGACCGCATCATCTGCCCCGAGGAGTCGCTCACGCGCTACATCGGCAAGCTGGTGGAGTACCCCGAGGCGCTGCAGGTGCGCCTGTTCGCGGGCGGGCGGGCCTGCCTGGTGTCGGTGCGTGCGCGCTCCGGCGCGCCCATGGTGGGCATGCGCATCGCCACCATGCGCGAGACGGCCCCCGACGTGGCCATGCGCATCGTGGCCATCTACCGGCGCTTTCCCGAAGAGCCCGACCGGTTCATCGCCTGCGACGGCAACACCCGTGTGGAGCCCGGAGACGAGGTGTTCGTGCTGTCGGCGCGCGAGCAGATCCCGCAGGTGCTGTCGGCCCTGCACCGCCGCGAGGGGCAGCCCGCGCGCCCGGTGCGCCGCATCATGATGGCCGGCGGCGGCCGCGTGGGCGAGCGGCTGGCGCGGCAGCTGTCGCAGCTGGGCGGTTTCAACGTGAAGATCATCGAGGAGAACGCCGAGCGCTGCGTGGCGCTGGCCTCGCGCCTGCCGTCCGACATCCTCGTGCTGCAGGGCGACACCACCGACGAGGACCTGCTGGGCGACGAGAACATCGAAGAGGTGGACCTGTTCCTGGCGCTCACCGATGACGACGAGGACAACATCATGGCCTGCCTGCTGGCCAAGCGCATGGGCGCCAGCCGCGTGCTGGCGCTCATCAACCGGCGCAGCTATGCCGACCTGATGCACGGCACGCAGATCGACATCGCCCTGTCGCCCGCGCAGGCCATGCTGGGCGAACTGTTGGCCTATGTGCGCCGCGGCGACGTGCAGGCCGTGCACAGCCTGCGCCGCGGCGTGGCCGAGGCGCTGGAGATCGTGGCGCGGGGCGACCGCAAGAGTTCGCGCGTGGTGGGCCGCAAGGTCAGCGAGATCCACCTGCCGGCCGAGGTGCACATGGGCCTGATCGTGCGCGGCCTGCCGCACGATGAAGGCTCCGACGGTGCGGCCAGCGCGGCCGCGGCCGCCGCGCCGGCGGGCGAGTCCGCCGTGGAGGTGATCATCCCGCGCAGCCACACGGTGATCGAGAGCAACGACCACGTGGTGTTCTTCCTGCCGCACAAGCGCCTGGTGCGCGAGGTGGAGAAGCTCTTCCGCGTGAGCGCCACGTTCTTCTGACCGGCCCGCGGCCGCGCAACCCTACTCTCCCTTCTTCCCTGGCAATTTCCATGGCCGACCTGCTTCCCGTATTGCGCGTCCTGGGCGTGTTGCTGGCGATGTTCGCCACCTCCATGGCCGTGCCGCTGGCGACCTCGTGGTACGCCGACGACGGGCTGTGGCCCGCCTACGTGTGGTCCATCGGCATCACCTGGGTGGTGAGCGGCGTGCTGTGGATCAACACCAACGCCTACCGGCGCGAGCTGCTGCCGCGCCACGGGGTGATGCTGGTGTCGATGGTCTGGGTGGTGCTGCCGCTGTTCGCCGCGCTGCCGCTGATGCTGGCCACACACCAGATCGGCCGGCCCCTGTCGTTCACGCACGCGTATTTCGAGGCCGTGTCGGGCCTCACCACCACCGGCGGGACGGTGATGACGCAGCTCGACCAGCTGCCGCTGTCCATCAACATGTGGCGCACCTTCATGCAGTGGATCGGCGGCATGGGCATCCTGATCCTGGCCGTGGCCGTGCTGCCCCTTTTGGGCGTGGGCGGCAGCCAGCTGTTCAAGGCCGAGGCCGCGGGCCCGGTCAAGGACACCAAGCTCACCCCGCGCATGACCGAGACGGCCAAGGGCCTGTGGGGCGTCTATGCGCTGTTCTCCGTGGCCTGCGCGCTGGCGTACTGGCTGGGCGGCATGACGCCCGAGGACGCGCTGATGCACATGTTCGCCACGGTGAGCCTGGGCGGGCTGTCGTCGCACGACCTGAGCTTTGCGTACTTCCATTCGCCCGTGCTGGAGGCCATCGCCGTCGTGTTCATGCTGTTCGCCAGCTGCAACTTCGCGCTGTACTTCGTGGCCATGCGCAAGCGCCATCTGCGCGGCTTCTGGCGCGACCCGGAGATGCGCGCCACCATCGCCGCGCTGCTGGGGGGCGGCCTGCTGGTGGCGCTGCTGCTGTGGCTCAAGGATGTGTACGCGCTGGGCGATGCACTGCGCTACGGCATGTTCCACGTCGTGTCGGTGGCCACCACCACCGGCTTCGTCACCACCGACTACCTGGCCTGGCCGGCGTTCGCGCCCATCTTCATGCTGCTGCTGTCGGGGGTGGCCACCAGCGCCGGCTCCACGGGCGGCGGGATCAAGATGGTGCGCATGCTCATCCTGCTCAAGCAGGCGCGCCGCGAGATGACGCGCATCGTGCATCCGCGCGCCGTGCAGCCGGTGCGGCTGGGCAACGCCGTCGTGGACCACCGCATGATCTTCTCGGTGCTGGCCTTCATGCTGGTGTACGGCGCCACCGTCATCGTGCTGAGCATGGTGCTGCTGCTCACCGACCTGGACCCGGTCACCGCCTTCTCGGCCATCCTGGCCAGCGTGCACTGCATGGGGCCGGGCCTGGGTCAGCTCGGGCCCGCGTCGTCCTACGCCGTGCTCACCGATTTCCAGCTCTGGGTCTGCAACCTGGCGATGCTGCTGGGCCGGCTGGAGATCCTGAGCTTCATGGCGCTGCTGACACCGGCTTTCTGGCGGCGCTGAGGCGGGGCAGGGGAGGGCGATCGGGCGGGGAGGTGGGCGAGGGCGCACGGGCTTGCGGATTACGTCTGCGCCCCCATGTCCTCCCTACAATTCAAGGCTACGTCCCCCGATTTCCCGCTTTCCCCCGAGGGCTCCCATGGTTCCGCATCTCATCACCGCCCTCACGGGGCCCATCAACGAGCTCGAGCAACGCATCCTCGACTCCATGCCGGCCATCGAGCGCTGGTTCCGCCTGGAGTGGATGGAGCACACGCCGCCGTTCTACACGTCGGTGGACATCCGCAACGCCGGCTTCAAGCTCGCGCCGGTCGATACGAACCTGTTTCCCGGCGGCTGGAACAACCTCACCACCGAGATGCTCCCGCTAGCCGTGCAGGCCGCCATGGCCGCGATCGAGAAGATCTGCCCCGAGGCGCGCAACCTGCTGATCATTCCGGAGAACCACTCGCGCAACACGTTCTATCTGTCGAACGTGGTGCAGCTGCAGCGCATCTTCAACATGGCGGGCCTGAACGTGCGCGTGGGCTCCATCAGCCCGGAGATCAAGAAGACCACCACCGTCACGCTGCCCAACGGCGACACCGTGACCCTGGAACCGGTGATCCGCTCCAAGCACCGCCTGGGGCTGAAGAACTTCGATCCCTGCACCATCCTGCTCAACAACGACCTGTCGGCCGGCCCGCCGGGCATCCTGGAAGACCTGCACGAGCAGTACCTGCTGCCGCCGCTGCACGCCGGCTGGAGCGTGCGCCGCAAGAGCCGCCACTTCAAGAGCTATGAAGAGGTGTCCAAGCGCTTCGGCAAGCTGCTGGGCATCGATCCCTGGCTCATCAACCCGCTATTCAGCACCGCCGAGGGGCTGGACTTCACCGAGGGCACGGGCATGGAGCATCTGCGCAGCGCCGTGGATGCGCAGCTCACCAAGGTGCGCCGCAAGTACAAGGAATACGGCATCAACGAGAAGCCCTTCGTCATCGTCAAGCCGGACCACGGCACCTACGGCATGGGCGTGATGACGGTGCGCGACGTGAAGGACCTGGACGCGCTCAACCGCAAGACCAAGAACAAGATGGCCATTATCAAGGATGGCGAGCAGGTCCACGACGTGATCATCCAGGAGGGCGTGCTCACCCAGGAGCGCGTGCACGAGGCCGTGGCCGAACCCGTGGTCTACATGATGGACCGCTACGTGGTGGGCGGCTTCTACCGCATGCATGCCGAGCGCGGTATCGACGAGAACCTGAACGCGCCCGGTGCCAGCTTCGTGCCTCTGGCTTTCGAGCACAGCACGCACCTGCCGCAGCCCGGCGCCCGGCCCGGCGCCAGCGCGCCCAACCGCTTCTACATGTACGGCGTGGTCGCCCGCCTGGCCATGCTGGCCGCCAGCTACGAGCTGGAAGCCACGGACCCCGAGGCCGAGGTCTACGACTGAGCGGTCGATCGGCCGGCGCGGTGCGTGCGCGCCCTGCCTGCCACTGGCGCGCCCGCCACGCCAAAGGCCAGTTGTTGCGTTGCAACAAGGCGGGTCGCCCGTAGCTGAGGCAGGGCGGGCGGCGCACAATAGCGGTCCCGCAAGAATCCGACCCCGCGCAGGCACCGCGCCGGGGCGCTCCGCATAGTGTCAAGCTCCAAATCCTCGCTCGCAGCGCTCACGCTGGGTGCCATCGGTGTCGTGTACGGCGACATCGGAACCAGCGTCCTGTACGCGGTCAAAGAGATTTTCGGCTCGGGCCATGTGCCCTTCACGCCGGGCAACATCTACGGGGTGCTGTCCATCCTGTTCTGGACGCTGACGGTCATCGTCTCCCTCAAGTACGTGGTCCTGGTGCTGCGGGCCGACAACCACGGAGAGGGCGGGCTGGTGGCCATGTTGGCGCTCGCTTCGCAGGCGGTGAAGGACAAGCCCCGCCTGCGCAAGGCGCTGCTGGCCGTGGGCATCTTCGGCACCTGCCTGTTCTATGGCGACGGCGTCATCACGCCGGCCATTTCGGTGCTGTCCGCCGTCGAGGGGCTGGAGGTGGTGTCGCCCCATTTCCGCAAGGCGGTCATTCCGCTCACGCTGGCGGTGCTGTTCTGCCTGTTTGCCGTGCAAAAGCGCGGCACGGCGGGGATCGGGCGCTATTTCGGGCCGATCACCCTGCTCTGGTTCCTGACCCTGGCCGCGCTCGGCGTCCCGCACATCGTCGGCCACCCCGAGATCCTCGGTGCCTTGAGCCCGCACCACGCGCTGGGCTTCATCTGGAACAACCCGGGCATCAGCTTCATCATCCTGGGCGCGGTGGTGCTGTGCGTGACCGGGGCCGAGGCGCTCTATGCCGACCTGGGCCACTTCGGCAAGAAGCCCATCCGCCTGGCCTGGTTCAGCGTGGCGATGCCGGCGCTCACGATCAACTACTTCGGCCAGGGCGCGCTGCTGCTGGCCGAGCCCGAGGCCGTCAAGAACCCGTTCTACATGATGGCCCCCGACTGGGCGCTGATCCCCCTGGTGGTCATGGCGACGATGGCGACGGTCATCGCCTCGCAGGCGCTGATCACCGGCGCCTTCAGCGTGACCAAGCAGGTCATCCAGCTGGGCTATCTGCCGCGCCTGAACATCCTGCACACCAGCGTGCGCGACACCGGCCAGATCTACATGCCCTTCGTGAACTGGGTGCTGTTCGTCGCCATCGTGCTGGCGGTGGTGATGTTCCGCTCCAGCAGCAACCTCGCAGCCGCGTACGGCATCGCCGTCACGCTGGACATGCTGATCACCACGGTGCTCACCTTCTTCGTGATCCGCTACGGCTGGGGCTACCCGCTGGCGCTGTGCCTCGGCGCCACCGGCTTCTTCTTCGTGGTGGACCTGGCCTTCTTCAGTTCCAACCTGCTCAAGCTGTTCGACGGCGGCTGGTTCCCGCTCATGATCGGCTGCATCGTCTTCACGCTGATGATGACCTGGAAGCGCGGCCGGGAGCTGCTCAACGACAAGCTGCGCGAGGAGGCCATCGACCTCAAGGACTTCCTCACCGCCGTGTTCATCAACCCGCCCACGCGGGTAGAGGGCACGGCCGTGTTCCTCACGGCCGACACCGGCTCGGTGCCCAACGCCCTGCTGCACAACCTGAAGCACAACAAGGTGCTGCACCAGCAGAACCTGTTCGTCACGGTGCGCAACCACCAGACGCCCTGGATCGGGCTGGACAAGCGCCTGCAGGTCGAGCCGCTGGGCAGCGACTGCTGGCAGGTGATCGTGCACTACGGGTTCAAGAACGACCCCGACCTGCCCCGGGCGCTGGAGCTCATGCGGGGCCGCGGCTGCGAGCTGGAGACCATGACGACCAGCTACTTCCTGTCGCGCGACGTCGTCATTCCCACCATCGGCAGCGGCATGGCGCCCTGGCGCGAAAAGCTGTTCGCCCAGATGCACCACAACGCCAGCGGCGCGGCGGGCTTCCTCAACCTGCCGAGCAATGCGGTGGTGGAGCTGGGCTCGAAGATCGAAATCTAGGCCGCGGGGCTGCCGGTCCTGCACGGGGACTGCGTATGCCTGCAGTCGCTTGCCGCCGATGGAGTCCAGGGTTTGAGGTGTTTTTGGCTTCTAGCCCAATATCCATAAGCGCAAGCAGCTATCAATTTTGAAATTAGGGCGGTGGGCGGCGAACCCAGCGCACCCGCTGCTGCGGGCAGAATGCGCGCCCATGCCGTTTTTCAAAGACCTGAGCCTGTCCACTGCGACCGCGGGCTTCGTTTCCGTTCTGGTGGGCTTCACCAGTTCCGTCGCCATCGTGTTCCAGGCGGCCCAGGCCTTCCATGCCACGCCGCAGCAGATCAC
Organism: Pseudomonadota bacterium; assembly: GCA_023460715.1. Taxonomy (GTDB): domain Bacteria; phylum Pseudomonadota; class Gammaproteobacteria; order Burkholderiales; family Burkholderiaceae_C; genus Paracidovorax. The sequence goes on along the minus strand of JAEWPH010000117.1, from coordinate 2,209 downwards.
GTCCTGGATGTGGGCGCTGGGGCTCGGCATGGGGCTGTGTTCCCTGGTTCCATCGCTCTGGCTGCGCCAGCCGGTGATGGTGGCCTGGTCCACCCCAGGCGCGGCGGTGCTGGCCACCGCCGGCCTGGCGGGTGGTTTCACCATGGGCGAGGCCATCGGCGCCTTCATGGCCTGTGCCGTGCTCATCACGCTGGCCGGTGCCACGGGCTGGTTCGAGCGGGTGATGAACCGCATCCCGGTGGAGATCGCCTCGGCCCTGCTGGCCGGCGTACTCACACGCTTCGGACTGCAGGCCTTCAACGCCGCCGAAACCGGCCTGAGCCTGATCCTGGTCATGCTCGCCGGCTATGTGCTGGCGCGGCGGTGGGTGCCCCGGTATGCCGTCGTACTGACCTTGGCGCTGGGCATCGGCTGGACGGCGACGCAGGGGCAGATGCAATGGTCGGCGGTGCACCTGGGGCTGGCCATGCCGGTGTTCACGGCGCCCACCTTCAGCGTGGCAGCACTGGTCAGCCTGGCTTTGCCGCTCTTCGTGGTGACGATGGCGTCGCAGAACCTTCCCGGAGTGGCCGTCATGCGCGCGACCGGATACCACCTCCCCGTGTCCCGCCTCATCACCATGACCGGAGTCGTTACCCTGGTGCTGGCACCTTTCGGCGCATTCGCCCTGAATTTCAGCGCCATCACCGCGGCCATCTGCATGGGACCGGAGGCCCATGAAGACCGCACTCGGCGCTACACCGCAGCGGCCGCCTGCGGCCTCTTCTATATGGGGATCGGCATCTTCGGTGCCGTCGTCACAGGGGTACTGTCGGCTTTCCCGCGCGAGCTCGTCGTGGGAATCGCAGGCCTGGCACTGCTGGGAACCATCGGCACGGCCCTGTCGACCGCATTGCGCGCCGAGGCGCACCGCGAGGCGGCGCTCATCACCTTCCTGGTCACCTTGAGCGGCGTGGTGCTTGCAGGTGTGGGCTCGGCCTTCTGGGGCGTGGTCGCCGGCAGCATCGCGCTATTTGTGCAACAGTACGGGCGTCGGCCTGCGCAAGGCGCGTAAGGCCCCTCTCTTTACCGTGCTCTCCATGAATATTCTCTTCATCGCCGATCCCATCGAGCATTTCAAGATCTACAAGGACACCACGTTCGCCATGATGCGCGAGGCGCAGCGGCGCGGCCACACCATAGCCGTCTGCGAACCGCAGCACATCCACTGGCAGCGCGGCAGCCAGGTGATGGCCCGGGTGCGGGACATCACGCTGACCGGCCAGTCCGATGAGTGGTTCACCGTCCAGGGCATCCGGCTTGTTCCCCTGACGGAATTCGGTGCCGTGCTGATGCGCAAGGACCCGCCGTTCGACAGCGAGTACTTCTACGCCACCCATCTGCTGGAGCAGGCAGAGCGGGACGGCGCCCGCGTCTTCAACAAGCCCCGCTCGCTGCGTGACCACCCTGAAAAGCTCGCGATCATGGAATTTCCGCAGTTCATCGGCCCCACGCTGGTGACGCGAGACGCTGAAGACATCCGCCGCTTCCATGTGGAACACCGCGACATCATCCTCAAGCCCCTGGACGGCATGGGCGGCATGGGCATCTTCCGGGTCGGACCGGACGGCATGAACCTGGGCAGCATCATCGAGACGCTCAACAAGGGCGGCGCCGAAAGCGTGATGGTGCAGAAATTCCTCCCCGAAATCGCCGCAGGCGACAAACGCGTTCTGGTCATCGGCGGCAAGCCCGTGCCCTATAGCCTGGCGCGCATTCCGCAGGGCTCAGAAGTGCGGGGCAACCTGGCCGCTGGCGGCAAGGGGGTGGCCCAGCCGCTGTCGGCCCGCGACCAAGAGATCGGTGCGGCGATCGGCGCCGTACTAATAGAGCGCGGGTTGCTGCTCGCCGGGGTGGATGTCATCGGCGACTGCGTCACCGAAATCAATGTAACCAGCCCGACCTGCTTCCAGGAGATCTTCGATCAGACCGGCTGCGATGTTGCCGCCCTGTTCGTGGATGCACTGGAGGCGGCCTGCGCACCCGCATGACACCTTGTTGAAAAATATCTTTCAATTGGGTGAAAGCCGGGAAAACCCGGCATATACTAGCGGGCTTGGCAGCACAGAGAAGTTCTTAGGAAGCTCTGGGGTGTTGAGAAAAAAGGTTGGTTTTGAGTTGTGATCGGATGGAAATTCGATGTAGAATTCAAGGCTTCGCTGCTGAGACG
>JAEWPH010000116.1 GCA_023460715.1 Pseudomonadota bacterium | reverse complement strand
CCGCACGACAGCGTGTGGTCCGTGCGCACAGCGGCACCGCTGCAGTCGGGGGCTCCCTCCACACGGGATGGCAGCGAGGCGGGTTGAGCCCGGCAGGCGCGGGTCGGGCCCCACCGTGCCATGGGGGCGATGGGGTGATGGGTGGGCGCAGGCGGAGCGTTGCCGTAGCATGTGGCCCATGCCCGCCGCCGTGCCGGGCGTCTTCATTTTTGCCCGCCGCCTGCCATGCCGCTGCCACGACGCTCCTTGCTCATCCACCTGCCCGCAGCGCTGCTGCTGCCCTGCGCGGCCTTGCCCGCCGCTGCGGCGGCGCCGCGCTACACCGTGCCGCGCGAGGACATCGAACAGGCCGCGCGCGAGCGGTTTCCGCTGCGCTACCCGGTGAGCAACCTCGCCACCCTGGCGGTGCTGGCGCCGCGCATCGGGCTCAAGCCGGACGTCAACCGCCTCAATGCCGACCTGCCGGTCGAGGCCAGCGGGCCGGTACTGCGGCGCACGTACAACGGGCGGCTGAACGTGGACTTCGGCCTGCGCTACGAGCCCAGGGACCGCACGCTGCGCGCGCACGATTTGCAGATCAACGCGCTGGAGTTTCCCGACCTGCCGCCCGAGGCGGCGCTGCTGCTGTCGCAGTACGGCCCCCAGCTGGCCCGCCAGTCGCTGGGCGAGGTGGTGCTGCACACCCTCAAGCCCGAAGACCTGGCCCTGCCGGATGGCCTGGGCCTGCAGCCCGGCGCCATCACGGTGACGGACCGCGGCCTGGCGGTGGAACTGGTCCCCAAGCCTCTTTTCTGATCCTGGCGAATCGCTGCCCGCCTTCCAGATGCACACGGTGCGGTGATGCGCTAATTGGCTTCTAACGCTTATCCCATAAGCGCAGGCAGCTATTGAAAGAGTAGCAATAGGCCCGGGCTGAGGCGGGCAGCACCCCACCCCGTGGCGCCTCCCCACCTTGGCGTGCGGCGCCGTCCTGCACCGGGCGGTGGGGGCCTCGGGGCATTCTCTGCGGCATGACTGCGCCTGCTCCAGCCCCCCAGCCTACCCCCTCCCATGCCCTTTCGCCCGCTGCTGCAAAAGCCGCTGGCACGCCCCGCCTGCAGGGGCTGGTCGCCCTGGTCACGGGCGGCGCGCAGGGCATCGGCCTGGGCGTGGCCGAGCGCCTGGCGCAGGAGGGCGCGGACATCGCCCTGCACGTGCGCAAGGAAGACGAGCGGTCGCGCGCCGCGCACGACAGCATCACGGGCACCGGCCGCCGCTGCCAGGTCTTCGCCGGCGATCTGCGCGACGTGCCGCGCATGCAGGCCGTGGTGCGCGAGGCGCAGGACGCCTTCGGCCGGCTGGACGTGCTGGTGAACAACGCCGGCCTGGAGCTGCGTGCGGACTTCCTGGACACCACCGAAGAGGATTACGACCGCGTGCTGGACGTGAACCTCAAGGGCGCGTTCTTCACGGCGCAGGCCTTTGCCCGCGCGCTGCGCGAGGCGCGCCGGCCGGGCCGCATCATCCACATGAGTTCGGTGCACGAGGATCTGCCTTTTCCGCACTTCACTTCGTACTGCGCCAGCAAGGGCGGCATGCGCATGCTGATGCGCAACATGGCCATCGAGCTGGCACCGCTGGGCATCACCGTCAACAACGTGGCGCCCGGCGCCATCCGCACGCCGATCAACCAGGATCTGCTGGCCAACCCCCAGAAGCTGAAGGCGCTGACGGCGCAGATTCCCCTCGGCCGGCTGGGTGAGCCGCCGGACGTGGCGGGCGCGGTGGTGTACCTCGCCTCGCCCGACGCCGCCTACGTGACCGGCACCACGCTGGTGGTCGATGGGGGCTTGCTCTGGAACTATGAAGAGCAATAAAGAACAATCCCTGCATGAGCGCCGTCATCGCCCCGCCTCCCGCCCTCGCCGCGGCCGCTGTCTCCAGCGGGCTCCGCATCTCGGAACGCCACCCGGCGTACAGCACCAATCCGGCCCGCGTGCAGGTACCCGGCGCACCGGGCGCGCCGCCGTCCGACCATTGCACGCCCGCCGACCGCTACCAGGAGCTGTTCGTGGCGGTGCAGAGCCAGCAGATCTTCGAGGACAGCAAGACCTTCGTCGACTGCGGGCCCATCGGCGAGCCTGAGGACATTCTTGCCGCCTACCGGGCCGAGCATGCGCAGCCGGGCTTCGACCTGGCGCGCTTCGTGGCGCAGCACTTCACCGCGCCGCAGGTGGCCGCGAACGATTACGTGGGCGCGCCCGGCATGGCACTGGCCGAGCACATCGACGCGCTGTGGCCCGTGCTCACCCGCAAGCCCGAGGACCACCCTGTGCGCGGGTCCGCGCTGCCGCTGGCGCACCCGTACGTGGTGCCGGGCGGGCGTTTCGCCGAGCTGTACTACTGGGATTCGTACTTCACCATGCTGGGGCTGGCGGCCACGGGCCGCAGCGAGCTGGTGCAGTGCATGACGGATAACTTCGCCCGCCTGATCGACGCCTTCGGCTTCGTGCCCAACGGCACGCGCACCTACTACCTGAGCCGCTCGCAGCCGCCCCTGTTCGCCGCCATGGCCGAACTGGGCGCGCTGGTGGGCGGCCCGCCCGTGTCGCACTACCTGCCGCAGCTGCTGCAGGAGCACGCGTGGTGGATGGACGGCCTGCATGTGCTGCACCCCGGCGAGGCCCGCCGCCGCGTGGTGGCGCTGCCCGGCGGCGAGATCCTCAACCGCTACTGGGACGACCGCGATACGCCGCGCGAGGAGTCGTGGGGCGAGGATATCGAGACCGCCTCCGCCGTGGACCGGCCCTCGGCCGACGTGTACCGCGACCTGCGCGCCGCCGCCGAATCGGGCTGGGACTTCTCCACCCGGTGGCTGCGCGCGCCCGACGCGGCCAACCCGGCCAGCCTGCACCTGTCGCAGATCTGCACCACGGACCTGCTGCCCGTGGACCTGAACGCTTTTCTCTACCGCATGGAGGTGTCGATCGCCAAGGCCAGCCAGTCGGCGGGCGACCGCGCCACGGCCGCCCACTTCCACGACCTGGCCGCCCATCGGCGCGAGGCCGTCAACCGCCTGATGTGGAACGAGGCCGAAGGCGCCTACTTCGACTACGACTGGCGCCGCGGCGAACTGCGCGGCTGCCTGACCGCGGCCACCGTGGTGCCGCTGTATGCGGGCATGGCGACCGAGGCCCAGGCCGCTGCCGTGGCCCGCGCCGTGCGCACGCACCTGCTGGCGGCCGGCGGCCTGGCCACCACCGTCTGCGCAAGCGGCCAGCAGTGGGACCGGCCCAACGGCTGGGCCCCGCTGCAATGGATGGCCGTGCGCGGCCTGGAGCGCTACGGCCACAAGGACCTGGCGCTGGAGGTGCGCCAGCGCTGGATCGAGACCGTGCGCTCGGTCTACCAGCGCGAGGGCAAGCTGGTCGAGAAATACGCCGTGGGCAACGGCGACGGCGCGCCGCTGTGCGGCGGCGGGGGCGGCGAATACCCGCTGCAGGACGGCTTCGGCTGGACCAACGGCGTCGTGCAGTGCTGGCTGGACCCGCGCTACGACACCTATGCCGCCGCGCAGACGGTGTACTACGGGCCCGCCGACGAAGGGACGGCGGACTCGTTGCCCGAAGCCTAGAAGCGCTGCTTCTGCTGCTGTGCCGTCGCCGCCGGGCTGGGCAGGCCATCGTCGGCCTTAGCCTACGGCCGCGCGGCGCCCGCCTTGCATAGGATCGTTGCCAGCACCTTCGGCCGACTGCGGCGGCCCGGGGCGCGGTCTTGAGGGCTTCGGCCCGGCGCGCTCTCCGTCCTCCCCATCCCAACCCCCCGTTTTTTCCCGAGAAAGGACCTTGCCGCATGGATACCGCTTCCGCCACCGCCTGGCTGCACCACGAAACCTTCTGGGGCATGTCTGCCGCCAGCCTGCTGATCGCCACGGCGGCGGCGCTGGGCACCTATCTGGTACTCACGGTGCTGCTGGGCTGGTCCATGGCCCGCGCCAAGCGCAATGCGGAAAGCCACGAGCAGCACGGTGCTGCCCAGGTCGCGCTGCAGGTGCTGTCGGGCACCAGCCACCTGCTGATCCTGCTGGCGGCCCTGCTGGTGGGCGCCGGCATGCTGGACCTGCCCCAACGCTGGCACGACCGCGTGGGCCAGCTGTGGTTCCTGGCCGTGGCGCTGCAGATCGGCCTGTGGGGCACGCGCGCCACGGTGCTGGTGGTGGACCGCTACCGGGTGCACCACGGCGCCACCAACCCGTCGCAGATCAGCGCATCGGCCACGCTGATGTCGTGGGGCCTGCGCACGCTGCTGTGGGCCACGGTGCTGCTGGCGATCCTCTCCAATTTGGGCGTCAACATCACGGCCTTCGTCGCCAGCCTGGGCGTCGGCGGCATCGCCATCGCCCTGGCCGTGCAGAACGTGCTGGGCGACCTGTTCGCGTCCATGGCCATTGCGGTGGACAAGCCGTTCGAGGTGGGCGACTTCATCGTGGTCGGCAGCATCGCCGGCACGGTGCAGCAGATCGGCGTGAAGACCACGCGCATCCGCTCGCTGAGCGGCGAGCAGGTGGTGATGAGCAACACCGACCTGCTCAAGCAGACCATCAACAACTACCGCTACATGCAGGAGCGGCGCATCGTCTTCAAGTTCAGCGTGCCCTACGGCACCCGGCCGGAAGACGCCGAAGCCATTCCCCAGGCCGTGCGCCGCATCATCGAGGCCGAGCCCCAGGCCCGCTTCGACCGCGCCCACCTGCTGGCCTTTGGCGACAGCGGGCTGACCTACGAGGTGGTCTACATCGTGCTGGACCCGGGCTACAACCTCTACATGGACCTGCAGCAGAAGATCAACCTGGCGCTGATGCGCGAGCTGCAGGCCCTGGGCGTGCCCTTCGCCGTGCCGGTGCGTACGCTGCAGATGGCGCCCGACCAGCCGGCCCCGTGGGCGCCGCCGCCGCCCGCCGGCCCGTTGCACGTGGGTGCCCGGGCGTGAAGAGAGGGGCGGCCACGGGACGCGCCGTGCGGCCTGGGTTTAAAGTAGCGCCCCTGCCGAGCCGCCGGCCCGGCGCGCATCCCGCGCACACCGCACCTTTCCATCCTGCCCCATGAACAAAGACCTGCTGGCCCGACAAGGCGAACTCAAGAAGATGGAGCTGTGCGAACCCTGCGCCGGCATCCAGCGCAACTGGCGCAAGGCGCCCGGCCATGCCGAACTGGTGCAGCGCGGCAACCGCAAGGAACAGCACGCCGACGGCCACAGCGTCACCATCACCCGCTACCGCTGCGACCGCTGCGGCACCGCCTGGGAATACACCAACGACCGCAAGGACCAGCGCGCCGGCTGGTCCGTCGTCGGCGGCTGAAGGGCCATGGATTGCCGGGGCCCCTGGCTGGGCGGTGCGGCGTCAGCGCCGTCCTACGCGGGCGGCGCGAAGGTGGGTCTATAAGAAGGGCCTCTTTCGAGAGAGACCCCTGAACCGGGCCGGCCGGGGCGGCGCCCGCCGTCCGCCGCCCGCTCTGGAGCCCCTGCGACCCAAGGACCTTCGAGCATGCCGCAATCCCCCCTGCATTCCGTCCCCGCCTCTGGCGCCGATGTAGCGCCCCCCGCCGCGCCGCTGGTCGTCGTGATCACCGGCGCCTCCAGCGGCATCGGCCATGCCACCGCGCTGGCCTTTGCGCGCACCGGGGCGCAGCTGGTGCTGGCCTCCCGCAATGGCGACACCCTGGCCCCGGTGGCACGCGCGTGCCGCGAAGCCGGCGCGCAGCAAGCCATCGCCGTGCCCACCGACGTCACGCAGGCCGGCGACGTGCAGGCCCTGGCCGACCGTGCCCTGCGCCAGTACGGCCGCATCGACGTGTGGGTCAACGGCGTGGGCGTGGGCGCGGTGGGCCGCTTCGACGAGGTGCCGCTCGACGCCCACCGCCGCGTGCTCGAAGCCAACCTGCTGGGCCACCTGCACGGCGCGCATGCGGCGCTGCGCCACTTCCGCCAGCGCGGGCGCGGCCTGCTGGTCAACCTGATTTCGCTGGGTGGCTGGGTGCCCGCGCCGTATGCGGCGGCGTACACGGCCAGCAAGTTCGGCCTGCGCGGCCTGTCGGAAAGCCTGCGCGCCGAGGTGTCCGACCTGCCCCAGGTGCATGTGTGCGACGTGGCGCCCACCTTCGTCGATTCGCCCGGGCTCTCGCACGGTGCCAACTACACCGGTCGGGCCCTGCGCCCGCCGCTGCCCATGGTGGACCCGCACCGCGTGGCCGATGCGGTGGTGGCCCTCACGCAGACGCCGCAGCCGCGCTCGGTGACGTGGATGGGCACGGGCGCGCTGGCGGGCCGGGTGGCGCATGCCGTCGCGCCCGACAGCGTGGGCCGCGCCATGCGCTGGCTGACGGAAACCGGCCTGCGCCATGCCAGCGCAGCGCCGCGATCGGAAGGCAATCTGTTCGCGCCCTCGCGCGGCACGGGCGTGGACGGCGGCCACCGGCAGCGCATGGCCGGGCAGGCCGGCCTGCTGGTGGTGCTGGGCGCCCTGGGCATCGCGTACGGCTGGCGGGCGGGGCGCAAGCCGCGCTGACGCGGCGGCGGGGCCGTCCCGGGGCGCTGCTGCCCAGACC
>JAEWPH010000115.1 GCA_023460715.1 Pseudomonadota bacterium | reverse complement strand
CGTCAGGGGCTGGCATGCCCCGCCAGGGGCTGGCCTGCGACGTCAGGTCGCCGCGAGTTGCAGGCTGTGGTGGTGCAGCTTGAAGAGCGACACCGCCTGAACCAGATCCTTCGCCTGTTGCTGCAGGCTCTGCGCCGCCACGGCGCTTTCTTCCACCAGCGACGCGTTCTGCTGGGTGGTCTGATCCATCTGGGCCACGGCCTGGCCCACCTGTTCCACCCCGGAGCTTTGTTCGCGGCTGGCCGTGCTGATCTCCGCCATGATTTCCGTTACACGCTGGATGGCGGTCACCACCTCCTGCATGGTGGTGCCGGCCTGGTCCACCAGTGACGTACCCGCCTGCACCTGGGACACGCTGTCCGAGATCAGCGTCTTGATCTCCCGGGCCGCCTGGGCGCTGCGCTGGGCCAGGTTGCGCACTTCCGACGCCACCACGGCAAAGCCCCGGCCCTGGTCGCCCGGGCGGGCGGCTTCCACCGCGGCGTTGAGCGCGAGGATGTTGGTCTGGAAGGCGATGGAATCGATCACGCCGATGATGTCTTCGATGCGCTTGGAGCTGTCGTTGATGGCCCGCATGGTGGACACCACCTGGCCGACCACCTCGCCGCCCTTGGCTGCAACTTGCGATGCGCCCTGTGCCAACTCGTTGGCGCGTCCTGCGTTCTCGGCGTTGTGACGCACCGTGTTGCTGAGTTCGTCCATGGTCGCTGCGGTTTCCTGCAGCGCGCTGGCCTGCACTTCGGTGCGCTGGCTCAAATCCGCACTGCCTGCGGCGATCTCCGTGGAACCCGTGGCGATGGAATCGGACGCGCCCCGCACCTGCACCACGATGCCCGCCAGGCTGCGCTGCATCACGGCCAGGGACGACAGAACGCTGCCTTGCGGCGCGCGGTGCTCTTCGTCCAGAGGCCGCAGGTCGCCGTCGGCGACGCGCTGCGCGGCTTGGCCCAACTCGGCGGGCTCGGCGCCCAGGGCGCGGGTGAGGCCGCGGGTGATCACGAACCCGGCGACGGCGGCCAGCGCCAGCGCCAGCATGCAGGCAATCATCAGGACCATGCGCTGTACGGCAAAGCGCTCGTTGGCCTGGGTCTTCAGTTCATCGGCGTGCTCGGTGGCGTACTGCGCAAACTCCGACACCTTGGCCAGCAGTTGGGCCAGCAGGGGGCGGCACTCGTTGTTCATCTTCGTGATGGCGCGCTCGTGATCGCCGTCCACGGCCAGCCGCACGATGTCGCGGGCCACGGGCCCATACAGGCTTTCGATACGTTCGAGCTCCACGATCATCTGCCGCGCGGCAGGCGGGGCCTGCGTGTCCACTGCAAACAGCTTTTTGAGGCCGTCGAGCTGTTGCATGACGTCCTCATCCGCCTTGAGCACCAGCGCCTTTTCCTTCGCCAGGTCGGCTGCGTCCCGCACGAGGACCAGATTGCGTGCGGCCACGGCGCGGCGGTTCACCGCATTGCGCATGCCTTCCGCAAAATTGACCTGCGCATTGATGCCACTGACGTACTGGGAAAACGCCGAGTCGGCATCTCCGAGCGACTTGAGTGACAGCCCGGAAACGATGAGAACCATGATGGCGAGCGCGCTGAATGCGGCGGCGAGCTTGGTTCCTACTTTCATGGTGGAGGTGGTGTTCATGGCGCGGTGGTCGTAGGTCAGGGGAGGCAGGGCAGCGATTTGGCGCAGACTGCGCACCGGCGATCGATCAGGTTAGAAACTATCGCTTTCTAATTGTCTCAATACGTAAACGATTGAGCATTGGATCAGGTTCACACAATGTGCGCCAGCCCTCGGAAAAAGGTCGAAATGGGCTGGTTTCGCCTGACGATTGGCAACGATTGACCGTATCAACGACATTCCGCTGGCAGTAACGAGGCTACGGCCGCCGTTTAAGACCCCGCGGCGGCACGGATAGACAGAACCTTCTAAAATTTGCGGCCCTCCCCCAAAGCCCCCCGATGAACGCCCCTGTCGACGTTTCCTTTTTCGCGCGCGCCGCCAAGCCGCTGACCAGCTATCGCCCGTACTGGGCGAAGCGGTTCGGCACGGCCCCGTTCCTGCCCATGAGCCGCGAGGAGATGCAGCAGCTCGGTTGGGACAGCTGCGATATCGTCCTGGTGACCGGGGATGCGTACGTGGACCATCCGAGCTTCGGCATGGCAGTGATCGGCCGCACGCTGGAGGCCCAGGGCTTCCGCGTCGGCATCATCGCCCAGCCCGATTGGCAGAGCGCCGAGCCCTTCAAGGCGCTGGGCAAGCCCAATCTGTTCTGGGGCGTCACGGCGGGCAACATGGATTCGATGATCAACCGGTACACGGCCGACCGGAAGATCCGCAGCGACGACGCCTATACCCCCGGCGACGTGGGCGGCAAGCGCCCCGACCGCGCTGCCATCGTCTATAGCCAGCGCTGCCGCGAAGCCTTCAAGGATGTCCCCATCGTGCTGGGCGGCATCGAAGGCAGCCTGCGGCGCATCGCCCATTACGACTACTGGAGCGACAAGGTGCGCCGTTCGATCGTGGTGGACGCCAAGTGTGATCTGCTGCTGTACGGCAATGCCGAGCGCGCCCTGGTCGAGGTCGCGCACCGGCTCGCCGCCCGGGAGCCCGTGGAGCAGATCACCGACGTGCGTGGCACGGCCTTCGTGCGCCGGCCCGACGACGAGAGCGGCAAGGGCTGGTTCGAGATCGATTCCACCACGGTGGACGAGCCCGGCCGGGTGGAGGCGCACGTCAATCCCTACCTGACCACCAGCGAGCAGGCGGCCTCTCAGGGCAGCAGCTGCAAGGAGGAGGGTGCTACTGAATCAGGAGCTGCATGCGCAAGTGGGGCGGGCGCTGCAGGCCAAAATGATGCCCAGCTGCCGGCTGCAGGGCGGGCGATCCAGCCGATCCAGTTCGTGGCCAATCCGGCGCTCAAGGCCAAGCTCAAGGTGCCGCCGCGCGACAGGAGCGTGATCCGCCTGCCTAGCTACGAGCAGGTGAAAAGTGACCCCGTGCTGTATGCCCACGCCAACCGCGTGCTGCACCTGGAGACCAACCCCGGCAACGCCCGCGCGTTGGTGCAGGCGCACGGCGAGGGGGTGACGGCGCGCGACGTGTGGATCAACCCGCCGCCCATTCCGCTCACCACGGCCGAAATGGACTATGTCTTCGGCCTGCCGTACGCCCGGGCGCCCCATCCGGCCTACGCCGACGAGAACGGCAGCCACGACGGCGCGACCAAGATCCCCGCGTGGGAGATGATCCGCTTCTCGATCAACATCATGCGCGGCTGCTTCGGCGGCTGTACCTTCTGCTCGATCACCGAGCACGAGGGCCGCATCATCCAGAGCCGCTCCGAGGATTCGATCATCCAGGAGATCGAGGACATCCGCGACAAGGTCAAAGGCTTCACCGGCACCATCAGCGACCTGGGTGGCCCCACGGCCAACATGTACCGGCTCGGCTGCAAGAGCCCCGAGATCGAGGCGGCCTGCCGCAAGCCCAGCTGCGTCTACCCCGGCATCTGCCAGAACCTCACCACCGACCACGGCCCGCTCATCAAGATTTACCGCCGTGGCCGCGCCCTCAAGGGCATCAAGAAGATCCTCATCGGCTCGGGCCTGCGCTACGACCTTGCCGTGAAGTCGCCCGAGTACGTGAAGGAACTGGTGCAGCACCACGTGGGCGGCTACCTGAAGATCGCGCCTGAGCACACCGAGCAGGGCCCGCTCACCAAGATGATGAAGCCGGGCATCGGCAGCTACGACCGCTTCAAGCAGATGTTCGAGCAGTACACGGAAGAGGCTGGCAAGAAGCAGTTCCTCATCCCGTACTTCATCGCGGCCCACCCGGGCACCAGCGACGAGGACATGATGAACCTGGCGGTCTGGCTCAAGAAGAACGGTTTCCGGGCCGACCAGGTGCAGACCTTCTACCCCAGCCCCATGGCCACGGCCACGGCCATGTACCACTCGGGGAAGAACCCGCTGCGCAAGATCGGCCGCGACAGCGAGGCGGTGGACATCGTGCGCGGCGAAAAGCGCCGCCGCCTGCACAAGGCCTTTCTGCGCTACCACGATCCCAACAACTGGCCGCTGCTGCGCGACGCGCTCAAGAGCATGGGCCGGGCCGATCTGATCGGCAACGGCAAGCACCATCTGATCCCGACCTTCCAGCCGATGACGGATGGCAGCTACCAGAGCGCGCGCCGCAAGAACAGCACGGCCACGCCCGTGCAGGCGCGCACTGGCGCGCCGGTCAAGAACGGTGGCAACGCCGGCAAGGGCAGCCAGGTGCCTGTGCGCGGCCGTTTGCTGACACAGCATACGGGCCTGCCGCCACGTGCCGGCACCGGCGCGGGCAAGCCATCGGGTGCCAAGCCGGTCGCCGGTAAGCCGGTGCGCAACAAGCCACGCTGATCCGGCTGGGTTCAGCCGGCCTTGACTCGGATCGGGGCGCGCGCCGGCGCCGCAGGTGTCAGCGCACGGGCAGGGGGATCAGGTCTTCTATGATCAGCTTGCGGTAGTAGAACGCGGCCTCGGCACCGAGCGGCTCCAGAGCCGCCTGCAGGCTTTCGGGGCTGTCTTCGTCCCGCGCCGCGAAGAACAGCGCGTGCCGGCCCGCGGCGGCCAGATCCGCAATGCGGCGCACGATCACGCCCTCGGCGCCTACGGAGGGCAGGGGTTCGTCCGCGTTGCCCAGGGTGCGCACCACGTGCTGCAGGATGGTTTCCGGCGCCGCATGGGCGATGTCGGTATGCCCTTGGTCCGTCAGGGCTTGCCCGGCACGGCGCGCGGCGTTTTCATCGGGGAACAGTGCGAAGACGTGGCCGGTCGGATAGAAGGTGCCAGCGGCAGAGGTCATCTCCGGTTGCAGGGCGAAGGGCTTCATGGCAGGTCTTTCTATAGCGGTGCAATCGATCCGACCATTGGGCCGAGCGCTTGCGGGGCGCGCTGTAGGGCGCTGCAGCGCCCTGGTGTGGGACGCTGTGCCACGTTCCTCTGATTTGAAGGAAATTCGGCTCTAGCGCTTATGAGATAAGCGCAGACAGCTATCGATTGAATAGCGTCAGGCTTTCAGCCGGTAGACGGCCAGCGCAAGGGCGGCGCAGTGCACGACGACGGTGGCCCAGTACACCGTGCGAAAGGATTGCTTGCTCGACTTGTGGCGCAGCCACTGCTGGGCGACCCATGCGCCGGGCCAGCCACCGGCCAGCGCGAGCAGGTGCAGGCGCTGTTCGCTCGTGCGCCAACTGCCGGTGCGCGCGGCCTGCTTGTCCAGCGCGTAGGCGGCGAGGGTGACGACGTTGATCGCCGCAGCGGCCGCCAGCGTCCATCCCGGCAGGTACCGGGCATATACCAGCCAGAGCAGGGCCGCCGCCCACACCGCCATCAAGCCGTACGCCAGCGTGCTGCCGGCCGCAGCCGGGCGCCCGGTAGACCGTGGTGGTCTCCGATCTGCAGACGCGCGAGGCGTGCGATCCGGCCGGGACGGTGCCGACCGTGCGGCACGCGGTCGCGCCGAACCGGACCGGCTGGAAGCCGGCGTCGACGGAGGGGCGGCCAGCGGCCGGACCGCCATGGCCCGCGGCCCCTTGCCGCCGACGTGGATTTCCTCGAACACCACCGGCATGCCTTCCGCCGGCGGCGCGGTGCCGGCGAAGTCGCGGACGTGGAAGAACACCTCGGCGGGCGTGTCGGCGCTGCGGATGAAGCCGAAGCCGCGCGGGCCGTTCCAGCGGCTGATATGGCCCTGTTTACGCATCGCCGAGCAGGTGCAGGGGAATGTCGCGGTTGCGCGCGAGCGCCTGCAGGGCAGCGGACGGCTGCGTGCGCAGGAACGCGGCGATGGCGGTGTGGGTCTCCGCAGCGCGTGGGTCGGTGCCAGGCGGCAGACCGGCAGCTTCGCACAGCCGCGCCATGAAATGGGGTTCGAGCGCGGCCACGGCCACCCGGCCGTCGGCGCAGGCATACACCTGGTAGCCGGCATGGGCCCCGCCCACATCGCCGCCGGGCGCCGTCAGGCCCCAGTCACGCGGTCGGGCCAGCCAGGCGGCGGCTTCGGACAGGGCCACCTCGATGCAGGCGCCGGTGCCGGAGGCGGCCCGGGCGAGCAGCACCTGTAGGACCGCTTCGCTGGCCAGCACGGCGCCACCCATGTCGGCGTACAGGGTGGGCGGAACGGCATCGCCTGTGACCAAGCCCGCTTCGGCCAGATAGGTGAGATCGTGGCCGGGCTCTTCGGCACGGGCCCCCGGCGCGCCGACGATGCGCACCAGCGACAACCGCGGGTAGCGTGCCTGCAGATCGGGCCAGTCCAGGCCAAGGCGGGCGAGGGCGGACGGGCGGAAGGAGGTGATCAGCACGTCCGTGCGGGCCAGCTCTTTGTGCAGCATGGCTTGGCCCGCCTCGGTCTTGAGGTGGCCGTGGACGGTGCGGATGCCTTGGTGGAGCGCCGCGTAGGCCGCCGGGCAGTACAGCGCCATCGGGTCGGCGCTGGCCTCGCCGGAGGCGGGTGGCGGCTCGAGCTTGGTGCAGTCGGCGCCCATCGCGTGGCAGCGCAGCAGGGCGGCCGGCCCCGGCAGATTCAGGGCCAGGCTCAGGATGTGCATGCCGCGCAGCGGCTGCAGGTACGAAGCATCGGGCATAGCGAATCTCTTGAGAGCGAACCGGAGCGGGGAGGCTGCTGGATGCAGTGTTGGCGTTGCCCGCAGTATCCCGCAGCGGGATCGGCCGGTGCGCCGACATGAAAAAAGCCGCCCGGAGGCGGCTTTCGACCGAGAGCGCGGGCGCTCAAAACACCTTGGCGATGGCCTGGCAGACGTAGTCGATGTTCTTGCTGTTGAGCGCTGCCACGCACATGCGGCCGGTGTCCGTACCGTACACGCCGAACTCGTTGCGCAGGCGCACCATCTGGTCCTTGGACAGGCCCGAGTAGCTGAACATGCCGATCTGCTGGGTGATGAAGGACATGTCCTGCTGCACGCCGGCGGCCTTCAGGCCATCGACCAGCTTCTGGCGCATGGCCTTGATGCGCACGCGCATCTCGCCCAGTTCCTTTTCCCACAGCGCGCGCAGCTCGGGGTTGCCCAGGACGGCGGCCACCACGGCACCGCCGTGCGTGGGTGGGTTGGAGTAGTTGGTGCGGATGACGATCTTGAGCTGACTCAGCACGCGACCGGCTTCTTCCTTGTCGGCGCACAGCACCGACAGGCCGCCCACGCGCTCGCCGTACAGGCTGAAGCTCTTGGAGAAGGAGGTGGACACGAAGAAGCTCAGGCCCGCGGCCACGAACTTGTTGATGACGGCACCGTCTTCGGCAATGCCGTGGCCGAAGCCCTGGTAGGCCATGTCGAGGAAAGCCGTCAGGCCCTGGGCCTTGACCACGGCGATGACCTGGTCCCATTGCTCGGGCGTGATGTCATAGCCGGTGGGGTTGTGGCAGCAGGCATGCAGCACGACGATGGTGCCGGCAGCGGCGGCCTTCAGGCTGGCCAGCATGCCTTCGAAGTTCACGCCGCGCTTGGCCGCGTCGTAGTAGGCGTAGGTGTCGACCGTGAAGCCGGCGTTGGTGAACAGCGCGCGGTGGTTTTCCCAGCTCGGGTCGGAGATCAGCACCGTGGCGTTGGGGCTGAGCTTCTTCAGGAAGTCGGCGCCGATCTTCAGGCCGCCGGTACCGCCCACGGCCTGCACCGTGGCCACGCGGCCGGAGGTAACGGGCTCGCTGTCGGCACCGAACACCAGCGCCTTGACGGCATTGTCGTACGCCACGATGCCGTCGATGGGCAGGTAGCCGCGTGCCGTGGGCTTTTCCATCATGGCCTTTTCAGCGGCCTGCACGCACTGCAGCAGGGGCAGCTTGCCGTTGTCGTCGAAATACACACCCACGCCGAGGTTGACCTTGTTGGGGTTGGTGTCCGCGTTGTATTGCTCATTCAGACCCAGGATCGGGTCGCGGGGGGCCATTTCGACGGCGGTGAACAGAGACATTGAAAAGTCCTTGAGGGTGGAAATCGGGCAAGTTGACCTCAGCTACTGTAGGCTTTCAGGTCAACCCGAGATTTTAACGGCGGCCCCCACCGGTTCGCTGACCCATCATGCACGAAGTTACCTCAGAACCGCTCACCGGCCAGTTCGTCACCTTCCCGGGCTCGCCTTTCGAGCTGTACCAGCCGTACCCGCCGGCGGGCGATCAGCCCGGGGCGATCGACAAGCTGGTGGAGGGCGTGAACGACGGCGAAGTGTTCCAGACGCTGTTGGGCGTGACAGGTTCCGGCAAGACCTTCACCATGGCCAACGTCATCGCCCGGCTGGGCCGTCCGGCGATCATCTTCGCGCCCAACAAGACCCTGGCCGCCCAGCTGTACAGCGAGTTCCGCGAGTTTTTTCCCAAGAACGCGGTCGAGTACTTCGTCAGCTACTACGACTACTACCAACCCGAGGCCTATGTGCCGCAGCGCGACCTGTTCATCGAGAAGGACAGTGCCATCAACGAGCACATCGAGCAGATGCGGCTGTCGTGCACCAAGAGCCTGATGGAGCGCCGCGATGTCGTGATCGTGGCCACCGTGTCTGCCATCTACGGCATCGGCGAGCCGGAGAGCTACCACCGTATGGTGATGACCCTCCGCGTCGGAGACAAGCTGGGCCAGCGCGACGTGATCGCCCAGCTCATCCGCATGCAGTACCAGCGCAACGAGCAGGACTTCAGCCGGGGCAAGTTCCGCGTGCGCGGAGACACCATCGACGTCTTCCCTGCAGAGCATTCCGAACTGGCGATCCGCATTGAACTGTTCGACGACGAGATCGAAAGCCTGCAGCTGTTCGACCCGCTCACGGGGCGCGTTCGCCAGAAGATCCCGCGGTTCACGGTCTATCCGAGCAGCCACTACGTGACGCCCCGCGACAAGGTGCTGGCCGCTGTCGAGACCATCAAGCTGGAGTTGGCCGAGCGGCTGCAGCAGTTCGTCGCCGACGGCAAGCTGGTGGAGGCGCAGCGCCTGGAGCAGCGCACCCGCTTCGACCTGGAGATGCTCAGTGAGGTCGGACACTGCAAGGGCATCGAAAACTACACGCGCCACCTGTCCGGATCATCGCCAGGCGACCCGCCCAGCACGCTGACCGACTATTTGCCGCCTGATGCGCTCATGTTCCTCGACGAGAGTCACCAGATGATCGGCCAGCTCAGCGCCATGTACAACGGCGACCGCTCCCGCAAGACGACGTTGGTCGAATACGGGTTCCGTTTGCCGTCCGCGCTGGACAACCGTCCGCTCAAATTCGAGGAGTTCGAGAAACGCATGCGACAGGTCGTCTTCGTTTCGGCCACGCCGGCTGACTACGAAAAGACGCACGCCGGCCAGGTGGTGGACCAGGTGGTGCGGCCGACGGGCTTGGTCGACCCCATCGTGGAAGTGCGTCCAGCCACGCATCAGGTCGACGATGTGCTGCAAGAAATACGCATTCGATCGGAAAAGAATCAGCGCGTACTCATTACGACGCTGACCAAGCGCATGGCGGAACAGCTCACCGACTACCTTACGGACAACGGCGTCAAGGTGCGGTATCTGCATTCCGACATCGATACCGTGGAACGGGTGGAGATCATCCGCGATCTGCGCCTGGGGGCCTTCGACGTGTTGGTGGGGATCAACCTGCTGCGCGAGGGGCTGGATATCCCCGAGGTGTCGCTCGTCGCCATCCTGGACGCGGACAAGGAAGGCTTCCTGCGCGCGGAGCGCAGCCTGATCCAGACCATCGGCCGCGCAGCGCGGAACCTCAATGGCCAGGCGATCCTGTACGCCGACCGGATCACGGATTCGATGAAGAAGGCCATCGACGAGACGGAACGCCGCCGTGCCAAGCAGATCGCATACAACGAAGCACACGGCATCACTCCCCGCAGCATCGTGAAGCAGGTGCGTGACCTGATCGACGGCGTCTACAGCGAGAAGGCTGGGAAGGACGCCGAGCGGCTGGAGCAGGAAGCCATGCGGCGCGCCCAGGTCGAGGACATGTCGGAGAAAGACGTGGCCCGTGAGATCAAGCGGCTGGAAAAACAGATGCTGGAACACGCGCGCAATCTGGAGTTCGAACAAGCGGCGCGGACGCGGGATCAGTTGTCGAAGCTGAAGGCGCAAGCGTTCGGCGCCCCGGGAGAAGACCACGTGGCCGTTTGACCGTCCAGTGCAACCCGTCAGGTGGAAATGCGACTGATCAGTTTTGTTACCCGACAAAAACAATAGGGATTTGTGCTATACTTGCCTTAAATAGTCAAGAACACAAAGCCCACGAAGAAACAGGGCTCTTTGCACGGCCCCTGATGCGTGCGGGAGTAAGGGGCGGAGACGGTGCCCGGGTCGGTCCACGGCCTGCGGCGTTTCTGTAACGGACAAGCCTGAAGACAAGGAGCTTGCGATGCGTCTCACTACCAAAGGCCGTTTTGCGGTCACCGCCATGATCGATCTGGCCCTGCGCCAGAACAACGGTCCTGTCACCCTCGCCGCGATCAGCCAGCGCCAGCAGATCTCGCTGTCCTATCTGGAACAGTTGTTCGGCAAGCTGCGCCGCCATGAGCTGGTCGAGTCCACGCGTGGTCCCGGCGGCGGCTACACGCTCGCCCGCAAGGCAGGCGATATCACTGTGGCGGACATCATCGTCTCCGTCGACGAGCCGATCGACGCGACCCAGTGCGGCGGCAAGGAGAACTGCCTCGGCGAGGCTGGCCGCTGCATGACCCATGAGCTGTGGGCTTCGTTAAACCAGCGCATGGTCGAATTCCTGGACTCCGTCACGCTGCAGAAGCTGGTGGATGACCAGTTGGCCAAGGGCGTGCAGATCGAGGACAAGCCGGTGGTGCGCCGCGCCATCTCGACCACTCCGGTGGTGAAGCCCATTCGCGTGAACGCTCCCAATTCGGTGTTCGCCCTCGGCAACGCGTTTGCCAAGTCCTGATGCGCGCATTGGAACTCTGACGTTCGCCAGCCAGACACTTTTACTGAGCCAGCCATGGATATGACCCCGCATTTCCCGATCTACCTTGACTACGGCGCGACCACCCCCGTGGATCCCCGCGTCGTGGACGCCATGATTCCCTGGCTGCGCGAGCACTTTGGCAATCCGGCATCGCGCAGTCATGCGTGGGGTTGGGAGGCGGAGGAGGCGGTCGAGAAGGCCCGCGGCGACGTTGCGGCGTTGATCGGTGCAGACCCGCGCGAAATCGTCTGGACCAGTGGGGCGACCGAATCCAACAACCTCGCATTGAAGGGCGCAGCCCAGTTCTACAAGGGCAAGGGCAAGCACCTGATCACGGTCAAGACCGAGCACAAGGCAGTGCTGGACACCATGCGCGAGCTGGAGCGCCAGGGCTTCGAGGTGACCTATCTGGACGTGCAGGAGAACGGCCTGCTCGACTTTGAAGTGCTCAAGGCGGCTATTCGCCCGGACACGATTCTGCTGAGCGTGATGTTCGTGAACAACGAGATCGGCGTGATCCAGGACATCCCCGCCATTGGCGCCCTGTGCCGCGAGAAGGGCGTCATCTTCCACGTGGACGCTGCGCAGGCCACCGGCAAGATCGAGATCGACATGGCGCAGTTGCCGGTCGACCTGCTGAGCCTGGCTTCACACAAGACCTACGGCCCCAAGGGCATTGGTGCCCTGTATGTACGCCGCAAGCCGCGGGTGCGTCTGGAAGCGCAGATGCACGGCGGCGGTCACGAGCGCGGCATGCGCTCCGGCACCTTGCCCACGCACCAGATCGTGGGCATGGGCGAGGCCTTCCGCATTGCCCGCGAAGAGATGGCGCAGGATGTCGCCAAGGCCAAGGCGCTGCAGCAACGCTTGCTGGACGGCCTCAAGGACATCGAGCAGGTGTTTGTGAACGGTGACATGGAGCGTCGCGTCCCGCACAACCTCAACATCAGCTTCAACTACGTCGAGGGCGAGTCGCTGATCATGGGGATCAAGGGCTTGGCCGTGTCGTCCGGCTCGGCGTGCACGTCCGCCAGCCTGGAGCCCAGCTACGTGTTGCGTGCCCTGGGCCGCAGCGACGAGTTGGCCCACAGCAGCCTGCGCATGACTATTGGCCGCTTCACCACCGAAGAAGAGATCGACTACGCCGTCTCCACGATCCGACACAACGTGGCCAAGCTCCGCGAACTGAGCCCGCTGTGGGACATGTACAAGGACGGCATCGACATCAGCACCATCCAATGGGCTGCGCATTGAATTGAAGAGGTAAAGACCATGGCTTACTCAGACAAAGTGATCGACCATTACGAGAATCCCCGCAATGTGGGCTCGTTCGACAAGGGTGACGAAACGGTGGGCACCGGGATGGTGGGCGCTCCAGCCTGCGGCGATGTGATGAAGCTGCAGATCAAGGTCAATCCCGCCACCGGCGTCATCGAAGACGCGCGCTTCAAGACCTATGGCTGTGGCTCTGCCATTGCCTCGTCGTCTCTGGTGACGGAATGGGTCAAGGGCAAGACGCTCGACGAGGCGGCGGCGCTGAAGAACAGCGAGATCGCACAGGAACTGGCGCTGCCTCCGGTGAAGGTGCACTGCTCCATCCTGGCAGAAGACGCCATCAAGGCGGCCGTGCTGGACTACAAGACCAAGCACGCGGCGGTGGCGGCAGCCTGAGCCATGGCTATTACCCTGACCGAAGCGGCCGCCCGGCACGTGACGCGCTATCTGTCGCGGCGGGGCAAGGGCGTGGGCGTCCGATTGGGCGTGAAGACCACCGGTTGCTCCGGCTTGGCCTACAAGCTGGAGTACGTGGACGATCAGGCGCCTGAAGACGTCGTGTTCGAGAACCACGGCGTGAAGGTGCTGATCGATCCCAAGAGCCTGGCCTACATCGACGGCACCGAACTCGACTTTGTGCGCGAGGGGCTCAACGAAGGCTTTCGCTTCAACAACCCGAACGAGCGTGATCGCTGTGGTTGCGGGGAGAGCTTCCGCGTGTGACTGTGTCCTGCTCGCGCCTTGCTGTGACCGCCATCGTGCACCACGCTGGCGGTTTTTTCTTGCCATCATGAACCTTCAATCTGACGACTTCGAGCTCTTCGACCTTCCGCGACGCTTTGCGCAAGACCGCAGCGCCGTGGATGCGCGCTGGAAGGAACTGCAGCGCGAAGCGCATCCCGATCGCTTCGCTGCGCAGGGTGCGGCCGCACAGCGGCTCGCCATGCAATGGTCGGTGCGCATCAACGAGGCGTACCAGCGGCTGAAAGATCCGTTGCGACGCGCGGCCTACCTGTGCGAACTGCACGGCGCTCCCATCCAGGCGGAAGACAACACGGCCATGCCCGCGGCGTTCTTGATGCAGCAGATGGAATGGCGCGAGGCGCTGGAGGAGGCGCGTGGCGAGGCCGATCTGGACCGGCTCGACGACGAGGTGCAGGAATCGCGCCGATCGGCCATTGCCCGCTGCACCGAACTGATCGACCAGCAATCTGACTATGCCGGTGCCGCGCGGGAGGTCAGAGCCCTCATGTTCATTGCGCGTTTTGCGCAGGACATCGAGACCCGCAGGGATCAACTGGGACAATAGAGCCCCCACGGCGGGGCCTCGGCGCCCGCCGCATTCTTTCCAGGACCACACTACGCCATGGCGCTTCTGCAGATTTCCGAACCCGGCCAATCCCCTGATCCCCATCAGCGACGCATTGCCGTGGGGATCGACCTGGGCACGACCCACTCCCTGGTGGCGGCGGTGCGCAACGGGGTGGCCGAGTGCCTGCCGGATGACCAGGGACGGATTCTGCTGCCTTCCGTGGTGCGTTATCTGCCCGGCGGCGGTCGCCAGATCGGCCATGACGCCGCGGCGCAGCAGGTCAGCGATCCCGTCAACACCATTGCTTCCGTCAAGCGCTTCATGGGCAGGGGCCTGCAGGATGTGGCGCGGCGCGACGCGCTGCCGTATGCCTTCGTCGCCGCTGACGAGGGCCGTGAGCCGGGCGCTGCGGGCATGGTGTCCTTGGAGACGGCTGGCGGCGTGAAGTCGCCGGTGGAGGTGAGTGCGGAGATTCTTGCCACGCTGCGCTACCGGGCGGAAGACAGCTTCAACGACGATCTCTATGGTGCCGTCATCACCGTGCCGGCCTATTTCGACGATGCGCAGCGCCAGGCAACCAAGGACGCTGCGCGGCTGGCGGGCCTGAACCTGCTGCGTTTGATCAACGAGCCCACGGCGGCCGCGATTGCTTACGGACTGGATAACGCCTCCGAAGGCATCTACGCCGTCTATGACCTGGGCGGCGGCACATTTGACATCTCTATCCTGCGGCTCACGCAGGGCGTCTTCGAGGTGATTTCGACCGGGGGCGATTCCGCGCTGGGTGGGGATGACTACGACGCGGCGCTGGCCGATTGGGTGCTTCAGCAGGCGGGTGTCCGGGCGGTCACTCCGGAGGACAAAGCCGCCGTGCGTGCGGCCGCTAGGCGCTGCAAGGAAGCGTTGACTGCTACTGAAAGTGTAGCGTTCTGCGCTGATGTGGCGGGCGCAGAGGTCCGATTTGACGTCCATCGTGCAGATTTCGATGCGGCCACGGCTGCGCTGACGGCGCGCTCGCTGGCCGCCGTTCGGCGTGCCCTGCGCGACGCGCAGCTCTCGCGCGAAGAGGTGCAAGGCGTTGTGCTCGTGGGCGGTTCCACGCGGATGCCCCAGATCCGTCAGGCGGTGGCCGACTACTTCGGTCGGGAGCCGCTGACCAATCTGAACCCCGACGAGGTCGTGGCTCTCGGCGCAGCCATCCAGGCCAACCAGCTGGCGGGCAACAACACGGCCGGAGACCTGCTGTTGCTGGACGTGATCCCGCTGTCGCTGGGCATCGAAACCATGGGTGGCCTCGTCGAGCGCATCGTGGCGCGCAATGAGACCATTCCCACCGCCAAAGCGCAGGACTTCACCACCTACAAGGATGGCCAAACGGCGTTGGCCGTTCACGTCGTTCAGGGGGAGCGTGATTTGGTCGTCGACTGCCGCAGCCTGGCCCGCTTCGAGCTGCGCGGCATTCCGCCCATGGCAGCCGGTGCCGCTCGCATACGCGTCACCTTCACCGTCGATGCCGACGGCCTGCTGAACGTCAGCGCCAAGGAACTGAGCAGCGGGGTGGAGGCACGCATCGACGTGAAGCCGTCCTACGGCCTGTCGGATGACCAGATCGCGCGCATGCTGCAGGAAGGCTTTGCCACGGCGCAGGACGACATGCGCGCCCGTGCACTGGTGGAGGCCCGCGTCGATGCCGACCGCATGCTGCTGGCCACGCAGAGCGCACTGGATGCCGATGGCGACGTCCTCTCCTCTGATGAGCGGGCTGCCATCGAGACGCTGATGCAGTCGCTGCGAGAAACGCGTGATGCGTCCGATGACGCGGCCGCGGTAGAGGCTGCCACGCAGGCCTTGGCCAAGGGTACCGAGGCCTTCGCGGCGCAGCGTATGAACCGGGGCATCCGCGAGGCGCTGGCGGGCAAGAACGTCCAGGCCCTCTGACAAGAACCAAGAATATCCACGAAGCACCCGAACCGGACGCCCATGCCCGTCATCAAAATCCTTCCCCATCCCGAGTACTGCCCCGAAGGCACCCAGATTTCCGCTCCGGCAGGCACGTCGATCTGCGAAGCCTTGCTGGACAACGACATCAAGATTGAGCATGCCTGCGACATGAGCTGTGCCTGCACGACCTGCCACGTGATCGTCCGCGAGGGCCTGGAGTCTCTCAACGAGGCGGAAGAAGAGGAAGAGGACCTGCTGGACCGTGCCTGGGGCCTGGAGCCGCAATCCCGCCTGTCCTGCCAAGCCATCCTGGCGCAGGCGGATGTGACGGTCGAGATTCCCAAGTACACGATCAACCACGCCAAGGAAAACCACTGATGTCCCGCCAGATTGTCCTGGACACGGAAACCACCGGCTTGTCGGCCGAGGGCGGGGACCGCATCATCGAACTGGGCTGCGTCGAATTGCTGAATCGCAAGCTCACAGGCAACAACCTGCACCTGTACTTCAACCCAGGACGCGACAGCCACGAGGATGCGCTGAAGGTGCACGGGATCAGCAACGAGTTCCTGAAGGACAAGCCGAAGTTCGCGGACATGGCCGATGAGATCCTGCAGTACCTGCAGGGCGCGGAAATCATCATTCACAACGCGGCCTTCGACGTCGGCTTCCTGAACAAGGAACTGGAACTCACCGGCCGCTCTCCCTTCAAGAACTACGTGGCGAGCGTGACCGACACGCTGGCCATGGCGAAGGAGCTGTATCCCGGCAAGCGCAACTCGCTGGATGCGTTGTGCGACCGCCTGGGGGTCGACAACTCGGGCCGGACCTTGCATGGCGCCTTGCTCGACGCGGAATTGCTGGCCGATGTGTACATCAACCTGACCCGGGGCCAGGACGCGCTGCTCATCGCAGACGACAGCCCGTCGGGCGAGGACGGTGTTCAGGTAGCGGCCATCGACCTGAGCGCCATCGCGTTGCAGGTGCTGCCTGCCAGCGCGCAGGAGCTGGCGGAACACGAGGACACGCTCACGCAGATCGACAAGGCCAGCGGCGGCAAAACAATTTGGCGATCAGCTCAGGCGGTCTGAAATTCTGTGCAATAATCGCAGGCTTGTCGCTAAGACAGCACGGGTGATTAGCTCAGCGGTAGAGCACTGCCTTCACACGGCAGGGGTCACATGTTCGATCCATGTATCACCCACCAGTGTTTTGTTTGAATTCGCGCTCGCTGAGTGCGTGTTCACCGGGTGATTAGCTCAGCGGTAGAGCACTGCCTTCACACGGCAGGGGTCACATGTTCGATCCATGTATCACCCACCAATCAAACCCTTGCAGGGTCTCCTGCAAGGGTTTTTTTATGGGTTCTCGGGATGCGCTGGCGTCGAGGTGGCGGTTCGCGCCCTTAAAAAGTGCGGTGTAGAAGACGAGAACGCGCGAGTCGGACATTTCCCGGCAGGCCTCCTGCTTTTGCCGGTTTACGCATGTCATGATCCTGGGCCGATCGCCCCTGGATGGCTGGGCTGGCGACGGCGCCATGTTGCCTTCCCCTGCTTTCACGCAGCGTAGGGCTTGCCTGACCCGACCATGATCACTTTTCACAACGCTTTGCACCAAGGGCACGCGCCCGTCCACGAGTTCTTCCGCGGCGAACGGGTGCCGTGCTTCGAGAAGCCGGCGCGCGCCGATTTCGTGGAGGCCCGCCTGCGTGAGCGGGGGCATGAGCTGCGCGGAGCGACAGAGGACTGCAGCGAAGCGCTGAACCAGGTGCATTCGGCGCGTTACCTGCGCTTCCTGCAAACCGCTTGGCAGCAGTGGTTGGCACTGGATCAAGCCAACGGAGCCGTGCAACCCTTTCCGTCGGTCTGGCCGGTGCGCACGCTGCGCTCTGACATCGAGCCAGACAACTTCGTTGCCCGCCTGGGGTTGTATTCCATGGACAACGGCACGCCGATGGCCGAGGGGACCTGGGCTGCCGCCAAGGCAGGCGCGGATGCCGCCGCCAGCGCCGCGGCATTCGTGGCGGATGGTGCCCGTGCCGCCTTTTGCAATACACGTCCACCGGGCCACCATGCCGGTCCGGATTTCATGGGCGGCTACTGCTTTCTCAACAATGCGGCAGTGGCCGCACAGACGCTGAGACTGCGCGGCTTTGGCAAAGTGGCGGTGCTGGACGTGGACTACCACCACGGCAACGGCACGCAGAGCATTTTCTATGGCCGCTCCGACGTGTTCTTCGTCAGTATCCACGGTGACCCGCGGACAGAATATCCGTTCTACCTTGGCCACGCCGACGAGACGGGGGAGGGGGCTGGCACCGGCTTCAATTTGAACCTTCCACTTCCGGCGGGCACCACTGCGCGTGAGTGGTTCGCCACGCTGGAGCAGGCATGCGCGCGCATCGGAGGCTTTGGGGCCGAAGGGCTGGTGGTCTCCCTAGGCCTCGATACGTTTGCAGGAGATCCCATTTCGCGCTTCAAGCTGGCTTCTGCGGATTTCGTGACATTGGGCCAGCGCTTATCACAGATGGGTCTGCCCACGGTCTTCGTGCTGGAGGGCGGCTATGCGGCGTCGGAACTGGGCCTGAATGCGGTGAACGTGCTGGAAGGCTTCGAGCAGGCGTGAGCCAATGGACGGCCCGTGCATGCAGCACCAGGGGAGGATGAAATGGAGCGGATCGATTGCGTGGTCATCGGCGCAGGTGTCGTGGGCTTGGCCGTGGCACGTGCCTTGGCCCTGAGCGGGCGCGAGGTATGGGTGCTTGAAGCCGAGGGGGCCATTGGCACCGGCACGAGTTCGCGCAACAGTGAAGTGATCCATGCCGGCATTTATTACCCTGCAGGTTCGCTGAAGGCCCGGCTGTGCGTGCAGGGCAAGGCATTGCTGTATGCCTACTGCGCAGACAGAGGCGTGCCGCACCGCCGTTGCGGCAAACTCATCGTGGCAACCGCGCCGCAGCAGGTGGAGACGCTCCAAGCCATCCGGGCCAAGGCCCGGGCCAATGGCGTGGATGATCTCCAGTGGCTCACGAGCGATCAGGCGCAGGCGCTGGAGCCTGCACTTGCGTGCCATGCTGCGCTGCTGTCTCCAAGCACGGGCATCGTGGACAGTCACGCGTTGATGCTGGCCCTGCAGGGCGACCTGGAGCACGCCGGCGGACTGGTGGCCTTCCATTCCCCGGTGGCGCGGGCCCGTGTGGCCGACGATCGGATCCACCTCCAGACCGAGGACGGCACGGGCATCGCGGCCCGCACCGTCGTCAATGCGGCGGGGCTCCACGCGCCTGATCTCGCCGGGCGCTTCGAAGGGCTGGATCCGCGTCATGTGCCGCAAGCGCATTACGCCAAGGGCAGTTACTTCACGCTGGCAGGTCGGGCGCCTTTTACACGTTTGGTGTATCCGGTGCCAGAGCCCGCCGGCCTGGGTGTCCATCTCACGCTGGATCTGGGCGGCCAGGCCAAATTCGGCCCGGACGTCGAGTGGGTTTCTGACGCGCAGGATCTGGTGGTCGACCCCCGAAGGGGCGATGCCTTCTATGCCGAGGTGCGCAAGTACTGGCCAGCGCTGCGAGACGGCGCGCTGACGCCCGGCTATGCCGGCATCCGTCCCAAGATCCACGGCCCCGCAGAACCGGCAGGCGATTTCCTGATCCAGGGTCCCGATCACCATGGCGCGCCTGGACTGGTCAACCTGTTCGGTATCGAGTCGCCGGGGCTGACCAGCTCTCTTGCCATCGCCGAGCATGTCGCCAAGATGGTGTCTTCGCTTTCTTGAAACCGACCCGCCGCCATGAAGCCCCTGATTGCTGTACGGCAGCCATCCGTACGGGTGCATTGGCTAAGATGAGGCGTCCGCCTACACCCCCCTGGGACATGGCGGATTACCGTTGTTTCCTGCTATGAAAGGCTTGTGTATGACTACTGCTTCCGACACCGTTTCCAACGCACAACACGAACTCGAAAAGCTCGTTTCCGATCTTCGGAGCCTGATTTCCAGCAAGGACCTGGACAGCGTTCCCGAAATCAAGCGCCTGCGTCAGCGCCTCGACGACGGCATCCATACCGTGCGTGAATCCGCAGCACGTGCAGCGCAAGAGGCCGCCTACCAAGCCAAGGAGGCAGCACGTGCTGCCGACCGGTATGCCCACGATGAGCCCTGGCGAGTGGCTGGCGCAGCCCTCGCAGCAGGTGCGCTGGTGGGTTTCCTGCTTGCCCGCCGTTGATCGATGAAGGTCGCGGGGAGGACGATCACAATGCATAACGAAAGCGCCGCATGAACTGGTTTGCCCTTTTGGGCCTGGAAGGCTGGGTCGCGCGCTGGCGTGCCAACATCATTGAAGGCGCAATTGCGGCGGAAGATCGTCTGGAGCTTGCCAGGCTGGAGTGGTCGGAGCAAAAGCGGCGCCTGGGGCGCTTGGTGGTCCTTGCCGTTGCACTCGGTGGTCTCACCGTGGTCACCCTGACGCTGCTGTCCGTGGCGCTTCTGGTGCAGTTCTGGGACACACCGCATCGCATCTTGGTGGCTTGGCTGGTCGCCGGTGGATGGCTGCTCATCTGGGCCGCCGTGCTCGGCACGCTGATTTCCACCGTGCGCCAGGCCGGCAACGCCTTTGCCCTCACGCGCCGCGAGTTGGCCCATGACTGGCGAGAAATCAAGGAGCGACTGTGAGTAGCATGCGACCTCCGCTGGAGCGCGACTCCGGCCTCCCCACACCTACGGAACCCCAGCAGAAGGTGCTGGAACGGATTGCCTTGCAGCGCGAACGTCTGCGGGCCCGCCGCGCGGCGCACCGCCAAGCGGTGGCGCTGCAGGCGGAAGACGCCGGAATCGACCCCCAGGCGCCGCTGGTGGCCCGGGTCTTGGCTTTCGCCCGGTTGCATCCAGCCGTGGTGGCGGTGGCCGCGCTGGGCGCCTTGGCTGCAGGTCCGAGCCGACTGATCCGCTGGTCCAGCGTGCTCATGCCTTTGCTGGCGCGCATGCGGCGGTGACCTTCGCTGCTCTTGCCATGTAAAAAAAGGCCCCTGGGGCCTTTTTTTGTTGGAGGCGTTTGAAGATTCAGCGCAACGCTTTGATGGCCCGGGCTGCCCGATTGACGAGGGTGGGACCTTCGTAGATCAAGCCCGTATAGATCTGCACCACGTCGGCACCCGCTTCGATCTTGCTCACGGCGTCGGCAGCGCTCAGGATGCCGCCGACGCCGATGATGGGGAAACCCGGGCCCAGTGCAGCGCGCAGTTGACGGATCACACGGTTGCTGGCCTGGAGGACGGGGGCGCCGCTGAGGCCGCCGGCTTCTGCCGCGTGGCTCAGGCCTTGCACGGCATCCCGCTGGATGGTCGTGTTGGTGGCGATGACGCCGTCCATGCGATGGCGCTGCAGCGTGGCGGCGATGACGGCCACCTGCGCTTCGTCCAGGTCGGGTGCGATCTTCACGAAGATCGGAACGCGTCGCTCTTTGCCATGGGCAGCGAGGTGTTGGCTTGCCAGCGTGGCGCGCCGCTCGGCGATGGCGCTCAGCAATTGGTCCAGCGCCTCGTCGCTCTGGAGCGCACGGAGGTTCTGCGTGTTGGGTGAGCTGATGTTGACGGTGACATAGTCTGCATGCGGGAAGACGCCCTCCAGGCAGGTCAGATAATCGCCGGTGGCTTGTTCGATGGGCGTGCTGGCGTTCTTGCCAATGTTCAGGCCCAACAGCATGGGATGCTTTCGAGGCTGCTGGCGGAAGCGCGCTTGCTGCACGTTGTGCAGGAAGGCGTCCAGCCCCTCGTTATTGAAGCCCAGCCGGTTGATCAGGGCCCGGGCTTGCGGCAGACGGAACATGCGCGGCTTGGGATTGCCGGGCTGTGCCTTGGGCGTGACCGTCCCAACCTCCACGAAGCCAAAGCCCATCGCCCCCAGGGCGTCGATGCACCGGGCATTCTTGTCCAGGCCTGCGGCCATGCCGACACGGTTGGGGAACGTCAGGCCGGCGAGTTCAATAGGATCGTCCACGGTTTCGCTGCTCCACGCCCACTGCAGCGGCGTGCGCTGGCCTCGCGCGAGCATGTCCATGGTGAGATCGTGGGCGGCTTCGGCGTCCAGGCCGAAGAGAAAGGGGCGGGCGAGGGAGTAGGGGATGAGCGACATGGGGATAATTCCGGGATCACTCCGATTTTCTCCCATGACGACCACTCCCTCTTCCTCCTTGACCCAAGACGAACTCAAGGCCCTCGTCGGCCAGGCCGCGTTGCAGTACGTAGTGCCGGGCGAGATCGTCGGCGTCGGTACCGGCTCCACGGTCAACAAGTTCATCGAAGCTCTCGCCAGCATGAAGGACCGCATCCGCGGCGCCGTCTCCAGTTCAGTGGCCAGCACCGAGCGGCTGAAGGCGCTGGGGATTCCGGTATTCGATGCGAATGAAGTCGAATCGCTCGCGGTGTACATCGATGGGGCCGATGAGATCGATGCGCAGGGCCATATGGTCAAGGGCGGTGGAGCGGCGCTCACGCGGGAGAAGATCGTCGCGGCGCTGGCGCAGCGGTTCGTCTGCATTGCGGACGAGTCCAAGCTGGTCGATGTGCTCGGCAGCTTTCCCCTGCCGGTAGAGGTCATTCCCATGGCCACCGAACATGTCCGGCGGCGGTTCCAAGCGCTGGGCGGTTCGGCCACCGTCCGGCTTCGGGACGGACAGCCGCTCGTCACCGACAACGGGCAGCACATCGTGGATGTGCTGGGCTTGCGCATCCGGGATCCGCTGATGTTCGAGTCTGAGGTGAATCAGTGGCCCGGCGTGCTGACCGTGGGCGTATTCGCACACCAAAAGGCCAGTGTGTGCCTCCTGGGTACCGCGGAAGGCGTGAAAACGCTGACCTTCTGAATGCGATGAATGGCCTGCGCTGCAGGTCCGCGGGTTCAGTACATCAGAACGTGATGCCCGCCGGATTGGAGGGGGTCGGGCCAGAGGGAGCGGCAGATGGTTGGGCCGGTCGTACGGCCGACGCTGCAGCGGCGGGTGCCGGGGCCGGCCTGGCGACCGAGGCGACCAGCGGCGTGGCCGCCGCGCGGCGGTAGCCGGTCGGCAACTGCGACTGCTTGGGGTAGCCGGCAGCGTCCAGGTACTGCGTCCACTCCGTGTCGGAAAATCCCTGCAGCTGCTGGCCACCCACGGTACCGAAGGGCAGGCTCGTACCGCCGCTCAGCCGCTGCAAGGCTTCAATGTCTTCATTGGTGTTGACCGTGCGTTCCGTGAACGGTACGCCCCGCGCGATCAACAGATTGCGCGCGCTGGCGCACGGCGCGCAGTCATTGCCGGTGTAGAGCGTGACGGGAAACCGGGCTGCGACCTGGCGCAGCTCGTAGGGCAACGCGGGGCCGCCAGCGCCCTGAGCACGCTCCGTGGGCACCGGTGCGGCCTGGGCCGCAGGGTCGGGGGCTCGGTCTGAAAAGGTGACCTTGCCGTCCGGCCCGACGATGCGATAGACCTGCTGGGCCTGCACGGCGGTGGCCAGCAGTACCAGCACGGCGGCCCCCGCCAAGGAGAGTGCGTAGCGTGGATTCATGTGCGGCTCCTGTCTCGTTGTGCTGGTGGTCTGGTTTGGCCCGGCCACTCGCTCAGGCGGCGGCCATGCCCTGATGGCGCAGCAGCGCATCCAGCGACGGCTCGCGGCCACGGAAGGCCTTGAACGACTCCATCGCAGGGCGGCTGCCTCCGGCTTCCAGGATGGCTTCGCGGTAGCGGCGGCCGGTTTCGGCATCGGCCTGGCCATCCGCTCCGGCAGATTCCTCGAAGGCGGCATAGGCATCGGCGCTCAGCACTTCCGCCCACTTGTAGCTGTAGTAACCGGCGGCGTAGCCGCCCGCAAAAATGTGGCTGAAGGTGTGGGCCGAGCGGCTGAAAGCCGGAGGCTGCAGCACGGCAACCTCTGCGCGCACCTGGTCTAGCAGGGGCATGAAGTCGCTGGCGGGGTCGTGCTCCGTGTGCAGCAGCATGTCGAACAGCGCGAACTCGATCTGGCGCAGCGTGGCCATGCCGCTCTGGAAATTCTTGGCGGCGATCATCTTGTCGAACAGGGCGCGCGGCAGAGGCTCGCCCGTATCCACGTGCGAGGTCATGTGCTTGAGCACATCCCATTCCCAGCAGAAGTTCTCCATGAACTGGCTCGGCAGTTCGACGGCGTCCCACTCCACGCCGCTGATCCCCGACACGTCGCGCTCGTTCACTTGCGTGAGCATGTGGTGCAAGCCATGGCCGAACTCGTGGAACAAGGTGATGACATCGTCGTGCGTGAGCAGCGGCGGCTTGCCGTCAACGCCCTCGGCGAAGTTGCAGACGAGATGCGCCACGGGCGTCTGCAGGGTACCTGTGTCCGGACGGAGCCAACGGGCACGCACATCGTCCATCCAGGCACCGCCACGCTTGCCGACGCGGGCCGGCTGGTCCAGATAGAACTGGCCGATGAGCTGGCCATTGCGTTCGATGCGGTAGAACTCCACAGCGGGGTTCCACACGGGTGCCTTGTCCTTGCGGATGGCGACCTCGAACAGCGTTTCGATGATCTTGAACAGGCCGCCCAGCACCTTGGGCGCCGTGAAGTACTGCTTCACCTCCTGCTCGCTGAAGGAATACCGTTGTTCCTTGAGCTTCTCGGAGATGTAGGGCCAGTCCCAGGATTGCGGGTCGGCGATGCCGAGTTGCTCGGCCGCAAAGGTGCGCAGGTCGGCCACGTCCTGCTCGGCATAAGGCCGCGCGCGGCGGGCGAGGTCGCGCAGGAAGTCGACGACCTGTGCGGGCGACTCCGCCATCTTGGGCACCAGCGATACTTCGCCGAAGTTGGCGTAGCCCAGCAGCTGTGCCTCTTCCTTGCGCAGCGCCAGGATTTCCTTGACCAGTTCGGTGTTGTCGAAGCGGCGGGCGTCGCCCTCGGCCTGGTCCGAGGCGCGCGTCACATAGGCGCGGTAGAGCGTCTCGCGCAAGGCGCTGCTGCGGGCGAACTGCATGACCGGCAGGTAGCAGGGCATCTTCAGCGTGAGCTTGTAGCCGGGCTTGCCCTCGGCCTGGGCCGCGGCCCGTGCGGACTGTTGTACGTCGGCCGGCACACCGTCGAGCTCTTCGGCCTGCGCGTAGTAAGCGAAGGCGTCGGTGGCATCGAGCGCGTTCTCGCTGAACTTCTGGCTCAGTTCGGCCTGGCGTTCCTGGATCTGGGCAAAACGTTCGCGGGCCGGGCCTTGCAGTTCGGCGCCGGAAAGCACGAAATTGCGCACTGCGTTGCGCAGCGCCTGCTGTTGCTCGGGACTGAGGGTGGACGGATCGATGGCCTTGTACTTGGCATACAGCCGCTCGTCGGCGCCCAGGCGCGTCCAGAACTCGGTCACGCGGGGCAGGGCGGCGTTGTATGCAGCGCGCAGCTCCGGCGTGTCCGCCACGCTGTTGAGATGGCTCACCGCACCCCAGGCGCGGCCCAACTCCTCGGTGGCAACGTCCAGCACTTTGGCAATGGCATCCCAGCGGGCCGGGAAGTCCGGCGCCGTCACCGTCTCGAGAGCCGTATTGGCGCGCTCGAGCAGCGTGTCGATGGCCTGGGGCACATCTTCAGGGCGGATGCGGCCGAATTGCGGGAGGTCGGAGAAGTCGAGGAGAGGATTGCTCATGCGAAGCATTGTGCGGGCAAGCGCGCCGGTTTCAATGACGAAGTGGATTGATCGTCGCTATGCCGACGATGGGCCGGGCGCCTCGGCGCTCAGCCAGCGGCGCGCTCGGCGGCCTCCAGCGTGTTGACCAGCAGCATGGTGATGGTCATGGGGCCGACACCGCCCGGCACGGGGGTGATCCAGCCAGCGACTTCCTTCACCCCGGCGAAATCCACGTCGCCGCAGAGCTTGCCCTCGTCGTTGCGGTTCATGCCCACGTCGATGACCACGGCGCCTGGCTTGACCATGTCGGCCGTCAACACGTCGCGCTTGCCCACCGCGGCGACGATCACGTCGGCCTGCAGGGTCTGCGCCTTGAGGTCGGCCGTGCGGGAGTGGCAGACGGTGACGGTGGCATCCTGGGCCAGCAGCATCAGCGCCATGGGCTTGCCCACGATGTTGCTGCGGCCGATGACCACGGCGTGCTTGCCGCGCAGGTCGTAGCCGATGTGCTCCAGCATTTTCATGCAGCCGTAGGGCGTGCAGGGCCAGAAGCCGGGCATGCCGGTCATCAGCGCACCGGCGCTGGCGATGTGGAAGCCGTCCACGTCCTTGGCGGGCGAGATGGCCTCGATGACCTTCTGGGCGTCGATGTGGGCCGGCAGCGGAAGTTGCACCAGGATGCCGTGGATGGCCGGGTCATTGTTGAGCGCCTCCACGCGTGCGAGCAAGTCGGCTTCGGTCATCGCCGCGTCGTACTTCTCCAGCACCGAGTGCAGGCCGCTGTCCTCGCAGGCCTTGACCTTGTTGCGCACGTAGACCTGGCTGGCCGGGTTTTCGCCCACCAGCACCACCGCGAGGCCTGGCGTCACGCCGCGGGCCTTCAGGGCGTTGGCGCGTTCGGCCACCTGGGTGCGCAGTTGGCGGGAGAGGGCGTTGCCGTCGATCAGTTGGGCTGTCATCTTTGAATTACCGGGAGTACAAGTAAAAAAGCTGTCTGGCGCCCGTCAATAGTGCGCAGACAGCTATCGAAAAAGGAGCGATCAGGCCTTGGGCGCAGTCTGCCCCAGGGCGATCTTGAGCAGGTCGGCCACGGTGTTGGCGCTGAGCTTTTCCATGATGTTGGCGCGGTGCGCCTCCACCGTCTTGATGCTGATGCCGAGGTCGTCGGCGATCTGCTTGTTCAGGCGGCCGGCGACGATGCGTTCGAGCACCTGCGCCTCGCGGCCGGTCAGCTTGGACAGCAGGGCGTCGCGGCTGGCGGCCTGCTGGTGGCCGGCGAAGGCTTCGCGGGCATGTTCGAGCATGCGTTCGACCAGGGCCAGCAGCTCTTCTTCGTTGAACGGCTTCTGGATGAAGTCCAGCGCGCCCTTCTTCATGGTGTTCACGGCCATGGGCACATCGCCGTGGCCGGTGATGAAGACGATGGGCAGGGGCGACTTGCGCTCGAGCAAGCGGTCCTGCAGTTCCAGGCCCGTCATGCCGCCCATGCGGATGTCCACGATGAGGCAGGCCACCTCGCGAGGGTCGTAGCGCGACAGGAATGTCTCGGCCGAATCGAAGCACCTTACCCGGTAGTCCTTGCCTTCCAGAAGCCACTGCAGGGAATCTCTGACGGCTTCATCGTCATCCACAACGTAAACGGTGCCCTTTTTCGGAATCAAGCTCATGCAACAGTCCTTGGATTTGGCGTGATCGCTACTGAATTCATAGTGGCATCCGCAGGTTGTGCCAGCGGTAGCCAGAAGGAGAACCGGCATCCGGTGACCTCCGATCCATTGTAGAGGTTCTCCGCATGCATCCGTCCCTGGTGCGACTCGACGATGCTGCGGCACAGGTTGAGGCCCATGCCCATGCCTTCCTGCTTGGTGGAGAAGAAGGCTTCGAACAGGTGTTCCAGCACTTCGGGCGCCAGGCCCTTGCCCGTGTCATGCACCGAGAACTCGATGACATCGCGCCCTTCCACATTGCGCGGCACCACCCGCAACTCGACACTGCGGCGCGCTGGCGGGCGCTGGGCCTGAGCGATGGACTCGGCGCCGTTCTTCATCAGATTCACCAGCACCTGCTCGATGAGGATGGTGTCGGCCATCACCTGCGGAAGGCGTGCCGCGACATAGTGCGACAGCCGCACGTTGTGGCGGCGCAATTCGATGTCGGCGAGCTCCACGGCCTCGCTGACCATGTCGTGCACATCGGCCAGGGCCCGGTTGGGTTCGCTCTTCTTCACAAAGGCGCGGATGCGCTGGATGATCTGCCCGGCCCGCTGCGCCTGGTGGGCCGTCTTCTGCAGAGCGGAGAGCAGGGCCTCCTCGGTGATCTGCCCGCCCTGGATGCGCGAGATCATGCCGCTGCAGTAGTTGCTGATAGCGGTCAGCGGCTGGTTCAGCTCGTGCGCCACGCTGGAGGCCATCTCGCCCATGGTGATGAGGCGGCTGACCGACTGGGCCCGTTCGGCCTGGCGCGAAGCCTGTTCTTCCGCCTGCCGGCGCGGCGTGATGTCGGTGGCGATCACCATCTGCGCGAGGCGGCCGTCCACCCAGTTCAGATAGCGCGAACGCACTTCCAGCCACTTGCCCAGGTCGGGCAGGTAGACCTCGGCGTTCTCGGAGCGGGCACTGGTCAGCGGGTCGGTGGGCAGGCCCATCAGACCGTCCTCGTCGTCCATGCCGCCGGAGGTCGAATCGGCCGGCAGCACGCCGGCCTGCGCCACCAGCTGCAAGTGGCCGTGGGTCTGCGAGCCGAACCACTGGCGGTACAGCTTGTTGGCAAACAGCAGCTCCTCGCTGCCCAGGGGGGCCACCGAAACGGAAGCGTCCAGGGACTCGAGCACGATGGTGAAGCGCTCGTGCGACGCGCTGAGCTGTTCGCGCACGCGGTTGGGCTCGGTGATGTCCGTCATCGACGTCATCCAGCCGGTCTGCTGGCCATGGGCGTCGATGAGCGGGGAAACATACAGCCGGGCGTCGAACAAGGTGCCGCTCTTGCGCTTCACACGCACCTGGAAGCCCCCGGCGAACGACTTGCCCGACATCTCGTCGCGCAGCTTGGCGTGCAGCGCTTCGTGGTCCGACTCGGGCCAATAGGAATACGGCGGTACCTGGCCGACCAGTTCGGCCTCGGACCAGCCGGTCATCTGGCAGAAAGCGGCGTTCACATAGGTGATGCGGCCATTCATGTCCAGCGCGCGCATGCCGGTCAGGATGGAGTTTTCCATCGCGCGGCGAAAGTTGGTTTCGGCCACCACGGCCTGCTGCGCCTGCATGCGGCGGCGGGTGTGCCGCCAGGTGGCGATCAGCAGCCAGGCGGTCATGGCGCTCAGGGTGCCCACCAGCCAGAAGAGACCGCTGCCGACCACGCCCAGCGAGGTGCGGTAGGCCTGGGCCCGCAGCACCAGTCCGTTGCCCACGGGCGAGACGGGCACCTCGTATTCGTTGGGCGGTGCCGACCACGGCAGCAGGCCTACGGCGCGGGGCTGCAGCGGCGTGCCGGCCAGGACCTGGCTGTTGCCGTCCAGCAGGGTGACGGCATAGCGTGCCAGGACTTCGGTGGGCGTGCCGTAGCGCAGCAGGCTGTCGATCGAGTATTCGCTCAGCACCACGCCGCTGAACCGCCCCTGAGCGGACAGCGGCACCTGCAGTTGCAGCAGCGGTGCGGGCTCGCCGTTGGCTCCCACCGGCTGGGAGTACACCGGCTGCTGCAGGTCGCGCGCCAGCGTGAAGGTATCGGCCGTGTCGCCGTTCTTGAGCACCTCCCCGGCGACGCGCAGCTGGCTGCTGCTCACCGTGGGTGCCGCGTGGCTGGCACGGATCCGGCGCTTCTCGTCGATCCAGGTGATGGTCTGCAGCTCGGGGTACTGGCTGATGAGCGCTTCGGCCCGGTTCACGAAGTCGGTGCGTTCCAGGTCCTGGTTGGAGAGATCTCGCGCGATGCGCATGATCTGCTCCTGGCGCTCCAGCAGCCGCAGGCGCACCCTTTGCTGAGCATATTCCACGTCACGCTTGAGGGCTTCCTTCTCGCGCTCGCCTTCTTCCATGCGCAAATACCAGAACGCCGCCACGATGGCTGCCAAGAACATGAGCACGGCTGCCAGCGGTGCCAGCGCGGCAAAGCGATCCTGCCGTGTGGGCGAAAGGCTGCGCCACCACTTGCGCCACGCGCGGGCGGGCGTCTTGATGGCGGGGGAATCGGAGGGCACGCGCTCGATGGAGTCCATGGGGCGGAGTGTAGGGGAGCGCGAGCTCCGTTTCATAGAGAGAAAAAATGTGCGTTTGCAGCAATTTATCGCAATATGAAAACAATAAGCACCATTTGAAATGGCGATGAAGTGTGAGACACTTCCGCCAAATTGACGCCCTTTCACAGCTAGTTCCAAGGAGACATGGCATGTCCGAACAGACCGACCCCCAGGCCGGAAAATCCGCCTCGACCCCCCTCGACACCGACCAGCAGGAAACCCGTGAGTGGATGGATGCACTGACGGCGGTCATCGACAAGGAAGGTGCGGAACGTGCCCATTTCCTGATCGAGCAGCTGTTGGAACATGCCCGCCAGAGCAGCATCGACACGCCGTTCTCCGCCAACACCGGCTACGTGAACACGCTGGAAGCCAGCCAGGAAGCACGCTGCCCCGGCAACCTCGAAATCGAAGCGCGCCTGCGCGCCTACATGCGCTGGAACGCCATGGCGATGGTGGTCAAGGCCAATCGCCACCACCCACCTGAAGGCGGCGACCTGGGCGGCCACATCGGCTCGTTCGCCTCGCTGGCCAACATGTTCGGCGCAGGCTTCAACCACTTCTGGCACGCCGAGAGCGAGAACCACGGCGGCGACCTGCTGTACATCCAGGGCCATGTGTCGCCCGGCATCTACGCCCGCGCGTACCTCGAAGGCCGCCTCTCCGAAGAGCAACTGCTGAATTTCCGCCAGGAAGTGGACGGCAAGGGTCTGTCGAGCTATCCGCATCCCAAGCTGATGCCCGAGTTCTGGCAGTTCCCCACGGTGTCGATGGGCCTGGGCCCGTTGATGGCCATTTATCAAGCTCGTTTTCTCAAGTACCTGCACGCCCGTGGCATCGCCAACACCGAGAACCGCAAGGTCTGGGTGTTCTGCGGCGACGGCGAGATGGACGAAGTCGAATCGCTGGGCGCCATCGGCCTGGCCGCGCGTGAGAACCTGGACAACCTGATCTTCGTCATCAACTGCAATCTGCAGCGCCTGGACGGCCCGGTGCGCGGCAACGGCAAGATCATCCAGGAACTGGAAGGCGAATTCCGCGGCTCCGGCTGGAACGTCATCAAGCTGCTGTGGGGCAAGGGCTGGGACGACTTGCTGGCGCGCGACAAGGACGGCGCGCTGCGCAAGATCATGATGGAATGCAACGACGGGGACTACCAGTCGTTCAAGGCCAATGACGGCGCCTACGTGCGCAAGAACTTCTTCGGCCGCGATCCGCGCACGCTGAAGATGGTCGAGCACATGAGCGACGACGAGATCTGGAACCTGCGCCGTGGTGGCCACGATGCGCAGAAGGTCTACGCCGCGTTCTCTGCCGCCAATGAGCACAAGGGCCAGCCCACCGTGCTGCTGGTGAAGACCGTCAAGGGCTTCGGCATGGGCAAGATCGGTGAAGGCAAGAACACCGTGCACCAGACCAAGAAGCTCGGCGACGAGGACATCAAGGCCTTCCGCGACCGCTTCAACATTCCGATCCCGGACAGTCAGATCGCCGACCTGCCTTTCTACAAGCCGGCCGACGACACGCCCGAGATGAAGTACCTGCACGAGCGCCGCAAGGCCCTCGGCGGTTACCTGCCCAAGCGCCGCGTGAAGGCCGACGAGAGCTTCACCGTGCCGTCGCTCGACACCTTCAAGGCCATCCTGGACGCCACGCCCGAAGGCCGCGAGATCTCGACCACGCAAGCCTATGTGCGCTTCCTCACGCAGCTGCTGCGCGACCAGGCCCTGGGTCCGCGCGTGGTGCCCATCCTGGTGGACGAGGCGCGCACCTTCGGTATGGAAGGCCTGTTCCGCCAAATCGGCATCTACAACCCGCACGGTCAGCAGTACACCCCGGTCGACAAGGACCAGGTCATGTACTACAAGGAAGACAAGGCCGGCCAGATCTTGCAGGAAGGCATCAACGAAGCCGGCGGCATGAGCAGCTGGATCGCCGCCGCCACGTCGTACAGCACGAACAACCGCATCATGGTGCCGTTCTACGTGTACTACTCGATGTTCGGCTTCCAGCGCATCGGCGACCTGGCTTGGGCGGCTGGCGACATGCAGGCCCGCGGCTTCCTGCTGGGCGGCACCTCGGGCCGGACCACGCTGAACGGCGAAGGCCTGCAGCACGAGGACGGCCACAGCCACATCCTGGCCAACACCATCCCCAACTGCATCAGCTACGACCCGACCTTCGCGCACGAAGTCGCGGTCATCATGCATGACGGCCTCAAGCGCATGGTCGAGCGCCAGGAAAACGTCTTCTACTACCTGACGCTGCTGAACGAGAACTACCCCATGCCCGGCCTGCAGCCCGGCACGGAAGAGCAGATCATCAAGGGCATGTACCTGTGCAAGCAGGCGCCCGCGTTGTCCAAGGAAGCGCCCACGGTGCAGCTGCTGGGCTCCGGCACCATCCTGCGGGAGTCGTTCTTCGCCCAGGAATTGCTGGAGAAGGACTGGGGCGTGGCCGCTTCGGTGTGGAGCTGCCCGAGCTTCAACGAGCTGACCCGCGACGGCCAGGAAGCCGAGCGCTGGAACCTGCTGCACCCGACCGACGCCCCCCGCGTGTCGTTCGTCGAGGAGCAATTGGGCAAGACCACCGGCCCGGTGGTCGCATCCACCGACTACATGAAGGCCTACGCGGAGCAGATCCGTCCGTTCGTGCCCAAGGGCCGCACGTACAAGGTGCTGGGGACCGACGGCTTTGGCCGCAGTGACTTCCGCAGCAAGCTGCGTGAGCACTTCGAGATCAACCGCCACTACATCGTGGTCGCTGCGCTCAAGGGCCTAGCCGAAGACGGCGTGCTGCCGGCGTCGAAGGTGGCCGAGGCCATCCAGAAGTACGGCATCAACACCGACAAGATCAACCCGCTCTACGCGTAAAACCGACCGGAGACACACATGGCATTGGTAGACATCCAGGTCCCGGACATCGGGGACTTCGACGAAGTGGGCGTGATCGAAGTGCTGGTCAAGCCCGGCGACACGGTGAAGGCCGAGCAGTCGCTCATCACGGTGGAATCGGACAAGGCGTCGATGGAGATCCCGTCGAGCCACGCCGGCACCGTCAAGGAGATCAAGGTCGCCATTGGCGACAAGGTCAAGCAGGGCTCCGTCATCGTGGTGGTGGAATCGGCCGACGCTGGTGCATCCGAGCAAAAATCGGCTCCAGCGCCCGCAGCACAAGCGCCAACTGCTATCAAATCGGAAGCGCCTGCCGCGCCGGCACCCTCGGCGCCTGCACCGGCACCCGCCGCTGCCGCCGGCCCGATCGAGGTGCGCATTCCCGATATCGGCGACTTCAAGGACGTGGCTGTCATCGAAGTGCTGGTGAAGGTGGGCGACACGGTGAAGGAAGAGCAGTCGCTCTTCACCGTGGAATCCGACAAGGCTTCGATGGAGATCCCGTCGCCCGCCGCTGGCGTGGTGAAGGAACTCAAGATCAAGATCGGCGACACGGTCAACATCGGCGACTTCGTGGCGGTGCTGGAAGGCACGGCCCCTGCGGCTGCCGCACCCGCTCCCCAGCCTGCGGCGGCCCCTGCACCCCAGGCCCCGGCTGAATCGCAGGCACCGGCGCCCGCACCGGCCGCTGCTGCGGCGGCGGCGCCTGCAACGGCATCCGCTGCAGCACCCGCGCCGCACGCTCCCGGTGCCGCGCCGGTCGGCCTGCCGCACGCATCGCCCTCCGTGCGCAAGTTCGCGCGCGAGCTCGGCGTGCCGCTGGAAGAGCTGAAAGGCACGGGCCCCAAGGGCCGCATCACGCAGGAAGACATCCAAGCCTTCACCAAGTCGGTGATGGCCGGCGGCGTGCAGACCAAGGCCCAGGCGGCCAAGGCCCCTGCCGGCGGTGGCGGCGGATCGGGCGTGGGTCTGGACGTGCTGCCGTGGCCGAAGGTCGACTTCGCCAAGTTCGGCGCCGTGGATCGCAAGGACCTCTCGCGCATCAAGAAGATCAGCGGCGCCAACCTGCACCGCAACTGGGTGATGATCCCCCACGTCACCAACAACGACGAGGCCGACATCACCGAGCTGGAAGCCTTCCGCGTCTCCACCAACAAGGAGAACGAGAAGTCCGGCGTGAAGGTGACCATGCTCGCCTTCGTGATCAAGGCCGTGGTGGCCGCGCTCAAGAAGTTCCCTGAGTTCAACACCAGCCTGGACGGCGACACGCTCGTCTACAAGCAGTACTTCAACATCGGCTTTGCGGCGGACACGCCCAATGGCCTGGTGGTGCCGGTGCTCAAGGATGCCGACAAGAAGGGCATCATCCAGATCAGCCAGGAGATGGGCGAGCTGGCCAAGAAGGCCCGCGACGGCAAGCTCGGCGCGGCCGACATGCAGGGCGGCTGCTTCTCGATCTCGTCGCTGGGCGGCATCGGCGGCACGCACTTCACCCCCATCATCAACGCGCCCGAAGTGGCCATCCTGGGCCTCTCGAAGGGCCAGATGAAGCCGGTTTGGGACGGCAAGCAGTTCGTGCCGCGCCTGGTGCTGCCGCTGTCGCTGTCGTACGACCACCGCGTGATCGACGGCGCCAGCGCCGCGCGCTTCAACGCGTACCTGGGCCAGGTGCTGGCGGACTACCGCCGCATCCTGCTGTGAGGGAGATTCCGATATGGCAGTAATTGACATCAAGGTTCCGGACATCGGCGATTTCGCCGAAGTGGGCGTGATCGAAGTGCTGGTGAAGGCCGGCGACACCGTCAAGGTGGAGCAGAGCCTGATCACCGTCGAGTCCGACAAGGCATCGATGGAGATTCCCTCCAGCCACGCCGGCGTGGTCAAAGAGGTGAAGGTGAAGATCGGCGACAAGATCGCCGAAGGCGGCGTGGTGCTGACGCTGGAGGCGGCCGATGCCGCCGCAGCACCTGCACCGGCTGCTCCTGAAAAGGCAGCGGCCAGCGCTGCTCCTGCGGCCTCTTCAGGTACAAAATCATCTGAAAGTGCCGCCGATCAAGCGCCAGCAGCTCCCAAAATCGAAGCAGCCAGCTTCGGCGGCACGGCGGATATCGAATGCGACGTGGTCGTGCTCGGCGGCGGCCCCGGCGGCTATTCGGCTGCGTTCCGCGCGGCCGATCTGGGCCTGAAGGTCGTGATCGTCGAGCGCTATGCCACGCTGGGTGGCGTGTGCCTGAACGTGGGTTGCATCCCATCGAAGGCACTGCTGCACGTGGCCGCCGTGATCGACGAAGTGAGCCACCTGAAGGCCGCCGGAATCGACTTCGGCGCGCCGCAGGTCAACATCGACACGCTGCGCGGCCACAAGGAAAAGGTCATCGGCAAGCTGACCGGCGGCCTGGCGGCCATGGCCAAGATGCGCAAGGTGACCACCGTACGCGGCGTGGGCCAGTTCGTGGGCGCCAACCACCTCGAAGTGGAAGAGACCACCGGCGCCGAGGGCCAGGAGAAGACGGGCTCTAAGCGCGTCATCGCCTTCAAGAACGCCATCATCGCCGCCGGCTCGCAGGCCGTGCACCTGCCGTTCATGCCCAAGGATCCGCGCGTGGTCGACTCGACCGGCGCGCTGGAGCTGAAGGAAGTCCCCAAACGCATGCTGATCCTCGGCGGCGGCATCATCGGCCTGGAAATGGGCACGGTGTACTCCACGCTGGGCGCACGGCTGGACGTGGTGGAAATGATGGACGGCCTGATGCAGGGCGCCGACCGCGACCTCGTCAAGATCTGGCAAAAGATGAACGCGCCGCGCTTCGACAACATCATGTTGAAGACCAAGACGGTGGGCGCAGAAGCCACGCCCGAAGGCATCAAGGTGACGTTCGCCGCGGCGGAAGAGGGCGGCACCGCCCCCGCACCGCAGACTTACGACCTGGTGCTGCAGGCCGTGGGCCGCACGCCCAACGGCAAGAAGATCAGTGCCGAGAAGGCCGGCGTGTCCGTCACGGACCGCGGCTTCATCAACGTCGACATCCAGATGCGCACCAACGTGCCGCACATCTTCGCCATCGGCGACATCGTGGGCCAGCCCATGCTGGCGCACAAGGCGGTGCATGAGGCGCACGTGGCAGCGGAGGTGATCGCTGGTGAACTGCAGGGCAACAAGGAACTGGCCTCGGCCGCCTTCAACGCCCGCGTGATCCCGAGC
This sequence comes from Pseudomonadota bacterium, assembly GCA_023460715.1. Taxonomy (GTDB): domain Bacteria; phylum Pseudomonadota; class Gammaproteobacteria; order Burkholderiales; family Burkholderiaceae_C; genus Paracidovorax. The sequence continues at coordinate 35,739 of JAEWPH010000115.1, read as the reverse complement.
GTGGCCTACACCGACCCGGAAGTGGCATGGGTGGGCCTGACGGAAGACCAGGCCAAGGCACAAGGCATCAAGGTCAAGAAGGGCCTGTTCCCCTGGAACGCCTCGGGCCGCGCCATCGCCAACGGCCGCGATGAAGGCGTGACCAAGCTGCTGTTCGATGATTCCCCCGAGGCCCACGGCCACGGCAAGATCCTGGGTGGCGGCATCGTGGGCACCCACGCTGGTGACATGATCGGCGAGATCGCGCTGGCGATCGAGATGGGCGCGGACGCGGTGGACATCGGCAAGACCATCCACCCGCACCCCACGCTGGGCGAAAGCATCGGCATGGCGGCAGAGATTGCGCACGGCTCCTGCACGGACGTTCCACCGCAGAAGAAGTGATCTGATCGATCTGGATTGCTACTGAACCAGTAGCTGGCCGCGCAGATTCCGAAAGGGCTGCGCGGCTTTTTGTTTATAAAATTTCCACTTATCCGGCAAGACCGGAGAATCAGAAAACCGGCCCAGGTCAACCCGGCACAATGGCAGATGCATTGAAACCGCAGGGCCCGCGCCAGCCCGGCTGACACGTCTATTGCCTCACCATGCCTCCAACCACCCCCAGCTACGTCCCGGCACCCGTCACGCCAAGCCCCGCCGTCAAAGAGGAGCAGATTGAATACGGCTTCATCGGCAAGCTCCAGGGCCTCAAGTACGAATACCGCCCCGAAATCCGCGACCGTGCTGCGCTGGAGCGCAACTTTCGCGAGAAGTTTGAGGCCCTGAACCGCGTCCATCTGACCGATGGCGAATTTGCCCGCCTGCTCGATGAAATCGTCACTCCCGACGTGTTCACCGCAGCCAAAACGCTGCGCAGCATCAACGCCTTCACGCGTGAAGACGGCACTCCGCTGAACTACACGCTGGTCAACATCAAAGACTGGTGCAAGAACACCTTTGAAGTGGTCAACCAGCTGCGCATCAACACCGACTACAGTCACCACCGGTTTGATGTGCTCATCCTCATCAACGGCGTGCCGTGTGTGCAGGTCGAGCTGAAAACGCTCACCATCAACCCCCGCCGGGCCATGGAGCAGATCGTTGACTACAAAAACGACCCCGGCAATGGCTACACCAAAACGCTGCTGAGCTTTTTGCAGCTCTTCATCGTCAGCAACCGCACCAACACCTACTACTTCGCCAACAACAACGCCCGGCACTTTGCGTTCAATGCGGACGAGCGGTTTTTGCCCATCTACCAATTTGCGGACGAGCTCAACAAAAAGATCACCCAGCTCGATGAGTTTGCCGACAAGTTCTTGGGCAAATGCACCCTGGGCCAAACCATCAGCCGCTACATGGTGCTGGTGGCGTCGGAGCAAAAGCTGTTGATGATGCGGCCCTACCAGGTCTATGCCGTCAAACGCATCGTCGAGTGCATTCACCAAAACAACGGCAACGGCTACATCTGGCACACCACGGGCAGCGGCAAAACGCTCACGTCCTTCAAGGCGTCCACTCTGCTCAAAGACAACCCCGATGTGGAGAAATGCCTCTTCGTGGTGGACCGCAAAGACCTGGACCGCCAGACCCGCGAAGAATTCAACCGCTTCCAAGAAGGCTGCGTTGAAGAGAATACCAACACCGCCACGCTAGTGCGCCGCCTGCTGTCCAATGACTATGCCGACAAGGTCATCGTCACCACCATCCAAAAGCTGGGCCTGGCGCTGGACGAAAACAGCAAACGCAACAAGCAGCAAAAGAAAGACGGCAAGGCCACCTACAAAGAGCAGCTGGCACCGTTGGCCAACAAGCGCATCGTCTTCATCTTTGACGAATGCCACCGCTCGCAGTTTGGCGAAAACCACCAGGCCATCAAAGAATTCTTTCCCAAGGCGCAACTGTTTGGCTTTACCGGCACGCCCATTTTTGAGGCCAACTCCAGCCGCACGCAGATTGAGGACGAACAGGCCTCCATGAAGACCACGGAAGACCTGTTTCAAAAACAACTGCACGCCTACACCATCACCCACGCCATTGAAGACGCCAACGTGCTGCGCTTCCATGTGGACTACTACAAGCCCGAGGGCAAAAACCCACCCAAGCCCGGCGAAGCCCTGGCCAAGAAGGCCGTGATCGAAGCCATTTTGGCCAAGCACGACACCGCCACTGCCCACCGCCGCTTCAACGCCGTGCTGGCCACCGCCAGCATTAACGACGCCATTGAATACCACCGCCTGTTTGAAGAGATTCAGCAAGCAAGGCAGGCTGCAGACCCCGCCTTTGTGCCGCTTAACATCGCCTGCGTGTTCTCGCCCCCGGCAGAGGGTGATGCCGATGTGCGGCAAATCCAGGAAGACCTGCCCCAAGAAAAAGAAGACAACCAGGTAGACCCCGAGGGCAAAAAAGCCGCCCTCAAAGCCATTTTGGCAAGCTACAACGCCCGCTACTCTACCGCCCACTCCATCAGCGAGTTCGACCTGTATTACCAGGGCGTACAAAAGCGCATCAAAGACCACCAGTGGCCCGACGCAGACTTGCGCAAGGCTTTTCCGGCGGCCCCGTACCACAAAATCGACATCACCATCGTGGTGGACATGCTGCTCACCGGGTTTGACAGCAAATACCTCAACACCCTGTATGTGGACAAAAACCTCAAGCACCACGGCTTGATCCAGGCGTTCTCGCGCACCAACCGCGTGCTCAACGGCACCAAGCCCTACGGCAACATCCTCGACTTTCGCCAACAGCAAGCCAACGTGGACGCCGCCATTGCCCTGTTCTCGGGCGAAAAAACGGGGGACCAAGTGCGCGAGATTTGGCTGGTAGACAAAGCCCCGGTCGTCATCCAAAAGCTGGACGCGGCCGTGCAAAAACTGGCCGACTTCATGCAAAGCCAGGGCCTGGCCTGTACGCCCGAGGCCGTGCACAGCTTGAAGGGCGACGACGCCCGCGCCGCCTTCATCCAAAACTTCAAAGAAGTGCAGCGCCTGAAAACCCAGCTTGACCAATACACCGACCTGACCGCAGACAACGCCACCGCCATCGAACACATCCTGCCTGCCGAGCAACTGCAAGCCTTTCGCGGTGCCTACCTTGAAACCGCCCAGCGCCTCAAAGCCCAACAAGCCCAGCACGACAAAGGCAGCGAAGGGCCGCGCGGCGAAGCAATCGATGCCGTGGACCAGCTCGACTTTGAATTTGTGCTGTTCGCCAGCAGCGTGATCGACTACGACTACATCATGGGCCTTATGTCCCGCTTTTCGCAGCAGGGGCTGGGCGGCGGTAAGCAAAAGATGACCAAGGACGAGCTGCTGGGCTTGATCCTGTCAGACGCCAAATTCATGAACGAGCGCGAAGACATCGCCGCCTACATCCACACCCTGAAGGCGGGCGAGGGCCTGAGCGAGGCCACCATCCGCGAGGGTTACACAAAATTCAAGAAGGAAAAAGACAGCGCCGAGCTGGCCGACATTGCCACCCGCCACCAGCTGGCCCCCGCTGCGCTGCAAGCTTTTGTGGACGGCGTCTTGCAGCGCATGATTTTTGATGGCGAAGCGCTGAGCAGTTTGATGGCCCCGCTGGAGCTGGGTTGGAAGGCCAGGGCGCAGGCAGAAACGGTGCTGATGAAAGAGCTGGTGCCGTTGCTTCAAAAGCTTGCGCAGGGGCGTGAGATTTCGGGGTTGCGTGCATATGAGCAATGAACCTCTGACAGAAGTCCTGCAGCTGGGTATTGTCACAACCGATCACGAATCGACGCAGTGCAAGCGTGTCATATGAACGTCTGAAATCATGAGCAAAAAAAAATCCACTGGATTAGTCCCTAAGCTTCGATTTCCAGATTATCGAGACGAGGACGGGTGGTGCTCGCATAAGCTCGAAGAAATATCGAATGCTGTGTTCGATGGCACACATCAGACGCCATCCTATGTATCGAAAGGTGTTCCTTTCTTCAGTGTCGAAAATCTAATTAGTGGAAATGCAAATAAATTCATCTCCTATGATGATTATCTTTTTGCCACAAAAAATAATAAACCTGAAAAAGGCGATATTCTTCTTACAAGAATAGGCAAGATTGGATTTTCCAAAGTTGTGGACTGGAACTACGAGTTCAGTGTCTATGTGACACTCGCAGTGATAAAGAAGTCTAAGGCTTTTAATTCTTATTATCTGCATCATTTTTTTCAATCTGAATTTTTTCAGTCGGAGCTGCGCGCTAGCTCACTTCCTAATGCTGTGCCACCAAAAATAAACTTAGACAAGTTAAGAAAAATACAGATACTTTTGGCCCATGAGGGAGAACAGCAAAAAATCGCCGACTGCCTGAACTCATTGGACGAACTGATCGCCACCCAAGCCCGCAAAGTGGACGCGCTCAAGACTCATAAAAAAGGGCTGATGCAGCATCTTTTCCCCTGCGAAGGCGAAGCCCAGCCGCGTCTGCGGTTTCCTGAGTTTCGGAATGCGGGGAAATGGGAAAAGATGACCTTAGGCACTGCTGCGAATTTCTACAACGGGCGGGCGTACAAACAGGAAGAACTTCTCGACGCCGGAAAATATAAAGTGCTGCGCGTTGGCAATTTCTTCACCAACAACAATTGGTATTACTCCAATCTTGAACTGGATGAAACCAAATATTGCGAAGATGGCGATCTTCTTTATGCATGGTCTGCGTCATTCGGCCCACGAGTTTGGCGCGGCGAGAAAACCATCTATCACTACCACATTTGGAAAGTTGTTGAACAGTCGGGTATCGATAAAAAGTTCCTTTCCATCATCCTGGAGCATGAGACCGAAAGAATGAAATCCAAGACTACAAACGGACTTGGCATCATGCATATCACAAAGGGCGCGATTGAAGGTTGGGAAAGCTTTTTCCCGGGTTTGGCAGAGCAGAGAAAAATTGCTGACCGGCTAATGAACTTGGACGGTGCAATAACTGCCGAAGCGCGAAAATTAGCACTTCTCGCCGAGCACAAAAAGGCACTGATGCAGCAAATTTTTCCGTCCATTGATGGAATCAAAATATGAGTAAGACATCCACCATCACGAGATTTAGATCTTTGGAATCTTTAGCACGGAAGTTTCGCAAAGACTTAAAGGGAGTGCAAAAACGTAAGAAGACCCCTCAACGCAAAGGTACTACTGCAGTTGCTGCCAATGACTTCGTTCTGGTGTTTGCTCACAATGGTGTGGGAAAAACCCGGCTGTCAATGGAGTTTAAGAATCTGGGCAAGAACGAAGAGAAGCGAGATACTCTTTACTTCAATGCCTTCACGGAAGACCTCTTCGATTGGGACAATGATCTCGATGAAGACAAGGATCGCAGGATTAAATTCAAGGCCGAGTCTCATTTCTTTGATGGGCTTGATGGGATGGGCATTGAAGACCAGGTCCGCCCGCTTCTTCATCAATATGCAGATTTTGACTTCAGAATCAATTACGCCGCAGCAGAAATACGGTTTTTTCGCGACGTAACGATAGCTGGCAGCCGCAGGCGACTTGAGGACATCAAGATTTCGCGAGGTGAAGAGAATATTTTTATCTGGTGTTTCTTCTTGGCTATTCTTCGATTGGCAATCGAAGCGGAGAAGGGGCAGCCATACGATTGGGTGAAGTATGTATATATCGACGATCCTATTTCCTCCTTGGACGAGCAAAACACCATTGCTGTTGCTGCTGGCCTCGGCAGCTTACTGAAGCGTGAAGACAACAAACTCAAGGTCGTTGTATCTACGCACCACGGTCTTTTTTTCAACGTAATGTTTAATGAACTCAAAGGAAAAAGATCATCTGAAAGCAAATTCGATATAAAGAAGAAGGCATACTTGCTTCATCGGTTGAATGAAGCCCAGACATACACGCTTGAAGATACAAGCGAATCGCCATTTCTACATCATGTTGCAGCGTTAGAGGAACTGCGTGCGGTTGCGAAGTCTGGAAAGATATCGCAATACCATTTCAATTCATTGCGAAGTATCCTTGAGAAGACGGCTATATTTTTTGGCCGCCAGCACATTTCAACGTGCTTTGAAGGACTGCCTAAGAAGGCATTGTATGCACGCTTTCTGAACGTGCGAAGTCACGCGAAATATTCAGTATTCGAGTCTGAATCAATCACAGCAACAGATAAGAAGATGTTTCGTGAAATTCTTGATGTTTTCCTTAACCGCTATGCATTCCGCCTTGCCGCAGTTGCGGGCGCGCAAACGCCCACAGTCGCACCATCACCGGCAACTGTATGAACGGCCTTATCCTTTACACCTCTGACGACGGCGAGAGCCAGATTCAACTGAGGGTTGATTTGGGCACGGTGTGGGTCACCCAACTGGAAATGGCTGAGCTATTCCAAACCAGCAAGCAGAACATTGCCAAGCACCTCAAAGCCATCTTTGCTGAGAAGGAGTTGGTCCTAGATTCAGTTGTCAACCAACGGTTGACAACTGCCACCGATGGCAAGAACTACCAGATGGCGCATTACAACCTCGACGCCATCCTGGCCGTGGGCTACCGCGTGCGCTCGCCGCGTGGGGTGCAGTTTCGCCGCTGGGCGTCGACAGTGCTCAAGGAGTATCTGGTCAAGGGCTTTGTGATGGACGACGAGCGGCTGAAGAACCCCGACGGCCGCCCGGACTATTTTGACGAGATGCTGACGCGCATCCGGGACATTCGGGCCTCGGAAAAGCGCTTCTACCAAAAGGTGCGCGACCTGTTTGCCCTGGCGGCGGACTACGACAAGACGGATGAGGCCACGCAGACCTTTTTTGCCGCGGTGCAAAACCTGCTGCTGTATGCGGTGACGCAAAAGACGGCGGCAGAACTCATCGTGAGCCGCGCCAACCCTGCCGACCCGCATTTCGGTCTGCTGACGTGGAAGGGCACCCAGGTGCGCAAGCAGGACATTGTGGTGGCCAAGAATTATCTGACAGAAGACGAAGTAGACACCCTGAACCGGCTGGTGGTGATCTTCTTGGAAACGGCAGAGCTGCGCGCCAAGCGGCAAACCATCACCAGCATGGGCTTTTGGCGCGAGAACGTGGGGCAGATCATCGTGTCCAACGGGTTCCCGCTGCTCAGCGGGGCTGGCACGGTGAGCCATGCCCGCATGGAGCAAAAGCTGGAGCCGCTGTATCTGGACTTTGACCAGCGCCGCAAAGCTGAAGAAGCCCGTGCCGCCGACGCGCAGGATGAAGCCGAACTCAAGGCGTTGGAAAACACCATCAAAAATCGCCCTAAAAAATGACCGAACAAAACCAAACCAAGCTGGGCAAAACGCTATGGGCGATTGCCGACCAACTGCGCGGAGCCATGGACGCGGACGATTTCCGCGACTACATGCTGTCGTTCCTGTTTTTGCGCTACCTGTCGGACAACTACGAGGCGGCGGCCAAGAAGGAGCTGGGCAGCGACTACCCCGCACAGATTGACAGTTCGGTATCGACCCCCTTGCAGATTTGGTACGAGGGCAACCTGGACGATGTGCCCGAATTTGAAAAGCAGATGCGCCGCAAGGTGCATTACGTGATTGAGCCGCAGCATCTATGGAGCAGCATTGCCAACATGGCCCGGACGCAAGATGCCGAGTTGCTGCACACCTTGCAAGCGGGTTTCAAATACATCGAAACCGAATCGTTTCAGAGCACGTTTCAGGGCTTGTTCTCTGAGATTGACTTGGCCTCGCCCAAGCTGGGTAAAAGCTACACAGAGCGCAATGCCAAGCTATGCGCCATCATCCAGAAAATCGCCGACGGGCTGGCAGAGTTCTCCAAGGAGATGGACGCGCTGGGCGATGCATACGAATACCTGATTGGCCAGTTTGCGGCGGGCTCGGGCAAGAAGGCGGGGGAGTTTTATACGCCGCAGCAAATCTCGGACATCCTCTCCACCATCGTGACGCTGGACAGCCAGGAGCCACGTACAGGCGCGCGACAGCGGCTCGATAGCGTGATGGACTTTGCCTGTGGCTCGGGCTCGCTGCTTTTGAACGTGCGCAAGCGCATGGGGCCGCACGGCATTGGCAAGATTTACGGCCAAGAAAAGAACATCACCACCTACAACCTGGCGCGCATGAACATGCTGCTGCACGGGGTGAAGGACACGGAGTTTGAAATCTTCCACGGCGACACGCTGGCCAACGACTGGGACATGCTGCGTGAGCTGAACCCGGCCAAAAAGCCTGCGTTTGATGCCATTGTGGCCAATCCGCCGTTCAGCTACCGTTGGGAGCCGGGCGAGGCCATGGCAGACGATGTGCGCTTCAAAAGCCACGGCCTGGCACCCAAGTCGGCGGCGGACTTTGCCTTTTTGCTGCACGGCTTTCACTTCCTCAAAGACGAGGGGGTGATGGCCATCATCCTGCCGCACGGGGTGCTGTTCCGGGGCGGGGCAGAGGAGCGCATTCGCAAGAAGCTTTTGATGGACGGGCACATCGATACGGTGATTGGGCTGCCGTCCAACCTGTTCTATTCCACCGGAATACCGGTGTGCATCCTGGTGCTGAAGAAGTGCAAGAAGCCGGACGATGTGCTGTTCATCAACGCCGCGGAACACTTTGCCAAGGGCAAGCGCCAGAACCAGCTGACGGATGAGCACATTGCCAAGATCATTAAGACCTACCAGTTCCGCGAGGAAGAAACGCGCTACTCACGTCGGGTGGAGATGGCAGAGATCGAGAAGAACGACTTCAATTTGAATATCTCGCGCTATATCAGCACGGCAGTGGGCGAGGCCGAGATCGATCTGGATGCAACGCACAGCGAACTGGTGGAGATCGAGAAAGCCATTGCAGAGGCAAAGCAAAAGCACAACGCTTTCTTAAAAGAGCTTGGATTGAAGCTGCTCCCTTAGCGAGCGGGTGTGCTTGAAACTCTTCCCGCCAAAAAACACCAAAGGAGACAACCATGGCACTGAAACACTACCTTCCCGCTCTTGCGCTCACCCTGTCCAGTGCCGCCATGGCCGCCTGGCCCGAGAAACCCATCATGCTGGTCGTGCCCTTTCCGCCGGGCCAGGCGACGGACATCTTCGCCCGTGCGCTGGCCGAGAAGCTCGGCACCCGCCTGGGCCAACCGCTGGTGGTGGACAACAAGGCCGGCGCGGGCAGCAACATCGGCACCGAGCAGGTGGTGCGCGCCAAGGCGGACGGCTACACGCTGGTGATGGCCGGCAGCGCCATGGCCGTGAACCAGACGCTGTACCGCAAGGTCAACTGCGATCCGCGCAAGGACCTGCAGGGCATCAGCCTGGTGGCCAAGGTGCCGCTGGTGTTCCTGGCGCATCCGGCGTCGGGCATCCGCTCGATGCAGGATCTGGTGACCCGGGCGCGCGCCGAGCCGGGCAGGCTGAGCTATGCGAGCGCAGGCATCGGCGGCACGCAGCATCTGAGCGCCGAGATGGTCAAGTCCCGCGCCAAGATCGAGATGGAGCATATTCCGTACAAGGGCAGCGGCCCCGCGCAGGCGGACTTCATCGGTGGGCAGGTGCCGCTGATGGTCGACTCGGTGACGGCGGCCCTGTCCAACATCCAGGCCGGCAAAGCCGTGGCGCTCGGTGTGACATCAGCCACGCGCTCCAGCCAGTTGCCGAACGTGCCGGCGATCGCCGAGGCGGGCCTGCCGGAGTTCAAGGGATTCGAGGCGGTCGGCTGGCTGGGACTGATGGCGCCCAAGGGCACGCCGCGCGCCGTGGTGGAACGGCTGAACCGCGAGGTCGTCGAGATACTGGCCAGTGCAGAGATGCAGAAGTTCATCCGCGACCGAGGCTCCGAGCCCGCACCGACCACGCCTGAAGCCATGGACCAGTTCATCGCCACGGAGATTGTGGAATGGGGCCAGGCCGTCAAGCAGTCCGGCGCTTCCGTGGACTGAGTCTGCCGTGCTGGCAATGCACTGAGGTTCTGCTTGGCCGTAGGCCCCCTGAAACAAGCCCATGGATGACAAGCATTTCAGCAGCTGGGAGTGCGGCGCAGGGGGCCAACCGTTGAAACTGACTCGTGTACATCTGCGCAAAAGATGGGGTTAGCTTCAGGAGGTGATCATGGGCATTGCATCACTCGTCGGTCGATTCGCCATGGCGCCGTTTGCCAAGGCCTTGCCGGTCATGGGCGACACCGAGCGCGCGGCGCTGGAGGCGGGCACCGTGGGTTTCGAGGGACGCCTGTTCGCTGGCGACCCCGACTTCGATGCGCTGATCGCCACGGGGCCGAACCAACTGACGGCCGAGGAGCAAGCCTTTCTCAACAACGAGGTGCGCACGCTGTGCAGCATGCTGGACGACTTCACCATCGACTCGGCGCGGGACCTGCCGCCCGAGGTGTGGCAGTACCTGCGGGAGAAGCGCTTCTTCGGCATGATCATTCCCAAGGAGTGGGGTGGCCTGGGCTTCGGCCACTTCGCCCATGCGACGGTGGTGACGCGGCTGGCCTCGGTCAACGTATCGGCCGCGGTCACGGCCATGGTGCCGAACTCGCTCGGGCCTGCCGAGCTGCTGCTGCACTACGGCACCGATGCGCAGAAGCAGCATTACCTGCCCCGGCTGGCCGATGGCCGCGATCTGCCGTGCTTTGGCCTGACGTCTCCGTATGCCGGCTCCGATGCCGCCTCCATTCCCGACCGCGGCATCCTGACCACGCGCGAGATCGACGGCCGGCCCGTGCGCGGCTTCAGCGTCACGTTCTCCAAGCGCTACATCACCCTGGCGCCGGTGGCGACCGTGGTGGGCCTGGCCTTCAACGCCCGCGACGAAAGCCGGCCTGAGGGTGAGCGCGACCTGGGCATCACCTGCGCGCTGATTCCCGTGCCCACGCCCGGCATGCAGATCGGGCGCCGCCATCGGCCCATGGACAGTGCCTTCATGAACGGGCCCATCGTGGGCGAGGACGTGTTCGTGCCCATGGACTGGATCATCGGCGGGGAAGCGCAGGTGGGCCAGGGCTGGCGCATGCTGATGGAGTGCCTGGCGGCAGGCCGTGCCATCTCGTTGCCGGCGCTGGGCGCGGCTACGCAGCAAAGCTCGGTTTTCATCGCTAACGGCTACGGCAAGGTGCGCGAGCAGTTCGGCATGCCCATCGGCAAGTTCGATGCCATCGCCGGCATCATCGCCGGCATGGCCGCCGAGCTGTATGCGACCGACGCGGCGCGGCGCTTCACGGCGGCGGCACTGGACCAGGGCGCACAGCCCAGCGTGGCCAGCGCCATACTGAAGGTTCACCTGACCGAGGCCGGGCGCACATCGATTAACCACGCTATGGACATTCTGGGTGGCAAGGGGATCATTAACGGGCCATCCAATCTGCTGTCGGTAGCGTACCGGCACATGCCCGTGGCGATCACGGTGGAGGGGGCCAACATCCTCACCCGGTCGCTCATCATCTTTGGGCAAGGAGCGGTGCGCTGCCACCCGTACGTGATGGCCGAGATGCAGGCCGTGGAGCGCAAGGACGAAGAGGCGCTGGGTCAGGCCCTGCTGGGGCATGGCGGGCATGTGGCCCGCAATCTCTGGCGCAGCCTGTTCGGGGCGCCGGTAGTGGGATCACCGCCCCAGGAACTGGCCAAGGAGGCCGCACTGCTGGCTCGACTGAGCGCCAAGTATGCGTTGACCTGCGACGTGGCCATGGGCTTGCTGGGCGGCCGGCTCAAGCGCATGGAGCTGCTGTCATCGCGTCTGGGCGACTGCCTGGCGCACCTCTACATGGCCAGTGCCTGCATCTGGCGCTATGCCGTGGAAGGCGATGCACAGATGCTGCCCCTGGCGCAGGCCGGTCTGCGCATGCAGCTGGATGCCGCCGAGGAAGTGTTGAAAGACCTGTATGCCAACCTGCCTGCGCCGGGACGGCGCTTGATTGGCCGCTTGGTGCTGAGCCGCACGTCCCACCTGGCACCGCTGCGCGACGTGCAGATGCTGGCTTTGGCCAAGCTGCTGCGCGAGAACGCCGCCGTGGTGCAGCGGCTGTGCCCCGACGTGAGCCTGCCCAAGGGCGGCGGGCTGGTCGACCTGATCCAGGCGCTGGACCTGGCGGCGCAACTGGGAGATCAGGCGACCCAGCAATTGAACAAGCTGGTGCGGCGCACGGGGTCGTTCGAGGAGGCTGCCGCCGGCATGCCCAACCCGGCGCTGGCACTGGCCTATATGCAGGCGGCGGACAAGGTGATCCAAGTGGATGACTTCGAGGCTTGAACGTTGCCTACCCGCCCAGCAGCCTCTCGAACAAATCCACCCCACCCATCTGCCCTCCCTTCAGCATCAGCTCCATCCCATGGCGGTCCCGGTCCGGGCTGTGGGCGACGCTGATGGTGACGCCGGGGCACAGCGTCGTCCCGTACGACAGTCCCCACAACTGCAGCGCCTGCACGGCGTGGCTGGACGTGTCGCCCCCTGCGATCCCTACGCGGCGCAGCGGAGTGCCGTGGTCGGCCTGGGCCTGGACCACGCGGGCCACCAGCGCGGCGCTGGCCTGCGCGACGGGAGCGGCTGAAGCGACGGGAGCCGCGCTGCCCTCCGTGGGGCCGGTGTAGGCCAGCACATGCTGGCCGTTACGCAGCAAGGTGCAGATCGTGTCTTGCAAGGACTGCGCGTAGGTGGGGTCGCTGCCCAGCTGCGCGCCGTTCACGGCGATTCGCTGGTAGGCGGTGGCGGCCTGCACCTGGGCGGCGGTCAGGGGCGAAAGGCTGCCAGCCCAGGCGAACACGGGGCCATCGGACTTTCTCAGTGGTGGCGTGCTCTTTGCCGCCGGCCGGGCCCAGTGCGCTACCAGGGCCTGGGCCACGGCGCTGGAGCCCACGGCCAGCAGGCGGCCGTGGCGTTGCGACTGCTCCCAGAGCAGGCGGCCCACCGGGGCCAGTTGGTCGGAATGCGTCAGGTCTAGCAGTGTGGGCACGCAGGTGGCGTCGCCCTCCAGCAGGCACTGCAGCGCAGCGTCCAGTAGTGCGGGCGATTCGGCGTACTGCGGGTAGTGCAGTGCGGTGATGCCCTCCAGGCCCTGACGCGCCAGGTGCAGCCGCAGGTCGGACTCGTCCATGGGCGTCACCGGGTGCTGGCGCATGGTGGGGTGGCGGTCGATGCGGTGCACGGCGCCGCCGCTGCCTGCTGCGGCGAACAGGTGGCTGAACGCGCAGTAGCGGCCCAGGCTGGGTTGCCCGCCCACGATGGGCACCCAGCGGTGGGCCACGCGGGGGTGCAGCGTCTGGATCGCACAGGCGATGTTGCCCACGTGGGGGGCACTGTCGAAGGTGGAGCACACCTTGTAGTGCAGGACCGGCGGTGCCGCCTGCTCGAAGAAATGGCCCACGGGGGCCAGTTCGGCGCGCATGGCCTCGGGCGCCATGGCACGCGCGGCGCCAGCGATGCCGATGGCGTCCAGCGGGCCGGCGGCTGCCAGGGCCTCGGCGCTGGGCACGCCCATGAACAGCATGGCGCGCAGGCCGGCCTGGGCCAGCACGGCCAGCGTATCGGTGGCGCCCGTGAAGTCGTCGCCGTACCAGCCGAACAGGGACGCGGTCATTACTTCTTCTTGCCGAAGAATTCGACGGCGCGGCGCAGCTCCGGTGCGTGTGCGGCCCGGTCCGCCAGGGTCTCGCCGCGCTGCACGGCATCCCAGGCCTGCTGGATGCTGGCCACGCCGGCCGCAGGGCCGTCGGGGTGGGCCAGGATGCCGCCGCCCGACATGAAGAGCAGGTCGTTGCTGCGCACGCTGTCCCAGGTGATGGGCACGGTGCCGGCCCATTGCCCGTTGGAGAACGCGGGCAGCACGCGGTCGTCCAGGCCCTCGCACAGCGGGGCCAGGGTGTCGTGCGCGGATTCGATCACTTCCTCGTCGGTCTGCGAGAACTTGCCCTGCAGGCCGTGCACATGCATGTGGTCCACGCCCGCCAGCCGCCACAGGGTCTGCCAGGCGTTGAACGAAAAGCCCAGCAGCGGGTGGCGCGACAGGGCGCCGTAGCCGTTGCGGTGGCCGTGCAGGGCCAGGGGCGTGTGGCGGCGCAGTGTCTGCACGGCGGAGTAGCCGCACCAGTTCAGGCTGACCATCACGCAGCTGCCGCCCTCGGCCGCGATCAGATCGGCATGGCGGCGCATGGCGTCGGTTTCGTCGGTGATGTTGAAGGCCACCATGACCTGCTTGCCGGTCTTGTCCTGGTGCGCGCGCACCCGCCGCATGACGGAGCGCACGCGGTCGGCCAGCGGCGCATGGACCGGGTTGGCACAGACCTCGTCGTCCTTGATGAAATCGATGCCCGCGGCGCACAGGCGCCCGGCCAGTTCGCCAGTCTCCTCGGCCGACAGGCCCACATTGGGCTTGATGATGGTGCCGATCAGCGGGCGGCCCTGCACGCCCGTCAGCGCGCGCGTGCCGGTGATGCCTTGGCGTGGCAGATCGAACTGCTGGCGGTAGGCGCGCGGCAGCCGCATCGATTCGAGCCGCAGGCCCGTGACCTCGCCCAGGTCGAACAGGTTGCCCGAGGCGGTGGCCGCCAGCGTGGGCAGGTTGGCCCCGATGTTGTCGCAGGGAAAACTGACGCGCAGGCGGGCACGCTGCCAGGTCTGCGGCGTGTCGAACAGGCCGCGCCGCTGCATCCAGCCGTTGGGCAGCGCCGGCGCGGGGGCCGCGTCCAGCAGTTCGATCGATTCGACCGTGGCGCGGGCGCGTCCGCGCAGCGCGTCGGTCTCGCCCTCGACCCGCGTGAAGGTGCCGCACGACTGCTCTCCCGCCAGCACCTCGGCCACGTGGGCGGGGTCCAACGGGGTTTCGATCAGGTAGGTCGCTTCGAAGCGGTCTGGGGACATGGTGAGAGAACTATTGTTTTCATAGCTGCCAGCGCTTATCCAGTAAGCGCTAGAGGCCAATTTGGCTTGAAGTTTCGAAGTTCTTCAGATCTTCGACAGATCGGGGAACGGCCGTACCGGATCGGTCTTGCCGTCCCAGCTTTCGGACTCCGCGCGGATCAGGTCGAACATGCGGCCTTTGGGTCCGGCGACTTCCGACAGCTCGATCACCGTGCCCGGGTGGTACTCGGTGTCGAAGTAGACGAAGCGGCCACGCTCGCCGACCTCGCCGCTCATCACGGACCGAAAGCCCTCGGCCGTGAGGCGCGCCAGGTCTGCGTCGTAGTCGCTGGTCCAGTAGGCCACGTGCTGCAGCCCGGTGCGCCCGGCCTGCAGGAAGTCGCGGTACATCGAGGGCACGTCGTTGCGTGTCTGGATCAGCTCGACCTGCACGTAGCCCGAGTTGGCCAGCGCCACCGAGTTGTGCGGCTCGTGCGATTCGCCGCGGTACTGGTAGTTCTGGATCGGCACCTTGGGGTTGTAGAACCAGGGGCCCACGCCCAGCGTGCGGCTCCAGTAGTCCATGGCGGCTTCGATGTCGTGGACCACATAGCCCAGCTGGCGGATCGCGCCGAAATGACGGCTCATGGGAGGGTTTCCTTCAAGGGTGGGGCAGGGAGGCGGTGGGTGGGGCGGCTCACTTGGCGCCGCCGACGATGTCCTGGGGAATCGGCACGCCGGCGTACTTCAGGTGGATGTCGTTGAGCTTGCCGTTGGCCAGGTTGGTCTTGATCCAGCCGTTGACGGCGGCCATCAGCTCCGGCTGGCCCTTGCGCATGGCCATGCCCAGCTGGTACGACTGCAGGATGAACTTGGTCTCGAACTCGCGTGCCGGGTTCTTCTTGGCAATGGCCGCAATGATGGGCGGCGTGATGGCCACGATGTCGGCCTGGCCCGTGGCCGCCGCCGTGATGGAGGCCGCCTCGTCATCGAAACGCACCACCTTGGCCTGCGGCGCGCGCTCGGTCACGATCTTGTCTTGCGGGCCACCACGGGTCACGGCCACGGTCTTGCCGGCCAGGTCGTCGATGCCGGTGAGCTTCAAACTCTTGGGCGCGCCCACGGCGGCCTGGATGGCGCCGTAGGGGATGGAGAAGTCCACGGCCTTCTGGCGCTCGGGCGTGATCGAGAGCGACGAGATGATCAGGTCCACCTTGTTGGACAGCAGGTTGGGGATGCGCGCGGAGTTGGTGGTGTTCACGATCTCGAGTGGCAGGCCCAGGTCCTTGGCCAGCAGTTCGGCGGCCTCCACGTCGGAACCCACGGGCTTGAGCTTGTCGTCCACATAGCCGTAGAACGGCGCGCCGAAGTCGATGCCCACGCGCAGCTTGCCGGCGGACTTGATCTGCGCCAGATCGGCCATGGCGGGCAGGCACAGGGCGGCGGCGCTGGCCGCCAGCAGCGTGCGGCGGAGGAGGATGCGGGAAGTGCTCATGGCGGATGTCTCCTGGTGGTTTTTGTGGGAAAGAAAGCCGAAGGGGCGGGTCAGAGCCCGTGGGAGAGGAAGTCGCGCAGTTCCGCGGTCTGCGGGTGTTTCAGCATGTCGCCGGAGCCGGTCTCCCAGACCTTGCCCTCGTGCATGTAGATGATGGTGTCGGCCACGCGGGCGGCGAACTCCATCTCGTGCGTGACCAGCACCATGGTCATGCCGCCCTGGGCCAGCGACTCGATGACGCGCAGCACCTCCCCGGTGAGTTGCGGATCGAGCGCGGAGGTCACCTCGTCGAACAGCATCACCTGCGGCTCCATGGCCAGCGACCGGGCAATCGCGACGCGTTGCTGTTGCCCGCCCGAGAGCTGCTCCGGATAGGCCTGCGCTTTGTCCGCCAGGCCCACCTGCTGCAGGGTGCGCGCGGCGATGGCGCGCGCCTGGGCCGCAGGCAGGTTCTTTACGGCCTTGGGGGCCAGGGTGATGTTCTGCTCCACCGTCAGGTGCGGAAAGAGGTTGTAGCTCTGGAAGACGATGCCCACGTCCTGGCGCAGCCGGCGCAGGTCGATGGCCGGGTCGTGCACGGCATGACCGCAGACCTGGATGCTGCCGCTGTCGATGATCTCCAGCCGGTCGATGCAGCGCAGCGCCGTGCTCTTGCCCGAACCGCTCTTGCCGATGATGGCCACGACCTGGCCCTTGGGAATGGCGAAGGACACGCCCTTGAGCACCTGGTTGCTGCCAAAGCACTTGTGCACGTCTTTCAGCTCGACGACGGGGGCGGCTGCCGGGGCGGTGGCGGAGGGCGCGGCCGAACGGCCGGCGGAAGTCGCTGCGGGGGTCATCAGGTCGTCTCGCTTCATGTGGCGTTGGCGGGTGGGGTGGCGGGGGCCGCAGGGCTGGCTGCGGCAGGGGCGGCAGCGGCGCGGTGGCCGAACTGCAGGCGCTGCTCCAGCCGGCGGCTCCACACCGACAGCGGAAAGCACAGCGCGAAGTAGATGACGGCGATCAGCAGATACACCAGGAAGGGCTGGAAGATGGAGTTGTTGATGAGCTGGCCCGCGCGCACCAGCTCGATGAACCCCACGATCGAGGCCAGCGAGGTGTTTTTCACGATCTGCACCATGAAGCCCACCGTGGGCGGCGTGGCGATGCGCACGGCCTGCGGCAGCACCACCAGACGCATGCGCTGGGTGCGCGACAGGGCCAGGCACTCGGCCGCTTCCCACTGGGTGCGCGGCACCGACTGGATGCAGCCGCGCCAGATCTCGCCCAGATAGGCGCTGACGTAGACCACCATGGCGATGCTGGCGGCCACGATGGCCGGCAGTTCGAAGCCGAGGATGCTCAGCCCGAAGTAGCACAGGAACAGCACCACGAGCAGGGGCGTGCCCTGGATCAGCTGGATCCAGGCGATCGTGGCCCAGCGCACGGCCTTGATGGGGCTGATGCGGCACAGGGCGATCACGCCGCCGGCCAGGCCGCCGCCCACGAAGGAGATAAGCGACAGGCCGACCGTCCACAGCGCGCCGAACAGCAGGTACTGCAGGTGATGGGCGTTGAGTCCACCGTCAATCACGGGCGCACCTCGCTGTGGGATGGAGAAAAGGGGAACGGGCGGGATGTCATCGCATGCCTCCGGAGGCGCCCAGCTTGCGCTGGCGCGTGAACACGATCTGGCCGAACAGCCACAGGCCCAGGCGCATGAGCAGCGACAGGGCGAGGTAAGCGACGGCCACCAGGATGTAGGCCTCGAACGGGCGGAAGGTCTCGGACTGCACGCGGGCGGCGATGGCGGTGAGCTCTTCCACCGAGATCTGCGAGGTGATGGACGAGGCCAGCATCAGCAGCACGAACTGGCTGGTGAGCGCGGGGTAGACCTTCTCCATCGCCGGGCGCAGCACCACATGCCAGTACACCTGCCGGCGCGTGAGCCCCAGGCACTCGGCGGCCTCGATCTGGCCCTTGTGGATGGAGTCCATGCCGGCACGCATGATTTCGCAGGAATAGGCGGCCACGTTCATCACCAGCGTGAGCAGCGCCGCCGCAAAGGCCGGCACCTTCCAGCCCAGGCTGGCCAGGCCGAAGAACACCAGGAACACCTGCACCAGCAGGGGCGTGTTGCGCAGAACTTCCACATAGGCACCGCAGACCCGGGCCAGGCCGCGCCGCTCGCTGCGGCGGCCGATGGCGAGCAAGGTGCCGCCGACGAAGCCGATCACGGTGGCGGGGAAGGACAGCAGGATGGTCATCCAGGCGCCCTCGGCGAACTGGGGCCATTGGGCCAGCACGCTGGCGAAGTCGAACTCGTAGGTCATGGGCAGGGCGCTGGTGCGTCAGCAACCGGCGGCGGCCTGGGCAGACTGCGGCATGCCCTGCGGGCACCGCCATTTCGAGATGGGGAGGGGGAAAACGGCCATGGCTTGTCTCCTGCCGCGATCGGTGCCTGCCGCCGCGACTCAGGGTTTGTATTGATTTGATTTGATGCTTTATCGCATCGATTTGAGAGTGATAGTATCCGCAGAATCCATCAAATGCCAACTTCGGAATTGATGGTTTTTGATGGATTCATCCATGGCCTCCCATCCCCGCAGTCCCCGTATTCCTGACATCGCGCAGCTGTCGGGCGTCTCCACGGCCACGGTCGACCGGGTGCTGAACCAGCGCCCCGGCGTGCGCAGTGCGACGGTGCAGCGCGTGCTGCAGGCGGCGGCCACGCTGGGCTATCTGCCGCAGGCCGAACTGCATGCCGCACTGCAGCCCCAGCCATTGCGCCTGATGGTGCTGATCCCCGAGGGCAGCAACCGCTTTCTGCAGATGCTGGGCGACGTGATCGGCTACGCGCAGGACCACTGGGCGCCGTTCAACGTGCGCTGCCAGGCGGCGTACATCGAGAGCTTCAACCCCGAGGCGCTGGCGCGGGCGCTGCTGCACTACGGCAAGCGCTGCGATGGCATCGCCTTCATGGCCCTGGAGCATCCCGTGGTGCGCGAAGCCGTGGCGCAGTTGGCCGAGCAGGGCGTGCCCACGGTGACGCTGATTTCGGACCTGTCCAACTCGCGCCGCGTGGCCTATGTGGGATTGGACAACCGGGCGGCAGGCCGCACAGCGGCCTACCTGATCGCGCGCTTCATGGGCCCGCTGGCCCAGAGCCGCCAGGCCCGGGTGGCCATGATCGTTGGCTCGCTGCGCTACCGCGCCCACGAGGAGCGCGAGGCGGGTTTCCTGCACCTGTTCGAGGAACAGTTTCCGCTGGTGCAGGTGGTGGGCGTGCGCGAAGGCCAGGACGACGCCGAGCGCAACTACCGCCAGGCCCGCGCCCTGCTGGAGCAGCACAGCGATCTGGCCGGCATCTACAACATCGGCGGCGGGGCCGAGGGCATCGGCCGCGCACTCAAGGAAGCAGGGCCGGACCGCAAAGTCGTCTTCATCGGTCACGGGCTGACGCCCGATACCCGCGGGCTGCTCATCGACGGCACCATGGACGCCGTCATCACGCAGAACCCGCAGGGTGCGGTGATGAACTGCGTGCGCATCTTCGCCAACCTGCGCGACGGCCGCGAGCCGACGCAAGGGGTCGAAACCCCGCGCAGCCAGGTCATCTTTCGCGAAAACCTGCCCTGAGGCGCAGGGACTGAAGGCGCGGGCGCCGTAGCTGGCGTGCGCGACGGGCGGCTCCCCTTCAGGCGCCCCGCCCGGCGCGCCGATAATCCGCGCTCCCCATGCCTGTCTGCTGGCCTGCCACGGCCCTCGCCGCCGCCCACGCCATCAGCCTGCCGGCGCGGGTGCCGCACGCTGCAGCCCCTTCGCCGTACTATAGAAATAGTAGCTGCCTGCGCTTGATGCATAAGCGCTGCAGGCCAAAAACACCTGAAATCCTATGCAAGCCTTGCTAGACGCCATCGCGGCCATGCCCCTGCCCACCGAGGCCTGCCGCGTCTTCCACGGCCGGGGCGGTATGCACGCCGGCAGCGAGCCCTGGACGCTGGACGCGTATCCGCCGGTGTTCGTCGCCACCAGCTTCGCGCCGGCCACGGACGAGCAGCTGGCCGCCGTCGGGGCGGCGCTGCAGGCCCGCTGGGCGCAGATCGCCCCGGCGGGCGAGCCGCTGAACTGGGTCTTCCAGCACCGGGGCGAGGCGCTGCGCATCGAGGGCCGTACCGACACCCGCCTGATGGCCGGCAGCGTGCCGGACCCGCACATCGTCACCGAGCAGGGCGCGCAGTTCCGCGTGCACGTGCTCCGCGGCCAGAACCACGGCCTGTTCCTGGACATGGGCGAGGGCCGGCGCTGGGTGCGCGAGCGCATCGCCGCGCACAAGGCCCTGGAGCCGCGCGCATCGCGGGGCATGAAGGTGCTGAACCTGTTTGCCTACACCTGCGCGTTCTCGGTTGCGGCGCTGCGGGGCGGCGCCCGCCACGTGGTCAACGTGGACATGGCCCGTGGCGCCATGGCCGTCGGCCAGCAGAACCACCAGCTCAATGGCCTGACCGCCGGCGCCAGCTTCCTGGCCCACGATGTCTTCAGCACCTGGGGCAAGATCACCCGCAGCGGCCCCTACGATCTGGTGATCGCCGACCCGCCCAGCTACCAGAAGGGCAGCTTCGTCGCCACCAAGGACTACGCCCGCCTGATCCGCCGCCTGCCCGACCTGCTGGCCCCGGGCGGCCACGCGCTGCTGTGCCTGAACGCGCCGGAGCTGGGCGCGGCCTTTCTGCAGGACCAGGTGCGCGAGCTGGCACCCGAGCTGCAGTTCGTGGAGCGCGTGGCCAACCCGGCCGTGTTCGCGGACGTGGACGAAGAGCGGTCGCTCAAGGTGCTGGTGTTCCGCGGCGTTTGATGGGCAGTGCAGGGCAGCGCACTGCGGCCGCCCGAACTGCGCTACGCCCCACCGATTCCGACCGTCACCACGCCCTGTCCCTCGCAATGGCGGCACACCGTGCCGCCCCGCTGCCCCGAGCCGCCGCATTCGGGACAGGGCGCTTCGCCGGTGCGCGGCGTCCCTTCGGGCGCCTCGTCGCCTGGCGCCATGGGAGCGACGGGCCCGTCTTGCGGGCCGGCCGGCTGGTCGCTGGCGCCAGGGGCCTTGGCTGGAAGGCGAGAACTAGAAGGATGAGGGTGCCGGGTGTCGGGCATGGGAAGGTCCTGGACGAAGGGTAGATGGGCCGCTGCAAGCGCTGTCCCCAGGGAGCCGGCGGTCTTGCAGAGGAAGAAAGTCACAGCGGCCCGCGCGAGCAGGCTTTCGCCGCAAGCTGGCCGGCAGCCACCGCCGCAGCCATGGCGCGTGCAGGCTGGCAGACGTGCTCGCAGGTGCGTCCGGCTCTACCGCGTACTCGCTGTCGCCATGAACCGGGTCATGGCCAGCAAGGCCCGGCCGTCGGGCGTCAGGCAGTAAAGGACGGCGCACGGTCTTCCATGTCCGTCGCCCCGTACGGTTCCCGCAACGAGGCCTTTGCTGCGCATGTCCTCGAAGGCGCGGACTTCGTCGGGCCGGTGGAGAAACAGCGGCTGCCTGGCGGCAGCGGCTTGCAGAAGAGGAAAGTCCATGCTGGGCCCTTGTGAGCTGCCCTCCAGGGGCAGCGGAAGCACACAGCCGGGCGTCGTTACCCAGCGCTGACGACGAGCAGCCACCTTACCCGTTCGTTGGGGCATCGCAAGCCTTCTTACATTTGCTGTCCCCACTGTCGAGCAGGGGCGCGGAGGCTTGCGCGGGGCAGCGCCATCCGGCGGGGGCGCCGGGCGAAGGCCTGGGGCAACCACGCCAACGCCGCGCGCAACGGCGCTTCCGCTTGGGTCATCCCATCTGTTCGATCAACTGCCATTCGGCCGCTTCCACGGGCGTGATCGACAGCCGGCTGCCCTTCTGGAGAATGCGCAACCCTGCCAGCGCCGGCGTGGCGCGCAGCTCGGCCAGGGGAATGAGCCGTGTCTTGCGCAGGGCCTGCACGTCGAGCAGCAGCCAGCGGGGGGCTTCGGGTGCGGACTTGGGGTCGTAATAGGGCGAAGCGGGGTCGAACTGCGTGGGATCGGGGCGGGTGGTGGACGCCACGCGGGCGATGCCGGCAATGCCGGACTGGGGGCAACTGGAGTGGTAGAACAGCACGCCGTCGCCCACCTGCATCTCGTCGCGCATGAAATTGCGCGCCTGGTAGTTGCGCACGCCGGTCCAGGGCACGGTCGCATCGGGCGCGGCCAGGGTGTCGTCGATGGAGCATTCGTCGGGCTCGGATTTCATGAGCCAGTGGCGGACGGGGCGCAGGGGGGATGCAGCGGCGGGCGAAGACGGGTCGGCGTGGGGCATGGCGCCATTCTGGCAAAGGATGGGGAGGTGAAACCGCAGCAGGATGCGCGGACGGTGGGTGCGTAGTACCCGGCAGGCAACCCAAGTGCCGCGCGATTGCATTGCTATATGTTTTGTAGCTGTATGCGCTGATGAATAAAGCGCTGCAGGCCAAAAAGGCTTTAAGGCTTGAATAGAGAGAGGGCGGCACCCGTAGCCGCCGTGCCTACGCTAACCACCTCCACCATGCAGCGGGGCACGCGGCCGGCGCTGGCCGGTGCTGCCCCAGCGCGTATCGCCCTCGCCGGGCATCGCGAGGGGGTTGTCGCGTGGCTCGGCCAGCGGGGCGAGCAGGGCATTCAGGTCGTCTTCGCTGAACTTGGCGGCGCCGTCAGCGTCGTGGCCCAGCACGCCGCTGGCCAGGGCCTGCTTGCGGGCCTGCAGTTCCAGCATGCGTTCCTCGATGCTGCCCTCCACCACCAGGGTGTAGACGAACACGGGCTGGTCCTGCCCGATGCGGTGGGCGCGTGCCGTGGCCTGCTCCTGCACGGCCGGGTTCCACCAGGGGTCGAGGTGGATCACGGTGTCGGCGGCGGTGAGGTTCAGGCCCGTGCCGCCGGCCTTCAGACTGATGAGCAGCACGGGCGCACCGTCGTCGCCCCGGGCCTGGAAGCGCCGCACCACGGCACCGCGCTGGCCCGGCGGCGTCTGGCCGGTGAGCATCAAGTGGGGCAGACCCTGCGCGTCCATCTGCTCGGCCACCAGCGCCAGCAGTTCGGTGAACTGCGAGAACACCAGCACGCGGCGGCCTTCGGCGAGCAGGGCGAGCAGCAGGTCGGCCAGCAGCTCCAGCTTGGCGCGTTCTGTCTGGGGATGGACGGGCGCACCCTTGACCAGGCGCGGGTCGCAGCAGACCTGGCGCAGCTTGAGCAGCGCGTCCAGGACGGCGATCTGCGCGCCGTCGAACGCCTGTCGCTCCAGCACGCGGCGCACCTGCTGGTCCACGCTGGTGCGCACGGCCTCGTACAGCGCGCGCTGGCGGCCCTGCAGCTGCACGCGTTGCAGCACCTCGGTGCGCGGCGGCAGTTCGGTGGCCACGTCCTGCTTGCGACGGCGCAGGATGAATGGGCGCACGCGCTGCGCCAGCAGCTGGGCGCGCAGGGTTTCGCCGTTCTCTTCGATGGGCTTGCGCCAGCGCTGGGCAAAGCTGCGCGCATCGCCCAGAAAGCCGGGCATCAGGAAGTCGAACTGCGCCCACAGCTCGCCCAGATGGTTCTCCAGCGGCGTACCGGTCAGGCACAGCGGGTGGCTGGCCTGCAGCCGGCGCAGCGCGCGGGCGCTGCGGCTGCCGGCGTTCTTGACCATCTGCGCCTCGTCCAGGATCAGCAGATGGAAGCGCTGTTCGGCCAGGGCGTCCGCGTCGCGCCACAGCAGGGGGTAGGTGGTCAGCACCAGGTCGTGCTGGGCGATCTGCGCGTACCGCGCCGCGCGCGCAGGGCCGTGCAGCGTGAGCACGCGCAGGCCGGGCGCCATGCGTGCCGCCTCGGCCTGCCAGTTGAACAGCAGCGAGGTGGGCACCACGACCAGGGCCGGCGCGCGCAGGCGGCCGGCTTCCTTTTCCACCAGCACATGGGCCAGGGCCTGCGCGGTCTTGCCCAGGCCCATGTCGTCGGCCAGGATGCCGCCCAGGCGCTGGGCCCGCAGGTACTGCAGCCAGGCCAGGCCTTCCAACTGGTAGGGGCGCAGGGTGACCGACAGGCCCTGGGGTTGCGCCACAGGCTGCGGGCCGCCCAGGGCCTGCAGGCGCCGGGCCAGGGCGGCCAGGCCGGCCTCGCCCTGCAATTGCCAGGCGTTGTGGGCGTCCACCCGGTGCGCCTGCAAGAGGCCGGCGCGCAACGCCTCGATGCGGCGGGCTTCCCAGGCGCCCAGCCGCAGCGGATCGCCGTCACGGCGCTGGCGGCGCAGAGGGTCGGTGAGTAGGTCCACCATGGCGCCGACGATGGCCTTGAGCGGTGCCGCTGGCGCGTCGATGCGGCGCCCGCCGGGAGCGCGCAGGCGGATCGTGGCGTCATCGCTGATGGCGGCCATTTCGCGGGCATCGAGCCAGCGTGGATCGCGCTGCAGCAGATCGGCCAACAGAGGAGCCAGGTCGAGGCTCTCGCCGTCGATTTCCACGCCCAGGGTCAGCAGCCAGGCGCCTTCGCGCTCGGGCAGGCGCAGCTTCTGCACGGGGCGATCCGGGGGGGCCAGGTCGCCTGCCACCTCGCGGCCGACGACCTCGCCGGTGTCCGCAGCGAGCAGCAGCTTCCAGCGCTGCACCGGCACGCTCAGGTGCGCGAAGCCGGGGCATACGACCACGGCCCAGCCCTCCGCGCGCAATCGCGGGATCTGGTCGGCCCAGAAGTCGCCGAAGTGCGCCTCCTGCGGCAGCGTCCATACCGGGCCCAGGGTCGCGCCCATCTCGCGATGGCGCCATTGCAGATGGGACGGGTCCACGGGCGCCAAGCCCAGCGCCCAGAGGCGGTCGAGGGCATCGCTCTCGGCGGCCAGGTCGCGCAGCAGGCGGACCACGGGCCCGCCCGTGTCGAACAGCTCTTGCTCCGCCGCCGGTCGGCTGTTGAGCACGGTGGTGGGGGCGGGCGCCTCCCAGGTGTGGCCGGCGTCGGTGCGGTAGGTCCAGTCAACGGAGGCCAGCGTGACGGCATCGGCCCGCGGTCCGATGCGGCCGTGGGCTCGCACGCCCAGCAGCCCATCGCCGCGGGTCAGGGTCATCAAGGTGAGGCGGGGGCGGAACCGGCCGGGCACCGCGCCGTCGCCGGCATCCGCTCCCGAAGGCGCAGGCGTTTGCGCCGACACCTCGCCCGCGCCGCCTGCGCGCAGAACTGCCATGGCCCGGGCCGCTTCGGCCTCGGTCAGCGGGGGCAGCTGTTGCAGCTCGGCGGCGTTGGCCTGCCGGCGCAGCGCCTCCACCCACGCGGCTACTGCGGCGGCGCGCTCAGGGGAGTCCATGGGGGCAGGCGATACAGGCGAGCGCATGGCGGCGATTGTGCCGCTGCGCCGGGCGTCGGCCGCGGTCCGGCATCGCGCAACGCCGGTCAGGCGCGGGGTGCCGGCAGAGTCAGTTGTGCGGCCTTGGCGACCTGAACGCAGTCGCGCAGGTGCTGCTCGCCCAGGTAGCGCATGGTGGCGTAGCCCAGCGCCGCCGAAACGGCTTGGCCGGCGATAGGCACGTACTTGGCAGCTTGCTTGGCGGTCAGCCGCACGCCGACGGCCTGGGTGGCCCGCAGGATCAACTCCCGGGTGATGAACTTGCCGATCAGGACCGAGCCCACCATCGACACCGCCTTCTGCACCTGTTCGCGCTTGTGCGGCGTGAGCCGGTCGATCTGCGCGGGCGTCAGGCCGAACTCGGTATTGATCTGGGGAATCAGGCGCGAAAGCAGGGCGGCATCCACCGCCCAGTCCAGCCCGGGCACCGGCACGGCACTGGCGACGGACGCGATCAGTGCCCGCCGGTGCAGTAGCCGGCGGCTGCGGTCGATGGCGGCTTCCAGCGCCGAATCGCCCTCTGCGAGGACGTGCGACGGGATGGGGCGGGCGCGCAGGGCCATGGCGGCCGGGGTCTTGGCTGAAGGGGATCAGCCGGTCAGGACTTGCGCCGAAGCATGCCGTACAGCACCAGCAGCACGATGGCACCGACGATGGACGCGATCCAGCCTGCGGGCTCGCCCTGCTGGTACCAGCCCAGCGCCACGCCCACGTAGGTCGCCAGAAGCGAACCTGCCACGCCGAGCAGGATGGTCATGATCCATCCCATCTTGTCATCACCGGGCTTGATCGCACGGGCCAGCAAGCCCACCACCAAACCGACAAGCAGCACACCCAGAAAAGACATCATGGTCTAGCTTTCATAAAAGGAGGACAGGAAGGACAGGCCTTCGGTGGCGGGACTGTAGACCGGGCAACGGCCGGGGCTCTGTCGGACAAGGGCGAACGACGGACGGCCGGGACGCAACCGGCCGGCTTTGCGCGCGCCGTCAAGGCGATGCCTTGTGGGAGCTGTCTCACAGTCGGGAGCGGATTGGGCCGATGCCCGAGGGAAGGGGCGCTCCTTAATCTTTGCACCAATGCCCGTCCGGCCTTCTATGTTGGACGGTGCCCCTCACACCGGAGTGAAGCCACATGACCGTTCTGTCTGCCCAAGCCCGTTCTACCTGTGCTGCCGCGCTGGCCGCCTTGGCGCTGGCAGGCTTGCCCGGGATGGCCGTCGCACAGAGCGACGCCGTGTCGCTGGACCGAGGCAGCAAGGCGGACGTCACGCCGGAACAGCGCTACCAATCCGCCATCCGCGAAGCCGGTGGCGGCCTCAAGATCGCTCTGGCGGAATGCAAGCAGTCGGCGAGCGCAGAACGCAAGGGCTGCGAAGCCGAGGCGCGGCAGCGCTACAAGGAAGACATGGAGCAGGCCCGCGCCATGCGCAAGAACCCGGCGGTCCGACCGGTCGATGTGCAGGGGGATCCGATCCGAAGCACCGAGACCACGACCATCTTGAGGCCGTGAGCCAGGACGCCTGGCTCGATCAGCGTTTGGATGCGGCGGACAGGCTATCGGCCTCGTCGGCCTGGACGCGGCGGGCGCCATTGAAGCGGCGCTGCCAGTAGGCGACGCTCATGTCTTCCACACGCACTTCGGCGCCGCTGCGCGGGGCGTGGATGAACTTGCCATCGCCGACGTAGATGCCGACGTGGCTGAAGGCGCGCCGCATGGTGTTGAAGAACACCAGGTCGCCCGGCTGGAGGTCCTTCTTGTCGATCACCTCGGTCGCAGCGGCCTGTTCGTTGGCGCGGCGGGGCAGCACCATGCCCTTGGCCTGTTCGAAGATCGCGCGCACGAAGCCGCTGCAGTCGAACCCGGTTTCGGCACTGTTGCCGCCGCGGCGGTACGGTACCCCCAGGAAGCCCATGGCCGTGGAGACGAGTTCGGTGGTGCGGTCGGCAACGTCATGTCGAACATCCTGGAGGTGGGCCAGGAGGCCACGCTCGGCCAGAATCCGATCCACTTCATCCGAAGTGGCGGTGCTGGGCGCAGCGTAAGCATTCGCACAAACAAGTAACAAAAGGCAGAACCAACGAGACATGGGGCGCGAGGGTAACACGGTTGCCCAAAAATCCATTCGTAAGAAATGTTGCAAGTCATTGATTTCATGAGAATTCAGGGCCGATAGTTTTTGCCTTATTCGCGGAGTTGTCGCCCTTTCCAGGGGCGAAAAACCCTTAACGACCTGCCCGACGGGCGATTGGCGGTACCCTCGCTTGTTCACTGCCGAATTTGCAACAAAACGCACACTGGGCCCATATGGGGCGTTCGCTGGCTGCTATGGTTGCAATAGCGCACCGCTTCCGGTTACATCGCTCACGTCCGGACCGCCTGGAGCCCGACTGCGCGACGCGCAACGGCGGCACCGCGTGCATTTCAGAAAGCCACCGCGCCTGGCAGCCCGGAAGGCCGACGCTTTAAGAGACCATGGCTTTGCGCGGACACGCCGATCCCGGCCTGCGACAATCGCCCGCTGATCGCTGACTGACCTTTCTCTGCCGGCTTCCCTCCGGCCATGCCCATGCTGCTTGACGCCCTTGAATCCCAACTCGTGCTGGTGGACTACCAGGAACGCCTGATGCCGGCCATCTTCGAAGGCCCGGCCGTGCTGGCCAACGCCGTGCGGCTGGCCCAGGTCGCGCAAATGCTGGACGTGCCTGTGTGGGGTACCGAGCAGAACCCCTCCCGCCTGGGGCCGAACGATCCTGCCTTGCGCGCGCTCTGCCGCAAGACCCTCGCCAAGATGCATTTCAGTGCGGCGGAAGAGGGCCTTGGCGAATGGCTGCGCCCCCCGGCCCGCCCGCAGCAGGGCGGCAATGCCCGCAGCCTGCCGCGCCATCTGCAAAAGCCTGCCCAGGCGCCGGCCGATGAGCGCGCCACCATCGTCCTGGCCGGTTGCGAAGCCCATGTCTGCCTGCTGCAGACCGCGCTGGATCTGCTGGAGGACGAGTTCGAGGTGTGGGTGGTGACGGATGCCTGCAGCTCGCGCACCGAGCGCAACCGCGACGCCGCGTTCGACCGCTTGGCCGGGGCCGGCGCCGAACTGGTCACCACCGAGATGGTGGCTTTCGAATGGCTGCGCAGCTGCGAGAACCCGGTGTTCAAGGATGTGCTGGCGCTGGTGAAGTAAGGCCTTTGCCGGCGGAGGGGGCGCGCCTGCAAGGGGCGTGCGGCGGGGGTGCTGCCAAGCCGCGCGGCGTGGCACGCACAGGGTTTTCCGCAGGGCGGGGAGTCAGCCTGGCGCAAGAGCGCGCCCAATAATGGAATCTCCAGAACAAGGGCCGCGCGCACCCGCGCAGACGGCCCGCAAGGAGACACCATGGGCCGCTACGCCGATTTCTACCGTCGCTCCATCGACGAGCGTGACGCTTTCTGGGCCGAGCAGGCCCGCCTGATCGACTGGCAGACACCGCCTGCGCAGGTCTGTGACTACGCCCACCCTCCCTTCGCGCGCTGGTTCGTGGGCGGCACCACCAACCTGTGCCACAACGCGGTGGACCGGCACCTGGCCCAACGGGCCGCCCAACCCGCGCTGGTGGCGATCTCGACCGAGACTGGCTCCGAGCGGACCTATTCGTTTGCGGAGCTGCACGCCGAGGTGCAGCGCATGGCGGCTGTTTTGCAGACGCTGGGGGTTCGGCAGGGCGACCGGGTGCTGATCTACATGCCCATGGTTGCCGAGGCCGCGTTCGCCATGCTGGCCTGCGCGCGCATCGGGGCGCTGCACTGCGTCGTCTTCGGCGGCTTCGCCGCGGGCGCGCTGGCATCGCGCATCGACGATGCGGAGCCGGTGGCCGTCATCAGCGCCGATGCGGGCTCGCGCGGCGGCAAGGTCGTACCGTACAAGCCGCTGCTGGACGAGGCGCTGCGTCTGGCGCGGCACCAGCCGCAAGCGGTGCTCATGGTCAACCGCGGTCTGGCCCCCATGCCGCTGCACGCCGGGCGCGACCACGACTGGGCATCGATGCGTGCGCGGCACCTGCAAGCGCAGGTGCCCTGCGCCTGGGTGGAGGCTACGCACCCGAGCTACACCCTCTACACCAGCGGCACCACTGGCAAGCCCAAGGGCGTGCAGCGCGATACCGGCGGCTATGCCGTGGCGCTGGCGGCCAGCATGCGGCATATCTTCGGGGTGGAGCCTGCGGCAGGCGGGACATCGCCGGGCGTGTTCTTCGCCACCAGCGACATCGGCTGGGTGGTGGGCCACAGCTACATCGTCTACGGGCCGCTGCTGGCCGGCATGACCACCGTGTTCTACGAGGGGCTGCCGACGCGGCCGGATGCCGGCGTGTGGTGGAGCATCGTCGAGAAGTACGGCGTGACGCACATGTTCTCCGCGCCCACGGCGGTGCGCGTGCTCAAGAAGCAGGACCCGGCCCATCTGCAGGGGCACGACCTGTCCACCCTGCGCGCGCTGTGGCTGGCCGGCGAGCCGCTGGACGAGCCCACGGCGCAGTGGATCAGCCAGGCGCTGCAGGTGCCCATCATCGACAACTACTGGCAGACCGAGACGGGCTGGCCCATCCTCACGCTGAGCAATGGCGTGGAGCCGCAGGCTTCGCGCTTCGGCAGCCCCGGCCGAGCGGTGTACGGCTACGACGTGAAGCTGATCGACGAGCATACGGGCGAGGAGCTGACCGAACCGAACCAGAAGGGCGTGGTCGCCATCGAGGGACCGTTGCCGCCCGGCTGCATGCAGACCGTGTGGCGCGATGACGACCGTTTCGTGAACACCTATTGGAAGAGCGTGCCGGGCCGGCTGGTCTACAGCACCTTCGACTGGGGCATCCGCGACGCGGACGGCTACTACTTCATCCTGGGCCGCACGGACGACGTCATCAACGTGGCCGGCCACCGGCTGGGCACGCGCGAGATCGAGGAATGCATCGCCGCACACCCGGCGATCGCCGAGGTGGCCGTGGTCGGTGTAGCGGATGCCCTCAAGGGCCAGGTGGCCATGGCGTTCGCCGTGGTGCGCGACGCGGCCGCGACGGGGGACGACGCCGCGCGCTTGCGCCTGGAAGGCGAGGTGATGAAGCTGGTGGACGGCCGCCTGGGCGCCGTGGCCCGGCCGTCCCGCGTGCACGTCGTCACGGCGCTGCCCAAGACGCGCAGCGGCAAGCTGCTGCGGCGCGCCCTGCAGGCGGTTGCCGAACACCGCGACCCGGGCGACCTGACCACGATGGAAGACCCGGCAGCACTGCAGCAGGTGAAGGCGCTGGTGGGCTGAGCGGCTGGCGCCTCTTTCTGACGAGGCAGGGCCGCTGCCGGCGGACCGGCTGGATTGCTATTGCGCAAGGCTTGCGCCCCGGTGCTCAGGCGCCCTGGTACGATTGCTATTAATATTATAGCTGCATGCGCTTGATGAGCGGGCGCAGAGGGACGATTGGGCTCAGAACGTGTTTGCGATCTCGCAGGGGCCGCGTTGAAGCGCAATCGGGAGGAGTGGATGCTTCGGATGCGCCGCATGGGCTTGTGCCCATGCAAGCATTCAAGGCGTTCAATCGCCCGATTTCGCTCCAACCCTTCGGGCAGTGGTCTTTGCGGGCGGTCTGCGGCGTTGCGGCGCTGGTGGATAGCCGAGCTATCCACTGCGCACCGCGCCTTGCATCCCCTCCCGCAAACGCCACTGCGCGGCCCCAGGGAGATCGTAAACACGTTCTCAAAGCGGCCGACCCCGCTGCCAGGCTGGTGGCGCAGTCCACCCGGCGGCCCAGGCGGCGAATTCGGCCGCCGGCATGGGCCGGGCGATGCAGTAGCCCTGGGCGTGGGTGCAGCCCATCTGCAGCAGCATCTGGCCCTGCTCGACGGTTTCCACGCCTTCCGCCACGATGCGGTAGCCGAAGGAGCGCGCAAGGCCGATCACGCCCTGCACGATGGCCAGGTCGCCCGGGTCGGTCATCATCCCGTGCACGAAGCTCTGGTCGAGCTTGAGGTGGTCCATGGGCAGGCGGCGCAAATAGGTCAGCGACGAATAGCCGGTGCCGAAGTCGTCCAGCGAGACGGTGACGCCCAAGGCGCGCAGCTGCGCCAGTTCGGCCGCAACATGGTCGATGTCGTAGAGGGCGGCGCTCTCGGTGATTTCCAGGTCCAGCAGGCGCGCCGTTACGCCGGGGTGGCGTGCCAGGCAGGCGGCCATCCAGGTTGCGAACCCCTGCTGCTGCAAGTGCGGTGCGGCCACGTTCACGCTGACCGGCAGATCCAGTCCCTGCGCCTGCAGCTGGGCGGCGAGGGCGAGCGCGCTGTCGATCACCCATTCGCCGAAGGGCACTTCCATGGCGCCGTGGTGGATCAGCGGCAGGAACGCCGCCGGCGCCAGCACGCCGCGGTCGGGGTGTGCCCAGCGGGCCAGCGCCTCCGCTCCGACCACCACGCCCCGGCGCATGTCCACCTTGGGCTGCAGGTACAGCACGAACTGGCCCTGCGCCAGGGCCTGAGCCAGCTGCGCACTCTGTTCGCGCTGGGTCTGCAGGGCGCGCTCCTGCGCGGCGTCGAAGGCATGGAAGCGGTTGCGGCCCGCCTGCTTGGCGGCGTACATGGCCTGGTCGGCGTGGCGCAGCAGCGTGTCGGCATCGGCACCGTCCTCCGGGTACAGCGTGTAGCCGATGCTGGCCGTGACGATGACCCGCTCCGCCCCCAGCGCATAGGGCGCGGCGATGCGCTGCATCAGCGACTGCAGCAGGGCTTCGCACTGCGTGCGCGAATCCAGGCCGGGCAGCAGGACCACGAACTCGTCACCGCCCAGCCGGGCCACGCAGTCCGTGGACCGCAGGGCCTGCTGCAGGCGCTGCGCCACGCTGACCAGCAGCCGGTCGCCCGCGCCGTGGCCCAGGCGGTCGTTGACGGGCTTGAAGCCGTCCAGATCGAGATAGGCCACGGCCAGCTGGTGGGACGCGTGCTGCGCCTGCGCCATGGCGTCCAGGAGCTGGTCCGCCAGCAGCACGCGGTTGGGCAGGCCGGTGAGGGCGTCGTAGTGCGCCAGCTTCTGCAGCAGCTCCTGCTGGTTGTGCTGGTGGGTCACGTCGATGCAAACCCCCACCATGCGCTGCGGCTCGCCGCCCGCACCGTATTCCACGATCTTGCCCACGCTGCGCACCCAGCGTCCGCCGCCCTGCGGCCGCTGGATGTGCCAGGTGGCGTCGAAGGGCGTGGCCGGATGGGCGCGGTGCCGGGCCAGCTCCGCACGCACCTCCTGAAGGGCGGTGGGCGTCATGCCGGACTGCCACAGCGGGCTTTCGCTGGAGATGTCGCCCTGCGCAGGCAGGCCGAGCGTTTCGCGCCAGCGCGCGTCGCCGCTGAGCATGCGCGTCTGCATGTTCCAGTCCCACAGCCCCAGTGCTGCGGCGGAGATGGTGAGGGACAGCTGCTCCTCGCGTTCGCGCACGCGCTGCTCGGCCCGTACGCGGTCGGTGATGTCCAGGATGGCGAAGAGCCAGCAGGCCTCGCCGTGGATGTCGATCGGCCGCATGGACTGCAGTATGGTGCGCCGCTCGCCGCTGCGCGTGGTCATCACCAGCTCGCGGTTGACCAGCTGTCCGTCACGGTTGGCGACTTCCACGAGCTGCTCCCGTGCCTCGGGCGTGAAGATGCCCAGCCCGACGACGGTGTTCTCCACGGCCTGCGCCCGCGTGTAGCCCAGCGCCTTTTCCCAGGCGGGGTTCACATCCACATAGCGGCCGTCGCTGCGGCGCGACAGGCCGATGGGGTAGGGCAGCAGCTGGAACATGGCGCCAAACCGTTCCTCGGAGCGGCGCAGGCGCTCGTCGGCCCGCTGGCGTTCGTCGATGTCCTGCATCACGCCGCGCACGCGGGCGATCACGCCGTTCTCCACGATCGATTCGCCGTGCACGCGCACCCACACCTGCCGGCCGTCGGCGCGGATGATCTCGATGTCGATGCTCCAGGACGAGGGGTGCGCCAGGGCGTAGCGCATCTGCTCGACCACCTTGGCGCGCCAGGCGGGCGCCACGAATGCAGTCAGATAGTCGCGCGGCAGCGGCGCATGCTGCGGCAGGCCGTGGATGTCGAAGCACACGTCCGACCAGTACACCAGGCCGGCGCGGGCGTCGTGCTCCCACACGCCCAGCCGTGCCAGCCACCCGGCCTGCTGCAGCAGCCGGTGGGCCGCCACCAGCTCCTCCCGCACACGCTGCTCCTGCGTCATGTCGCGGAAGACGAACACCACACACTCGTGCGCGGCTATGCGGGCCGTGCGAGCCGACAGCAGGCCAGGCACCGCCGCGCTGCCGCTGTGTGCGGTCAGCGGCAGGTTGCTCACTTCGCCGTGCAGGCGCAGGCCGTCCATCAGCGCCGCGCGTTCGGGCGCGGACGGCCAAAGATCCAGCTCCAGCAGCTTCTTGCCGACCACGTCCGTGCGCTCGCAGCCGATGAGCCGGGTGAACGCGGGGTTTACGTCCACGAAGCAGCCGTCGGACACGCGCACGATGCCTGCGGGGTCGGGCAGGGTCTCGTAGACCGTCGTGTACTTGGCTTCAGAGGCCTGCAGCGCCTCTTGCAGCTCGTGGTGTTCGGTGATGTCCAGGTCCATCCCCGCGAGCCGCAGCGGCAGGCCGGCGGCGTCGCGCTCGATGACCTGTCCGCGCGAGATGAGCCATCGCCAGCGGCCTTGGTCGTCGCGCATGCGGAACTCGGCGTAGTAGCTGTCCTGCAGTCCGTTCATCGCCCGGTGCAGCTGCTCGCCGATGCGGGCCAGGTCGTCGGGGTGGCGGCGCGCGTTCCAGCGTTGCCAGTCTGTCGTGCCCGTGGCACCGTCGCCCCGCAGCCCGAAGGCGCGGTAGAAGCTGCCATGGCAGGAAAAGCGCTGGGTGCGCACGTTCCACTCCCAGCGCCCGCCACCGGATGCGTCGATGGCCGCCTGCAATTCGTTCTCGCGGCGGCGCAGTTCGCACAGCGACGCGGCGCGGCTGTGGACCAGCGCGATGCCGCCGCCCAGGAGCAGCCCGCCCAGCGCATAGCGCCAGGGAATGCCCTGCCACTGCGGCCACGCGGTTGCCGCGAACGGCTGCGGTAGCGAGAGCAGGGCCGGCAGGTGCGCCCACAGCGCAATCAGCACCGGCGGCGTGAAGGCCATGCCGGCCAGGCCCAGCCAGGGGTGGAGGCGCCGTCGCTGGCTGGCCTGGTACCACCCGCTTCCGGCCGCCCACAGCAACAGCGCCTGCAAGGCCACCGTGCCAAGAGGGGCCAGGCCATGCACGGCCAGCAGCAGGGCCGCCGCCACGCCCGCGGCCACGCCCCCGGCCATCGGCCCGAAGAAGAAGCCGCAGGCCACGACCACCGTGGGATGCAGGTAGATGCCGGACTGCACCTCGGGCAGGGGCATCAGTGCGGTGACGACGGCCGTGATGCAGCCGCTGACGGCGCCGGCCAGGCAGCGGGCGCTGCGCGAAGGCTGCATCAGCCTGCCGGCCGGCACGCAGGCCAGCAGGGCGATCACGGCCAGGTACAACAGGCCGAGGACGACCAGGTTACTGGCCATGGCCCGCTCCGCAAAGGGCTCCGCCGCGGCCGGACGCGCAGCCGGTCGGCGAGGACGGCAGGGAGAAAACCATAGCGCCGAGTGTAGGTGGAATGCCGCCCGCCCAAGCCTGCCGCGGCCGCTCCGCACTGCTGGTTTCCACGGGGCGGGTTGCTGGCCGGCCGCCCGTCCGATGCCCGCCCGCCAGGGCTATCGCGGGCCGGGCGCCGGCTGTCGCCGCGGCCCGATGAGCCCGGTCGACAGCATGGTGCCGCACACGATCACCAGCCCGCAGCCCACCATCCACGGCGTAACGGCTTCGTGCAGGAACAGGGTGCCGTAGGCCACCGCGAACACGGGTGCGAGGAAGGTGACGGCCAGCGCGCGGCTGGGGCCGGCATGGGCGATGAGGCGGAAGTACAGGATGTAGGCCACGCCGGTGCACAGCACGGCGATGGCGGCGATGGCCAGCCAGGCGCGCAGGCCGGGCATCTGCGCCGGCCACAGCCAGACGGTGGGCAGCGCCAGGCCCAGCGCGGCCCCGATCTGGCTGCCGGTAGCGGTCGCCAGCGGCGGGATGCCCGTGAGGTAGCGCCGGGCGAAGCTGGCGGCCAGCGCGTAGCAGGTCGACGCCGCGAGGCAGGCCGCCATGGCCCAGCC
>JAEWPH010000114.1 GCA_023460715.1 Pseudomonadota bacterium | reverse complement strand
TGCCAATAGCTCGGCTATTGGCAAGCGCCGCAACGCCGCAGACCGCCCGCAAACGCCACTGCCCGAAGGGTTGGAGCGAAATCGGGCGATTGAACGCCTCGAATGCTTGCATGGGCATGAGCCCATGCGGCGCATCCGAAGCGTCCACTCATTCCGATTGCGCTCCAACGCGACCCCTGCGAGATCGTAAACAAGTTCTAAGGACCTTCTCCGATGCGCCCTCCGATGAAGCCGCTGGCCGATGCGCTGGCTGATCTGCTGGCCCAGGCCACCCCGCTGGCCGGGATCGACGCCGTGGACACCTTCAATGCCGACGGCCGCGTGCTGCGCGCCGCGGCCGTGTCGCCGCTGCAGGTGCCGCCCCAGGACAACAGTGCCATGGACGGCTACGCCGTGCGCTGCGCCGATGTGGCCGCCGCAGGCGTCGTGCTGCCGGTGTCGCAGCGCATTCCCGCAGGCAGCCTGGGCACGCCCCTGGCCGCCGGCACGGCCGCCCGCATCTTCACCGGCGCGCCGCTGCCCGAAGGGGCGGACGCGATCATCATGCAGGAGGACTGCGAAGCGCTGGACGAGGGCTGCAGCGTGCGCGTGAACGCCGTGCCCGCCGCGCACCAGTGGATCCGCCGCGCGGGCGAGGACATCGCCCTGGGCGCACAGGTGCTGGCCGCCGGCACGCGCCTCACGCCCGCCGCCCTGGGGCTGGCCGCCAGCATCGGCCTAGGCCGGCTGGACGTGGCCCGCCGCCCGCGCGTGGCCCTGTTCTCCACGGGCGACGAACTGGCCATGCCCGGCGAGGTGCCGCCCGAGCAGATGAAGCCCGGCGCCATCTACAACAGCAACCGTTTCTTTCTGCGCACGCTGCTGCAGCGGCTGGGCTGCGAGGTGACCGACCTCGGCATCGTCCCCGACCGGCGCGACGCCACCATCGAGGCGTTGCGCAGCGCCAGCGCCTCGCACGACGTGATCCTGACCAGCGGCGGCGTGTCCGTGGGCGAAGAGGACCACATCAAGCCGGCCGTCGAAGCGCTGGGCGCGCTGCACCTGTGGCAGATCGCCATGAAGCCGGGCAAGCCGTTCGCCTACGGCCAGATTCCGCGCGCCGAGGGCGTGGCGCACTTCATGGGGCTGCCGGGCAACCCGGTGTCCAGCTTCATGACCTTTCTGGTCCTGGTGCGGCCCTTTCTGCTGCGCCTGCAGGGCGTGCAGGACGTGGCGCCCAAGGCGTTTGCGGCCACTGCCGGCTTCGACTGGCCGCGGGCCGACAAGCGGCGCGAATTCCTGCGCGTGCGCCAGGGCGCGGACGGGCACCTGGAGCTGTTCAGCCACCAGGGCTCGGGCGTGCTCACCTCCACCGCGTGGGGCGACGGCGTGGTCGACAACCCGCCGGAAACCCCCATCGCGCGCGGCGACACCGTGCGCTTCATTCCCTTTGCCGAGCTGATGTCATGACCGACGCCGTCCCCAAGACCATCGAGGTGCGCTACTTCGCCTCCATCCGCGAAGCCGTGGGGCAGGGCAGCGAGACCGTGCGCACCACGGCCGCCACGCTGGGCGCCCTGCGCGACGAGCTCATCGCGCGCGGCGCGCCCTGGGCCGACTGCCTGGCCCGCGGCCGGGCCGTGCGCATGGCGCTCGACCAGACCATGAGCGGCGACGACGTGGCCCTGGCCGACCGCGCCGAGGTGGCGTTCTTCCCGCCCGTCACGGGCGGGTGATCGGGTTGCAGCGGCGGCTCGCCAGCGTGAGGGTGGACGCTGCATGCTCCTGAAGATGTAGCTGGTTGCGCTTGAAAATAAATGATTTCGGATAGATTTATATCTGAAGTTCTTGCGTATCAAGCGCAGGCAGCTATGTTCTTGGTAGCGGGTCGCAGCCAACCAACCGCGCCAATACCGCGTCCTGCTGCTCTGCAAGCGCCACCAAGTGCTGCGCCAAAGCGGGCGATGCCGCCGTCATCGGCGCCCGCAAGCCGCCCTCCATCTGCCCCTGCGCAGCGAGCAGCGCCTTGATCGGCGCCGGGTTGGGCTCGGCAAAGAACGGCTCCACCAGCGGCAGCAACGCCTGCCAGAGCTGCCGA
The DNA here is from genome assembly GCA_023460715.1 of Pseudomonadota bacterium. Lineage (GTDB taxonomy): Bacteria > Pseudomonadota > Gammaproteobacteria > Burkholderiales > Burkholderiaceae_C > Paracidovorax. Next base: position 9,597 of record JAEWPH010000114.1, on the reverse strand, counting down.
GCGCGCTGCAGGTCGCCGGCAGCGATCGCCTGCATGCACTGCACCCAGCGCGCCGGCTGCCAATGCGCGCTGGCTGCGATGGCGCCGGCCCCGCCCGCGGCCAGGGTGGCGAAGATCTGCGCGTCCTCCCCGGCCAGCACCTGCAGCGCGCCATCGGCGATCAGCGCCTGCGTCTTCGCCGCCTGGCCGCCGCAGTCCTTGAGGGCGCGGATGCGCGGGTGGCGGGCCAGGGCGCGCAGCGTGGCCAGCTCCAGCGTGGCGCCCGTGCGGTAGGGAATGTCGTAGACGATGAGCGGAAAGGCGCTGGCCTCGGCAATGGATTCGAACCAGCCCTGCAGGCCCGCCTGGGACGGACGGACGTAGTGCGGCGGCGGCACCAGCAGGCCCGCCAGCGGGCGGTGCGCCAGGCTGCGCACGCGCGCCAGCACATGGCCCAGGTGGTAGCCGGACAGCCCCATCACCACGGGCAGGCCGTCCGCTGCGGCAAGGACGGTGTCCAGCGCGGCGTCCTGCTCGGCTTCATCGAGCGCGGCGGCCTCGCCGGTGGAGCCGCAGGCAACGAGGCCGGCGATGCCCTGGCCGCGCAGGCTGTGCACCAGCGCGCGCAGGGCGGCGTGGTCGACCGGATCGGCTCGATCGGCCTGATCGGCAGGGCCGCGGCGGAACGGCGTGACGAGCGGAATCCACAGGCCGGAGAAATCGGCGACGGGGCCCGCAGGCGTGGGGCGGGAGAGGGGCGATGGCATCGGAACATCCTTCATGGCAGAACACGACCGAAAACAGGCCGTCGGATGGACGCACACGCATGCCGTTCAGGCAGGCGATCGATGCAAAAGAGAAGGGGAAAAGAAAGCCTGCCAGGCGGTTCCGTCGCTCATCCGGACGGAACCGCAGCTCCGGTCAGATGAGCTGGGGTTTTTTGGCTTTGCCTGCGCAGCCGGGCCTCTGCGGCAGGGCGCAGGAGTCAAGGGTGGCGTGGTGTGCAGACATGGCCGGCAGTATATCCAGCCGGGCGTGGCGGATCAGGCCGGCGGCGCGGCGGCGGGCAGCTCGGGGCAGCGCCACTCCAGCAGTTCGGCCAGGCGCAGCGTGATCCAGCGGGCCTCGGCGGGCGAGACGCCGGCGCCGGCATCGCGCAGGCCGGCGTGGATGCGCAGCAGGATGTCGGACTCCGACGGCGCCTGCACGTGGTAGAGCGTCTGCGCCTGCTCCACCAGGTGGCAGGCGAGGTCTTCGCACAGCTCGTAGCGGGCGCGCACCACGGCGGCCGGCTCCGTGAGGCGGTTGCGCGCGTCGCTGTACACGGCCATGAACGACGGCGGGACGAGGATCTGGTTGTCTTCGGACATGGCGCCATTGTCTGCCCGCCACCGCGCACGGGCATAAAAAAAGCGCGGACGGCGCCGCGCTTTTGTGGGAGTGGAAGAGGGCCGCTCAGGAGCGCTGCTGCGGGTCCTTCGCGCCGCGTGCTGCCTGGGGCGCATCGCCCAGCGTGAACAGCCAGACGAAGAAGCCCGCCATGCACAGCATGATGCCGATGCCCACGGCGCTGAACAGGCCGACCTGGGTGGTGAAGAGTTCCTTGAGCAGATGCATCGCGCTTTTCCTCCGTCATCGTTGTGGATGGAGGCGATTGCAGCGCGCGGGCACCCGGCGGTCTTTGCGCCACGTCAACGGCGGCGGGCCGTGCCCGCGCCGGGCGGCGGCCGTTTGCGGGCGGTCAATCCGGCACGAAGCGGGATTCGAAGCGCTCCATGTCCTGCGTCAATTCAAAGGTGACGAGCTGGCCCATCTTCATGTCCGACAGCCGGCAGGCCGCGAACAGGCTGTACTTGCCGCGCAGGTCGAAGCTGGGCAGGTCGATCAGCGCGTAGGGGTGGGGCACGAACACCTCGTGCTCGAACACCACGCGGTGCTCGTTGCGCGGGGAGGGGAAGAGCTTGTAGCGGTCGGTGGTGATGGTCTGCGTGGCCATGGCGGGGGTACAGTTCGGTTGTCGCGGGCGCACGGGGTGTGGCCCGCATCCACGCCGCTATTGTCCCAGGAGAAGCTTCGCACCGATGGCCCGCAACCCGAATGAATGGACCCAGAAGATCATGGCCCTGGTCAAGGCCGGCAACGCGCCCGCTGCCACGGCGCAGATCCGTGTGGCGCCCACCGTCGCCGACCTGAAGCGCCTGCAGACGGCACTGGCCGCGCCCGGCGCGCCCGCGGCCGCCAAGACCCTGCACACGGTGGTCGAGGAGCAGATCGTGGCCCTGTCCGCGCCCCGCCTGCACCGTTCGCCATGAACGGCACGCCCCGTCCGGCCGATCCGTCAGCCCGCGCGCTGGCCTGCGTGGCCATCCAGACCGCCGACTTCGACGTGGCCGCCGAGCTGGCCGCGCTGCGGGCGCAGGATGCGCGCGTGGGCGCCGTGTGCAGCTTCGTGGGCGTGGTGCGCGACCGCAACGAGGGCGACAGCGTCGCCTCGATGGAGCTGGAGCATTACCCGGGCATGACCGAGAAGTCCATCGCCGCGATGGTGGACGCGGCCTACGCGCGCTTCGACATCTTCGGTGCGCGCGTGGTGCACCGCGTGGGCCTGCTGGCGCCGCTCGACCAGATCGTGCTGGTGGCCGTCACGTCGGCCCATCGCGGCGAGAGCTTCCAGGCGTGCGAATTCCTCATGGACTACCTCAAGACCCAGGCGCCGTTCTGGAAGAAGGAAGTCACCCCTTATGGCGCCCGCTGGGTGGATGCCCGCGTGAGCGACGACGCGGCGCTGGCGCGCTGGGGCATCGCCGCCTCCAACGCCTGAAGGCGGCGCGCCGGCCCCGGGTCCCGCGGGTGCCCGGTTTGGGGTGAAATAGGCCTCTGACGGTTGCTGGATAAGCGCAGGCAGCTATCAATAGGTGAGCGATATGGGCGTATGGCGGTCGTCCCGTGGTCTGTCTCTGCCGCGTGCAGTGCTTGAAAAGTGGCCCGCCTTGCCCCAGATGAACGGCAATTCGGAGGACATTGACCATGCGTCTCGACAAATTCACCACCAAGTTCCAAGAGGCTCTCGCCGACGCCCAGACGCTCGCGCTTGAGCATGACAACGCCTACATCGAACCCGTCCACATGCTGGTGGCCATGCTGCGCCAGGACGACGGCCCGCGCGCGCTGCTGCAGCGTGCCGGCACCAACGTGCAGGGCCTGCTGGCCGCTGCCGAGGGGGCCGTCAAGCGCCTGCCGCAGGTGCACGGGCAAGACCAGGTTCAGGGCGGCCCCGAGCTGGGCCGCGTGCTGCAGGCCACCGAGAAGGAGGCCATCAAGCGCGGCGACCAGTTCATCGCCAGCGAGTTGTTCCTGCTGGCCTTGATCGACAGCAAGGGCGACGCCGCCCAGATCGCCAAGGACAACGGCCTCACGCGCAAGAGCCTGGAGGCCGCGATCGACGCCGTGCGCGGCGGCCAGAAGGTCGACAGCGCCGACGCGGAAGGCCAGCGCGAGGCGCTCAAGAAGTACACGCTCGATCTCACCGAGCGCGCCCGTGCCGGCAAGCTCGATCCGGTCATCGGCCGCGACGACGAGATCCGCCGCGCCATCCAGGTGCTGCAGCGCCGCAGCAAGAACAACCCCGTGCTGATCGGTGAACCCGGCGTGGGCAAGACCGCCATCGTCGAAGGCCTGGCCCAGCGCATCGTGGCCGGCGAGGTGCCCGAGAGCCTGAAGGGCAAGCGCGTGCTGTCGCTCGACATGGCCGCGCTGCTGGCGGGCGCCAAGTACCGCGGCGAGTTCGAGGAGCGCCTGAAGAGCGTGCTCAACGAGCTGGCCAAGGACGAGGGCCAGACCATCGTCTTCATCGACGAGCTGCACACCATGGTGGGCGCCGGCAAGGCCGAGGGCGCCATGGATGCGGGCAACATGCTCAAGCCCGCCCTGGCGCGCGGCGAGCTGCACTGCGTGGGCGCGACCACGCTCGACGAGTACCGCAAGTACATCGAGAAGGACGCGGCGCTGGAGCGGCGCTTCCAGAAGATCCTGGTGGGCGAGCCCAGCGTGGAGGCGACCATCGCCATCCTGCGCGGCCTGCAGGAGCGCTACGAGCTGCACCACGGCGTGGAGATCACCGACCCGGCCATCGTGGCCGCGGCCGAGCTGTCGCACCGCTACATCACCGACCGATTCCTGCCCGACAAGGCCATCGACCTGATCGACGAGGCGGCGGCCAAGATCAAGATCGAGATCGACTCCAAGCCCGAGGCCATCGACAAGCTCGACCGCCGTCTGATCCAGCTGCAGATCGAGCGCGAGGCCGTGCGCCGCGAGAAGGACGAGGCCTCGCAGAAGCGCTTCGGCCTGATCGAGGAAGAGATCGAGCGGCTGCAGAAGGAGATCGCCGATCTGGAAGACGTCTGGACGGCAGAGAAGGCCCAGGCCCAGGGCAGCCAGCAGGTGCGCGAGCAGGTCGAGAAAGTGAAGCTGCAGATCGAGGATTTGAAGCGCAAGGGCGACTTCAACAAGGTGGCCGAGCTGCAGTACGGCAAGCTGCCCGACCTGGAGCGCCAGCTGAAGGAAGCGCAGGCCAAGGAAGAGGGCAAGGACGGTGCGTCCACGCCCAACCGGCTGCTGCGCACCCAGGTGGGTGCGGAAGAGATCGCTGAAGTGGTGAGCCGCGCCACGGGCATTCCCGTCGCCAAGATGATGCAGGGCGAGAAGGACAAGCTGCTGCAGATGGAGGGCAAGCTGCACGAGCGCGTGGTCGGCCAGGACGAAGCCATCGCCGCGGTGGCCAACGCCATCCGCCGCTCGCGCTCGGGCCTCTCCGACCCGAACCGGCCCACGGGCTCGTTCCTGTTCCTGGGCCCCACGGGCGTGGGCAAGACCGAGCTGTGCAAGGCGCTGGCGGGCTTCCTGTTCGACAGCGAAGACCATCTCATCCGCATCGACATGAGCGAGTTCATGGAGAAGCACTCCGTGGCCCGCCTGATCGGCGCGCCGCCCGGCTACGTGGGCTATGAGGAAGGCGGTTACCTGACCGAGGCCGTGCGCCGCAAGCCCTACAGCGTGCTGCTGCTCGACGAGGTGGAAAAGGCCCACCCGGACGTGTTCAACGTGCTGCTGCAGGTGCTGGACGACGGCCGCCTGACCGATGGCCAGGGCCGTACCGTGGATTTCAAAAACACGGTGATCGTGATGACGAGCAACATCGGCTCGCACCTGATCCAGGCGATGGTGGGCCAGGAGTCGGACGACATCAAGGAAGCGGTCTGGGGGGAACTCAAGAACCATTTCCGACCCGAATTCCTGAACCGCATCGACGAGACGGTGGTGTTCCACGCCCTGGACGCGAAGAACATCGAGGCGATCGCGCGCATCCAGCTGCAGTTGCTGGAGGCCCGCCTGGCCAAGATGGACCTCACGCTGCAGGTGTCCGACACCGCGCTGGCAGAGCTGGCCAAGGTCGGCTTCGACCCCGTGTTCGGCGCGCGGCCACTCAAGCGTGCCATCCAGCAGCGCATCGAGAACCCGCTCTCGAAGCTACTGCTGGAAGGCCGCTACGCACCCAAGAGCGTCATTCCGGTCGAGGTCGACCCGGTGACGGCGCCGGGGGTATTCCGCTTCGGCGAGACCGCAACGGGTTAAGCTGGAGACAGGCCGCGGTCGCCGGCACGCACCACCGTGCGGCGGCGAACGCGGCCCTGCCAGAAAGGGGCATGGTTTGAACGATTTGGTGGCCGGCTTGGTCCGGTGGACGCTGCGGCTGGTGGTCGTTGCGATGGGCGTCGTGGTGTTTCTGAGCCTGCTGTTCGCAGCGGCGCTGCTGGCCGCGGTGTGGGGCCTGCGGGCCCTGTGGGCACGCGTGACCGGCCGTCCCGTCATGCCCTGGTCGATGCGCATGGACCCGCGCACGGGCTGGAGCACGGTGTACCGCAGCACGGCCCGCTGGTCGGCCCGCGGCGCGGCGACCGGCGCCGAGGCACCGGATGCCGCCCCCGGCATGCGCTCGCGCGAACTGCCCGGCGCGCGCGACGTGAGCGATGTCGAAGCGCGCGAAGTGCGCTGATCAGGCCTCGCACTGTCTTTCTCTCGTAACCGCCTGCGCCGGACCCGCCTTCGCTTCGTGCCGGTGCCGGTGCGACGGCGGCCTATGCGCCTCGCCTTATTTCTCTCTCTCTGCCACGCCGCGCGGGCGGCCCATCCCGGAACGCCGTGGATGAGTGATGCCATTGAGTGGGCTTGGAGACGCCCGTTTACAGGCCGTTGCACGCCCGGTGCCTATGATGCTTGCCATGACGCCTGACGCTATCCGCAACCAGTTCGAAGTCCAACGCCAGGCCAGTCGCGCGCACATCGACGTGCCGCTCTTGGTGCGCCGCGAGCGCCTGCTGCGCATGCGAAAACTCATCGACGAGCACGGCCCGGCGTTGGCCGCAGCCGTGCAGGCGGATTTCGGCATGCGGTCTCCGCGCCTGACGGAAGTGGCCGATCTGCTGGTGCTGCGGGCGCAGCTCTCGCACACCCTGCGGCACCTGTCGCGCTGGTGCCGCCCGCGCAAGGTGCGCACGCCATTGCACCTGCAGCCCGCGCAGGCCTGGATCGCCCGCCAGCCGCTGGGCGTGGTCGGCGTGATCGCGCCGTGGAACTACCCCGTGCAGCTGGCGCTGGGCCCTGCCATCGCGGCACTGGCGGCCGGCAACCGCGTGATGCTCAAGCCCAGCGAGCTCACGCCGCACACGTCCGCGCAACTGGCGGCGCTGGTGGCGCAGTTCTTCTCCCCGGACGAGTTCTGCGTGGTGCAGGGCGATGCGGCCACCGCCGCGCTGATCGCCTCACTGCCCTTCGACCATCTGGTCTTCACCGGCTCCACCGCCGTGGGCCGCAAGGTGGCCCAGGCCGCAGCCGTCCACCTGACGCCCACCACGCTGGAGCTGGGCGGCAAGTCCCCCTGCATCATCGACGCCGACTGCGACCTGCGCGACGCGGCGCTGAAGATCGCGCACGGCAAGCTGCTCAACGCCGGCCAGACCTGCATCGCGCCCGACTATGTGCTGCTGCCGCACGGCAGCGAGAGCGCCTTTGCCGAGGCCTACCGCGCGGCCGTGGCGCAGCTGTTCCCCTACTTCGAGGGCAACCCGGACTACGCATCGGTCATCAACGCGCGCCACCTGGCGCGGCTGCGCACCATGCTGCAGCAGGCCCAGACGCAGGGCGCGCAGATCGAGGTGCTGGAGCCCGTGCCCGGTTCGCCCCCGCCGCCGCCGCAGGGCATCGGCGATGGCGTGGGCCGGCAGATGCCGCCGGTGCTGGTGTTCGGCGCCACGCTGAACATGCAGCTGATGCAGGAAGAGATCTTCGGTCCCGTGCTGCCCGTGCTGGGCTACGAGCGGCTGGACGACGCCATCGCCCACATCAACGCCGGGCCGCGCCCGCTCGCCATGTACTGGTTCGGCCGTAGCGAGGCGGTGCGCGACGATGTGCTGCGCCGCACGGTCAGCGGCGGCGTGACGGTGAACGACACGCTCATGCACGTGGCCCACGACAACCTGCCTTTCGGCGGCGTGGGCGACAGCGGCTGGGGCGCCTACCACGGCGAGGCGGGCTTCCTGCGCTTTTGCCACCAGAAGTCCGTCATGGCGCAGTCCCGGTGGTCTCTGGGGCATTGGCTGTATCCGCCGTACGGTGCACGCTTCGACCAGGTGGTGGGGCTGATGCGCCGCTGGCTCTGAGGTTTTCGGCAGGGACGGCGGCCCTCGGGTTGCGGCAGGCGAATGCTATTGAATTTGTAGCTATCGGCGCGGTATTGGCGGGCGTTGCAGCCGATTGGTTTGCAAAATGGCGACTGCCGTAGATTGCATGGGGCGCGGCGGCAGAGGGCGCCGGTGGACCGAGAAATCCCATTTGCGCGACAATCACGGGTTTTTCGTTTTCCCTTCACCGTTTCCCGGTTCGATTGTTTCTCCCCATGTCCAGTATCCAGGTCCGTCCCGCCACCCTCCGTGATGCCAAAGCCATTGCACAGATCCACACGCAATCCGCGACGGAGGCTTACCGCGGTTTGGTTCCAGACGACCAATTGAAATCCATGTCTTCGGTCGAGAAGCGCCAGGCCTACTGGCGCGAGGCGATCGAGTATTGCGAGCCCCAGGTCCAGGTCGCCGTCGACGGCGACAAGATCGTTGGCTTCGTCGGCTTCGACCGTTCGCGCGATGAGAAGTCCCGTCCCACCACCGGTGAGATCTGGGCCATCTACGCTGCCCCCACCCACTGGAGCCAGGGCGTCGGCGTGGCCCTGTGGGACGCCGCCCGCGACGGCCTGCAGGAAGAGGGCTGCACCAATGTGACCGCCTGGGTGCCGCTGCGCAACGAGCGCGCCCTGCGTTTCCACGAGCTGGCCGGCTTCAAGCGCGAAATGACCACGGCCAAGACGGCCGTGATCGGCGGCGTGAAGATCGAGGAAGTGCGCCTCAAGCGCCCCTTGAACTGAGCCGCGCTGCCTGCACCGAACGTCGCCCACCCCGCTGCACCATCGCATGATCCACTGGACCACCACCGCCTCCGGGCAGGAGCGCAGCGCGCGCTGGCGCTCCGAAAGCGGCGCCCTCGCGCCGCGCCGCGTGGTGCTGGCCGATGACACGCTGGCAGCGGACGCCGCCTATCGCATGGCCTGCGAAGGCACGGGTCTGCTCTGGCAGGGCGACTTCCAGAACGCCCGCCATCTGCTGCAGGCGCTGATGCGCCGCGCGGATGCGCGCTCCGCCGGCCGTGGCGGCAGCGCACGGGGCCGCGGCAAGGGCAGGGCGCCCAAGCCCGCGGCCGCAGCCGCCGGAGTCACGCCCGAACAGGCCTTCCATCTGCACCGGCAGGCGCAGGCCCAGCGGGCCCGTACGCTCGGCCAGGTGCTGATCCCGGTGGAGGGTGACTACCGCATTGCCCTGCGCCGCGCACCCGACCTGCAGCAGGTGCTGACGCAGGCCTGGGGGCCGGCCACGGGCGAGCCCTGTGTCGTCTCCCTGCGCGAGCTGCTGGGGCTGGTGGGCGCGTTCGAGTGGCGCAAGAAGGGCGTGGAGATTCCCGCCCTGGGCGCGCCGCCGGGCAACCGCATCCATCCGCACTACGGTGTCTTCTCGCCGGTGCGCGGCGAGTACATTGATCTGGTGGCGGCCGCCCCGCTGCCCGCCGGCGCGAAGGCGCTGGCCTTCGACATTGGCACGGGCACCGGCGTGCTGGCCGCCGTGCTGGCGCGCCGCGGCGTGCAGCGCGTGGTGGCCACCGATCAGGACCCACGGGCCTTGGCCTGCGCGCAGGACAACCTGCAGCGCCTGGGCGCCGCCGCGTCGGTGGAGGTCGTGCAGGCCGATCTGTTCCCGCCCGGCCGCGCCGCGCTCGTGGTGTGCAATCCGCCCTGGGTGCCCGCCCGCGCCAGCTCGCCCATCGAACATGCGGTGTACGACGAGGGCAGCCGCATGCTGCGCGGCTTTCTTGCCGGTGTGGCCGAACACCTGGCACCGGGCGGCGAGGCCTGGCTGATCCTGTCCGACCTGGCCGAGCACCTCGGGCTGCGCCCGCGCGCGCAGCTGCTGGAATGGATCGCTGCGGGCGGCCTGCGCGTGGCGGAGCGGCACGATG
>JAEWPH010000113.1 GCA_023460715.1 Pseudomonadota bacterium | reverse complement strand
GCCATCGGCCCCGGCGGCAGACGCCGCAGGCCGCGGCCGGGCCTCCTCGTCCAGCACCTGCAGCAGCGCCACGGCCAGCGGCCGCTGCAGCAGCGGGTGCAGGCTGGCGGCGCCGTCCTCGGTCATGCCGGCACGGCGTCGGGCCGCGGTCCGGTAGGAGCGGGCTCGTGCGGCACCACCAGCACGGGAATGGACTTGGAGGTGGGCGTGCCGGCCGTCTCCGCCACGGCCGACAGCGGCACCAGCGGATTGGTCTCAGGGTAGTAGGCGCCCACGTTGCCGCGCGGAATGTCGTAGGCTACCAGCTTGAAGCGGTCGGCCCGGCGCTCCTGCCCATCGCTCCACACGGTATGCAGGTCCACCCAGTCGCCGTCCTTCAGGCCCAGCGCGCGGATGTCCTCGGCGTGGATGAACAGCACGCGCCGCTGGCCGTAGACGCCGCGGTAGCGGTCGTCCATGCCGTAGATGGTGGTGTTGTACTGGTCGTGCGAACGCGTGGTGAACAGCGTGAACACGATGCGGTCCTTGATGCGCTCGCGCGCGCGGTGCGTGGGCGTGTCCAGCGGAATGGGGGCCGGGTAGAAGCTGGCCTTGCCCGACGCCGTGTTCCACACCCGCTCGCTGGCCGTGTTGCGCAGGCGGAAGCCGCCCGGCACGGCCACGCGCTCGTTGAAGCCGCGGAAGTCGGGGAAGACCTTCTCGATCTCGTCGCGGATGCGGGCGTAGTCCTCGATCAGCCACAGCCACGGCACCTGGCTGCGGCCCGCCAACGTGGCGGCCGCCAGGCGCGCGACGATGGCCGGCTCGGACAGCAGATGCTCGGACGCGGGCGGGTTGATGCCCACGGAAATGTGCACCATGCTCATCGAATCCTCCACCGTCACGCCCTGCGGGCCGGTGGCCTGCATGTCGATCTCGGTGCGGCCCAGGCAGGGCAGGATCAGAGCCTCGCGCCCGTGCACGAGGTGGCTGCGGTTGAGCTTGGTCGTCACATGCACCGTCAGGTCGCAGTTCTGCAGACCCTTCCAGGTCTGGTAGGTGTCGGGCGTGGCCGAGGCGAAATTGCCGCCCAGCGCGAAGAACACCTTGCCGTTGCCGTCCAGCATCTGCTGGATGGCCTCCACGGTGTCCACGCCGGGCGCGCGCGGCGGCTCGAAGCCGTACACATCGCGCAGCGCATCCAGCAGCGCCGCCGGAGGCTTCTCCCAGATGCCCATGGTGCGGTCGCCCTGCACGTTGCTGTGGCCGCGCACGGGGCAGGCGCCCGCGCCTTCGCGGCCCAGGTTGCCGCGCAGCATCAGCAGGCTGACGATGGCCTGAATGGTGGCCACCGAATGCTTGTGCTGGGTGATGCCCATGCCCCAGCAGGCGATGACACGCTTGGCGCCGAGGTACACGTCGCCGGCGGCGCGCAGTTGCTCTTGCGACAGGCCGGACTCCTGCTCCAGCAGCGCCCAGGATTCGGCGCGCAGATCGGCCGCCAGGGCCTCGAAGCCCTGCGTGTGCTCGGCGATGAAGGCATGGTCGAGCACGCCGCCCCGGGCGTCCTCGGCCTCGATCACGTGCTTCATGATGCCCTTGACGGCCGCCAGGTCGCCGCCCACGCGCAGCTGGAAGTAGTGCGTGCTGATGGGCGTGGAGCCGCCCGAGACCATCTGCAGCTTGTCCTGCGGATCGGTGAAGCGCTCCAGCCCGCGCTCGCGCAGCGGGTTGAAGCTGGCGATGCGGGCGCCGCGCTTGTGCGCCTCGCGCAGCTCGCCCAGCATGCGCGGGTGGTTGGTGCCCGGGTTCTGGCCGAAGATGAAGATGGCGTCCGCGTGCTCGAAGTCCTGCAGCGTCACCGTGCCCTTGCCCACGCCGATCTGCGGGCGCATGCCGCTGCCGCTGGGCTCGTGGCACATGTTGGAGCAGTCGGGAAAGTTGTTCGTGCCGTACTGGCGCACGAACAGCTGGTAGAGGAACGCCGCCTCGTTGCTGGCGCGTCCCGAGGTGTAGAAGATGGCCTGGTTCGGATCGGGCAGCGCGCGCAGGTGCTTGGCGATCAGCGCGAAGGCGTCGTCCCAGGCGATGGGCCGGTACTGGTCGCTGGGTGCGTGGTAGGCCATGGGCTGCGTCAGGCGGCCCTGGTCCTCCAGCCAGAAATCGCTCTGGTCGGCCAGTTCGGCCACCGTGTACTGCGCGAAGAACTCCGGGCCCACGCGGCGCGCGGTGGCTTCGGCGGCCACAGCCTTCACGCCGTTCTCGCAGAACTCGAAGGTCGAGGCATGGTTGCGGTCGGGCCAGGCGCAGCCCGGGCAGTCAAAGCCGTCCGGCTGGTTGGCCGACAGCAGCGTCTTGGCGCCCTTGATCGGAATCTCCTGGCGCAGCAGCGTGTTCTTCACGCTGTTGAGGGCACCCCAGCCGCCGGCTGAACCCGTATAGAACTCGATCTTCTGTTCTTTCATCGCAATCTCCGATCGCAGCGGCTCCTGGGTGCCGGCCGCTACGTTATCCCTGCAGCGCCCCGAATGAAACGCTGCATGGGTGAATTCTTCAGCGGGACACGGCCCTGGCGACATCCACCAGGAAACCGTCATGGCCTCTCCGGTCCGATGGCCGCGGAGCAGGCCGCGCCAGCAGACGCCGTGGAACCGGCTTGGCCGGGCCACCAGCGTCGTCCCCCTTCCCGTCCCGCGCAGCGGGTCGAGAGAAGGGGGAAGCGGCATCGCCGCTCAGGGGGTTGCCCCCGTCCTTCAATGGAAGAACTTGGCCGTGCTCAGCAGCGTCTTGTAGATGCCCCAGCACAGCGGAATCCCCACCAGCAGCCAGGCCAGCGCCACGGTGACCGGCGACGTGGTGCCGCCACCGCCCGTGCCGCTGCCCACTTCGGCCGCGGCGGCCTTGTCGTGTGCCAGGCGCTTCTCTTCGGCCAGCTCGGCGTCGGTCATGAAGTGCTTGTCGGCCACGGGGCGCACCAGCAGGTTGGCGATCAGGCCCACAGCCAGCATGCCCACCAGGATGTACATCGTCTGGTTGTACACCTGCTCGCGCGGGATGCCCAGGCCCAGCTGGTAGTCGCGCATGTAGTTCACCACCACCGGGCCCAGAATGCCCGCCGTGGCCCAGGCCGTCAGCAGGCGGCCGTGGATGGCGCCCACGTTCTGCGTGCCGAACAGGTCGGCCAGGTAGGCCGGCACCGTGGCGAAGCCGCCGCCGTACATCGACAGGATGATGCAGAACGCGGCCACGAACAGCAGCTTGCTGCCCGCCGAGGCGCTGGAGGGAATGCTGAAGTACAGCAGGCCGCCCAGGATGAAGAACACGGCGTAGGTCGCCTTGCGGCCCAGGCGGTCGGAGATGCTGGCCCAGAAGAAGCGGCCACCGATGTTGAACAGGCTCAGCAGCGCGGTGAAGCCGGCGGCGACGCCGGCGATGGCGGCCAGCTGGCCCTTGTCGAGTTCGCTGTACTTCAGGTCGAGGTTGATCAGCCCGCCGCCGAACACCTCCTGCAGCATCGGGCTGGCCATGCCGATCACGCCGATCCCGGCCGACACGTTCATGCACAGCACCACCCACACCAGCCAGAACTGGGGAATGCCCCAGACCTTCTTCACGTGCACGTGGCGCTGCGTGATCATGGTGTTGTTGGCCTGTGCAGGAGGCGGCGTCCAGCCTTCCGGCTTCCAGCCGCTCGGGGGCACGCGGTAGCCCAGCGCACCGCCCATCATGAACACGAAGTACACCAGGGCCATCACCACGAAGGTCTGCGCAACGCCCACGTCGGTGGGGGTGGCGAACACCTTCATCAGTTCGGCCGCCAGGGGCGAGCCGATCATCGCGCCGCCGCCGAAGCCCATGATGGCCATGCCGGTGGCCATGCCGCGGCGGTCAGGGAACCACTTGATCAGCGTGGACACGGGCGAGATGTAGCCCAGCCCCAGGCCGATGCCGCCGATCACGCCCGAGCCCAGGATCATCATCCAGAACTGGTGGGTGTAGATGCCCAGCGCCGACAGCAGCATGCCGCCGCACCAGCACACGGCCGACACCACGCCGGCCTTGCGCGGGCCGGCACGTTCCAGCCAGCCGCCCCAGATGGCGGCCGAGCAGCCCAGGAACACGAAGAACAGGGTGTACATCCAGCCCAGGGTGGCCACGCTCCAGTCGCACTGCGTGGTGAACAGCTGGGCGAAGAAGCCCACGTCCTTGCCGCAGGCCACGCCGGTGCCGGCCGTCTGCAGCGCCTTGGACAGCGGCAGCCAGAACACCGAGAAGCCATAGGCCATGCCAATGCACAGGTGGATGGCCAGGGCGGCCGGTGGCACCAGCCAGCGGTTGAAGCCCGGGCCGGCGATGATGCGTTCCTTGCTCAGAAAGCCCGGTGCATCGTCGCCCTGCAGCGCGGCCGATCCGGCGGCGCTTGCGGTCGATGTGTTCATGAAAAGTCCCTCTACGAATGAAATGTGATCCGTTGTTATTGATCTAGATCAATAGCGGGGCGGAGTGTCAGAGGGTGTCTGATTTGCGTCAAATTGAATCAGCACATGGGTCGATTCAACTTTTGAATGACGCGGTGCAGCACCGTTGAGGCGGGACGGCGCCGAGGGAAACGGCGCACAGCGGAGTCACAGCCAACGCTTTGCTATTCAATACATAGCTGCATGCGCTTTCCCACCGTGGTTTCTGGAACTAAATACGCCTCAACCGCAGACATGGCAAGCGCATGCCGCTATGTTTTTTGATGAGCCGCAGCCTGCCGGGCGGCAGGCCCTGGTCAGCCCGGCAGGTCGCCGTAGTGCGCCGCCAGCTGCTCTTTCCACTCGGGCGTGTCGAGCAGTTCCAGCGCCGAGCCCAGGGCGCGCGACACGCGCGGGCCGCGCTGCGTCATGAAGCCGATGGGCGTGCGCACTTCCGGCCCCATCAGCGGCAGCGCCTCCAGGTTCGGCTCGCTGCGCACGGCGGCCACCATGGCGCCGGGCAGCACGCTGCACACATCGCCCGCCACCACGCTCAGTACCAGGGTGATGACCGAGTTGGTCTCGATGGCCGGCGCCACCGGCATGCCGGAGTCGCGCAGCGCCGAATCCATGATGGAGCGGTTGTGCATCTCCTGCGTGAGCAGCACCAGCGGGTGCCGCGCCGCCTCCGCCCAGCTGACCGGCGCGCCGATGCGCAGCTGCGCCGCGGGCTCGGCGGAGCGCCGCAGCAGGTAGTAGCGCTCGATGCACTGCGGCCAGGCGCGCAGGTTCACGCCCTGCGCCTGCATGCGCTCGGAATAGCCCAGGGCCAGGTCCAGCGACAGGTCTTCCAGCCCCTGTTCCAGATCGCGCGAGCTCATCGACAGCACCACGGGCACGATGCCCGGATGGCGCTGCCGCAGCACGGCGGCAAAGCGCGAGAGGATGGGAATGGCCGTGGGCACGGCCGCCATGCGCAGGCGGCCTTGCGGCGCGAGTTCGGTGCCGCGCAGTTCCTGGCGCAGCACCTCGTTGTCGCGCAGCATGCGCCGGGCCGTGGTCAGCACGGCGCGCCCTTCGTGCGTGAGGCCGGCGTACGCCCGCCCCCGCTGCACGATCACGACCGCAAACTCCTGCTCCAGCGCCCGCAGCGCATTGGACAGCGCCGGCTGCGTGATGTGGGAGGCCTGCGCGGCGCGGCCGAAGTGGCGGTGCTCGTCCAGCGCCACCAGATAGCGCATCGCAGCCAGCAGGTTCATGGTCGTCCGAAGCCCCCAGTGCGCAGCGCGCGCCTCAGGTGCCCTTGCTGATGGTGATGGACGGGAACTTGGACGAGAAGTCCTTGGCCTGCTGGGCGATCTTCACGGCCACCGTGCGGGCGATCGTCTTGTAGATGCCGGCCACGTCGCTGTCGGGATCAAACGCCACCGTGGGCCGGCCGCTGTCGGCCTGCTCGCGGATCGACAGCGCCAGCGGCAGTGCGCCCAGGTAGTCCATGCCGTAGTTCTCGGCCAGGCGCTTGCCGCCCTCGGCACCGAAGATGTGCTCCTGGTGGCCGCAGTGCGTGCAGATGTGCACGGCCATGTTCTCCACGATGCCGAGGATGGGCACGCCCACCTTCTGGAACATGGTGATGCCCTTCTTGGCATCGAGCAGGGCGATGTCCTGCGGCGTGGTGACGATGACGGCGCCCGTCAGCGGCACCTTCTGCGACATGGTCAGCGCCACATCGCCCGTGCCGGGCGGCATGTCGACGATGAGGTAGTCGAGGTTGTCCCAGCGCGTCTGCATGATGAGCTGCTCCAGCGCCTGGCTGGCCATGGGGCCGCGCCAGATCATGGCCTGCTCGTCGCCCACCAGGAAGCCGATGGAATTGACCTGCAGGCCCAGGGCGCGCTTGGGCTCCATGAGCTTGCCGTCCAGGCTCTCCACCTTGCCCGACGTGCCCGTCATCATGGGCTGGCTGGGGCCGTAGATGTCGGCGTCCAGCAGGCCGACCTGCGCGCCCTCGGCCGCCAGGGCCAGCGCCAGGTTCACGGCCGTGGTGCTCTTGCCCACGCCGCCCTTGCCCGAGGCCACGGCGATGATGTTCTTCACGCCCGGCAGCAGCTGCACGCCGCGCTGCACCGCATGGGCGATGACCTTGGTGGTGATGTGGACCGACACGTTCTCCACGCCCGGCACCGCCTTGGCCGCCGCGACGAACTGGCCGCGCAGCGCGGGGGCCAGGCTCTGGGCAGGGTAGGCCATCTCCACGTCGAAGGCCACGTCGCCGCCCGTGATCTGCACGTTGCGCACAGCGCGCGCGCCGACGAAATCCTTGCCCGTGTGCGGGTCGGGCACGCTGGCCAGCGCGGCGAGCAATGCCTGTTCTGTGACTGCCATATGGTTGGTATCTCCTGTGGGAGCGGTAGTCTATCGAAGGGGCCGGACCCGGAACGCCCGTAGGGAGAATCGCCCGGCGGCGCCCCGGCCCCATGCTGCACGGCGCCGCACGTGCAGGGGCATTGGCGGCGCGCCGGGGCATTTCCCGCACAATGCGCGCCGACCGCTCCAACCCCGAGGACCCTTTCCGTGAAATTCAAGATGGCCCCCAATTCCCTGTTCGCGATCCTGCTGCGCTCGCCGTGGTGGGTGAGCTGGGCCATCGCCGGCGCCATCGCGCTGCTCTGCGGCGCGCTGCTGCCGGGCCACCTGGCGCCGTATGCCGCCGTGGGCGTGCTGCCCATCTTCATCGTCGGCTGCATGTCGGCGTGGCGCCAGCTCAGGGCGCCCAGCCCGGCCAAGGTGCAGGCCGCGTTGGCGCAGGCCGCGGCCATGTCGTGGCGCGACTTCGCGGCCGCGCTGGAAGCGGCCTGGCAGGCCGACGGCCAGAGCGTGCAGCACCTCACCCAGTCGCAGGCCGACCTGCGGCTGGACAAGGCAGGCCAGTCGGTGCTGGTGAGTGCCAAGCGCTGGAAGGCCGCCACCCACGGCGTGGAGCCGCTGCGCGAGCTGCAGTCCGCCGTGCAGGCGCAAGGCGCGCAGGCGGGCATCTACATCGCCATGCAGGGCAAGGTGAGCGACAACGCCCGCAGCTACGCCCGCGACCAGGGCCTGGTGATCATGGAAGGCGACGCGCTGGCCGCCCTGCTGCTGCGCCGGCTGCGCTGAGCGCGGCAGAGCGAAGCAAGGCACCGCCGCGGCGGCCATACTGCGCCCATGACCGCCCGCCCCCGCCCCGCGCCCGCCGCCATCCCCCAGGTCGGCCTGGTGCTCACCGGCGGCGGCGCCCGGGCCGCCTACCAGGTGGGCGTGCTGGAGGCCATCTCCGACCTGCGCATCGCCTGCGGCGCCGGGCGCGAGCCCAACCCCTTTCCCATCATCACCGGCACGTCGGCCGGGGCCATCAACGCAGCGGCGCTGGCCTGCGGTGCCGACCACTTCGACCGCGCCGTGCGGCGCATCGCCCACGTGTGGCGCCACTTCCGCGCGCAGCAGGTCTACCGGGCCGATTCGCTGAGCGTGATGCGCAGCGGCGCGCGCTGGCTCACGCTGCTGTCCATGGGCTGGATGCTCACCCGCTGGCGCCGCATGCGCCCCCGCTCGCTGCTGGACAACGGGCCGCTGCAACAGTTGCTGGTGCAGCTCGTGCCGCTGGCGCGGCTTCCGCGGCTCATCCGGCAGGGCCACCTGCGGGCCCTGGCCGTGACAGCGTCCAGCTACACCTCCGGCGAGCATGTGACCTTCTTCGAGGCCGGCGATGCGCTGCGCCCCTGGGTGCGCTCGCAGCGCAAGGCGGCGCGCGACCGCATCACGCACGGGCACCTGCTGGCGTCGTCGGCCATTCCGTTCGTCTTTCCGGCTGCATCCCTGGAGCTGGACGGCTACACCGAGTACTTCGGCGACGGCTCCATGCGCCAGTCCGCCCCCATCGCGCCGGCCATCCACCTGGGGGCCGAGCGCATCCTGGTGATCGGCGCGGGCCGCATGCACGAGCCCGCGGGCGCCGCGCCGCCCGCAGCGGCCCCGGCCTACCCTTCGCTGGCCCAGATCGCCGGGCACGCACTGTCCAACATCTTCCTGGATGCGCTGTCGGTGGACGTGGAGCGCGCCCAGCGCATCAACCAGACGCTGGCGCTGATCCCGCCCGAGCTGCGCACCCACAGCCCCCTGCGCCCGCTGGAACTGCTGGTGATCGCCCCTTCGCAGCGGCTGGACGAAGTGGCCGCCCGCCACGTGGCCGACCTGCCCAAGCCCATCCGCACCCTGCTGGGCGCACTGGGCGTGACGGCCACCCGGCAGGACGTGCGCGGCGCCGCCCTCGCCAGCTACCTGCTCTTAGAGTCCGGCTATACGCGCGAGCTGATGGCCCTGGGCCGCGCCGACACGCTGGCGCGCCGCGCCGAGGTGTGCGCCTTCTTCGGCTGGAAGGACCACGGCAACCCGGTGCGCGAGCCGGCCCTGTGAGAGGGTCTCTCGGGCAGCCCGGGCGCATTCCCCGGCGCGCACGCAGCCTGCAAGCCCGCTGCGCCTGCGCCTCGGCACCTCCCCGGGCCTATCGGCCCGGCGGGCGCCTCAGTCGCGCAGCGGCAGGGCGTCCAGCTCGGCGTAGGCGCGCTTGAGCCAGGTCTTCACCCGCTGGCGCTCCAGCAGACCCAGGGCTTCCGGGCCCGCCGTGCCGTGGGCGGCCGCCCAGAAGCTGGCGTTCTGGCGGTCGATCTTGCGCATGCTCGCCTCGTGCAGCGGGGCCAGGTCCACCACGTGTCCGCCGGTCTCGCGCACCTTCTGGAGCGCAGGCGACGCGTCGAGCTGCGAGAAGTCGCTGCCGCGGCCCCGGTTGCGCACGACGATGTAGCCGGGCGCGTCGCCGTAGGTCGTGACCAGGCGCTCCAGCAGATCCACCGAGTCCTTGCCCGCGTCAGCCACGTGCCAGAAGTTCACGGCCACGCCCATGTCGGCCATCAGCGGCACCAGATCGGAGTCCTGCACCCAGCGCGCCAGCGGGGCAGCCGTCTGCGCGGCCATGTCGACGATGACGTGCGGCACCGGCGCTCCGGCGGGCAGCGCCTCGTACACGCCGGCGATCGCGTCCAGCCCCTCGTAGCTGTCCACCACCACCGGGGCGGCGTAGTCGGCATAGAAGCGCTGGAACGAGGTGTGCGAACGGTCGGTGTCGAACCCCGTGAAGGCGCGTCCGTGGTCGATGAAATACTGCGCCAGCAGACGGGCCACGACGGACTTGCCGACGCCGCCCTTCTCGCCACCGATGAAATTGAGGGATGCCATGGGTTTCCTTGGGTCAGACCGAAAAAGCGGAGGGGAAGCAAGACGTGTGCACAACCGGCGGTGCACGCGTCGCGCTGAAAGGGTGCGCGGCGGACCAGGGTGGTACGGCGACCGCCCCGGGGCATCCTCGCAGATCACCCGGGGCCGCAGCCACCTCACATGCCCATTCTTGCAGAGCGACCCGCAGCCGGTGCAGCCCTATGGCCCGCCGCGCCACGCCGCCAGATGCGAAGCAGGCCACGCACCCCCTAAAATCGCCCGTTCCGCCTGAGAAAGCCGCATTCCATGACGTCCCCCGCACGCCACCTCTTCGTCACCACCGCTCTGCCCTACGCCAATGGCAACTTTCACATCGGCCACATCATGGAGTACATCCAGGCCGACATCTGGGTGCGCTTCCAGCGCATGCAGGGCAACGCGGTGAATTTCGTGGGTGCGGACGACACCCACGGCGCGCCCATCATGATCGCCGCCGAAAAGGCCGGCAAGACGCCCCAGCAGTTCGTGGCCGGCATCGCCGCCGGGCGCAAGCAGTACCTGGACGGCTTCCACATCAGCTTCGACAACTGGCACAGCACCGACGCGCCCGAGAACCACGAACTGGCCCGCCAGATCTACCGCGACCTGCGCGACAGCGCCGACGGCAGCCTGATCGAGGTGCGCACCATCGAGCAGTTCTTCGACCCCGAGAAGAACATGTTCCTGCCCGACCGCTACATCAAGGGCGAGTGCCCCAAGTGCCACGCCAAGGACCAGTACGGCGACAACTGCGAGGTCTGCGGCACGGTCTACGCCCCCACCGACCTGATCAACCCGTTCTCGGCCCTGTCCGGCGCCAAGCCCGAGCTGAAGGCCTCCGAGCACTTCTTCTTCAAGCTGTCCGATCCGCGCTGCGTGGAGTTCCTGGAGCGCTGGACGCAGGACGGCAAGCTGCAGCCCGAAGTGGCCAACAAGATCAAGGAATGGTTCACCGTCCGTACCAACCCGGACGGCACCACCAGCGAAGGCCTGGGCGACTGGGACATCAGCCGCGACGCGCCTTACTTCGGCATCGAGATTCCCGACGCACCGGGCAAGTACTTCTACGTGTGGCTCGATGCGCCCGTGGGCTACCTGGCCTCGCTCAAGAACTGGTTCAGTCAATCGGCAACAGGGGGCGGCCCAAAGGCCGCGCATGGCGACACACGCAGCTTCGATGAATACATCGCCGCGCCCGACACCGAGCAGTACCACTTCATCGGCAAGGACATCGTCACCTTCCACACGCTGTTCTGGCCCGCCATGCTGCACTTCAGCGGCCGCAAGACGCCCAACAACGTCTTCGTGCACGGTTTCCTCACCGTGAACAACGGCGAGAAGATGAGCAAGAGCCGCGGCACCGGCCTGGACCCGCTCAAGTACCTGAGCCTGGGCATGAATGCCGAATGGCTGCGCTACTACCTGGCCGCCAAGCTCAGCGCACGCAACGAAGACATCGACTTCAACGCCGAAGACTTCATGCTGCGCGTGAACAGCGACCTGATCGGCAAGTACGTCAACATCGCCAGCCGCGCGGCGGGCTTCCTGACCAAGCGCTTCGGCGGCCAGCTGACCCGCGACTTCGGCGCCACCGGCAGCGCGCTGCTGGCCGAGATCCGGGGCGCGAGCGACGCCATCGCCGCCC
The DNA here is from genome assembly GCA_023460715.1 of Pseudomonadota bacterium. GTDB lineage: Bacteria > Pseudomonadota > Gammaproteobacteria > Burkholderiales > Burkholderiaceae_C > Paracidovorax. Next base: position 2,149 of record JAEWPH010000113.1, on the reverse strand, counting down.
TGTACGAAGCGCGCGAATACAGCAAGGCCACGCGCGAGATCATGCTGCTGGCCGACAAGGTGAATGCCTATGTCGACCAGAACAAGCCCTGGGACCTGGCCAAGGACGCCGCCAACAACGAGGCCCTGCACCAGGTGTGCTCGGTGCTCATCAACACCTTCGCCGCGCTCACGCGCTACCTGGCGCCGGTGCTGCCGGGCCTGGCCCGGTCGGTGGAGCAATTCCTGGGCGTGGACCTGCAGCGCTGGAACGTAGCCGGCGACGTGCAGGCCATCCAGCCCTACCAGCACCTGATGCAGCGCGTGGCGCCCGAGCAGCTTGAAGCCTTGTTCGAGCCCCCGGCGCAGGCAGCACAAGCGCCAGCAGCTACCGAAACAGGAGCAGAAGCAGGCAGCGCCCCGGGCGGCGAAGAGCTGGCGCCCACGATCACCATCGACGACTTCACCAAGATCGACCTGCGCATCGCGCTGATCGTGAACTGCGAAGCCGTGGAGGGCTCGACCAAGCTGCTGCGCCTGACGCTGGACGTGGGCGAAGGCCGCCACCGCAATGTGTTCAGCGGCATCGCCAGCGCTTACAAGCCGGAAGAGCTGGTGGGCAAGCACACGGTGATGGTCGCCAACCTGGCCCCGCGCAAGATGAAGTTCGGCATCAGCGAAGGCATGGTGCTGGCCGCCAGCCACGGCGACGAGAAGGCGAACCCGGGCATCTACGTGCTGAACCCCTGGCCGGGCGCCACGCCCGGCATGCGCGTGCGCTGAGCAGCATTGCCCCATGAAAAAAGGCCCCTCGGGGCCTTTTTTCATGGGCTGCGATCAATGCCCAACATACCGCCCCGGCCGGTGGCTGATCCACAGAAAGCCGCTCATCACCACCACGGCCAGCACCGAGTACGCCACGCGGTCGAAGGGCACGATGAACAGCGCCAGCAGCACCACCACGCAATCGATCGCCATCTGCACCTTGCCGGCGCGGATGCCGTAGCGCTGCTGCAGGTACAGCGAGAGGATGGTGGCGCCGCCGAGGCTGGACTTGTGGCGCGCCAGGAACAGGCAGCCCGTGCCCAGCAGCAGCCCGCCCAGGATGGCGGCGAACAGCGGGTTCAGATAGTCCACATGCATGACGTGCGGGAACAGCTCGGTCAGCACCGACAGCAGCGCGACGGACAGGAAGGTCTTGACCGTGAACTCCCGCCCCATGCGCGTCCAGGCGAACCAGTAGAACGGCAGGTTGATGAGAAAGAAGAGCTTGCCGAACGACACATCGGTCACGTAGTGCAGCAGGAAGGCGATGCCCGCCGTGCTGCCGATGAGCAGCCCCGCCTGCCCGAACAGCATGAGCGCCATGGCGACGAACAGCGTGCCGGCGAAGAGGGCCTGGGCGTCCTCGTAATGGCCGTGGCGCAGCGAGGGGAGCGGGGTGTCGGTGGGCGGTGGCATGGGGGCGACAAAAAGGGGTGGGGCAGTCTATGCCGCATGCAAGCCCCGCGCCAGCTCGCGCGTACCGTGCCGTGGCTCTACAGCAGCGCGTCAGCGCCCGTCAGCGCCCGTCGCGCATCTCGACGGTGCTGCCGCTGCGCAGCACCCGCCCTTGTGCGTCGAAAGTCGCGGTGAAGACCATGGGCTGGGTGCCGCCGTCGTTCCAGCGCCAGTCCCAGTCGGTCTCGCCCTTGCGCTCATAGGTCGTCTGCTTCATGGGCTGGCCCAGGCGGCGGCGGACCTCTTCCTGGGGCATGCCGGGCACGATCTGCGCGAACTGGTGCGGCGCCAGCACCTGGCGCAGCGCGGCCATGCGGCCGTCCGGGCCGATGGTGATCATGTAGTTCTGGTGGCCGGCCGGCTGGCGGTTGTATTCGAAGGTCCGGGCGCCGCCCGGCTCGTCCCACACCCGCTCGGGCTCCCCGAAGCGCGCGCGCACGTCGGCCTCGGTCGAGGTGCCTTCTTCCAGTTCAGCGATGCGCTGCTGATCGCAGCCGGCCAGTAGCGCGAGCAGCGTGAGCGCCGCGGCGCCAGCGGTTTTCTTCCAGTAGCGACTGACCATGCCTTCCCCTTAGAACGTGTTTACGATCTCCCTGGGGCCGCGCAGCGGCGTTTGCGGGAGGGGATGCAAGGCGCGGTGCGCTGCCAATAGCTCGGCTATTGGCAAGCGC
>JAEWPH010000112.1 GCA_023460715.1 Pseudomonadota bacterium | reverse complement strand
CCGCAGGCCTGCGTCAGCCGCCGCACGTCGCGGCGGGCCAGCATGTCCAGCGGCTGGCGGCAGATGGCCAGGGCCGCCTGCAGCACCTCGGGGTCGCCTTCCTCGTCGTGCTGCAGCGCCTTGAGCTGCAAAGTCAGGCACTCGGCCAGGCCGCGGGCGCCCACGCCCGTCGGCTCCAGGCTCTGCAGCAGGCGCAGGGCCACGGTGAAGCGGTGCACCAGTTCCTCGACCTGCTCGGGATCTTCCTCGCCGGCCAGGCTCACGGCCAGGGACTCCAGCGGCTCGTCCAGGTAGCCGTCGTCGTTGAGCGATTCGATCAAAAAGCGCAGCGCCGCCGTGTCCACCTCGGACAGCCGCAGGGACAGGGCCTGCCGGTGCAGGAATTCGGTGAGCGACAGGTGGCTGCGCGCCAGCTCGGTGGCATCGGCCTCATCGCCCTCGTCGCCGCCGTTGCGGTTGCGCGCGGGGGCGTCGCCGCCCCATTCGCTGTCGTCGGGCGCCATGTCCACCGTGCCATCGCCTTCCCAGTCGGGCGTGTCGGTCGCAGCGTCGACGGTGGCCGGGGTATCGGTATCGGATGGGGCTTCTGCAGCCGTGGTGCTTGCGCTGGATGCTCCTGAATACAGAGCATCCTCGGCATGTCGGTCGTCCTCCTGCACGGGTGCATCGGCCTGCGCCAGGCCGAAGTCCTCGCGCGGCGCCTCTTCGGCCGTTCGCTCCAGGAACGGGTTGTCGTCGAGCATCTGCTCGACCTCCTGCGACAGCTCCAGCGTCGACAGCTGCAGCAGGCGGATGGATTGCTGCAGTTGCGGCGTGAGCGCCAGGTGTTGCGAGACGCGGAGGGAAAGGCCCTGCTTCATCGCATCAACCGGCGCACGCCGCGGCCGGGCCCATGGGGCGCCGCGTCCGGCACGAAGGGACGGATGGCAGGCAGCCCATGCTCACATCCGGAAGTGTTCGCCCAGGTAGACGCGGCGTACCTCGGGGTTGTCGACGATCTCGGCAGGCGTGCCCTGGGCCAGCACGCGGCCATCGCTGATGATGAAGGCGTGGTCGCAGATGCCCAGCGTCTCGCGCACGTTGTGGTCGGTGATGAGCACGCCGATGCCGCGCTCCTTCAGGAAGCCGATGATGCGCTGGATCTCGATCACCGCGATCGGGTCGATGCCGGCGAAGGGCTCGTCGAGCAGGATGAAGCGCGGCTGCGTGGCCAGCGCACGGGCGATTTCCACGCGCCGCCGCTCACCGCCCGACAGGGCCAGCGCGGGCGACTGGCGCAGATGCTCCACGCGCAGCTCCTGCAGCAGGGCCGTCAGGCGCTCCTCGATCACGGCGCGCGTGAGCGGCTTGCCGTGCTCGTCCTTCTGCAGCTCCAGCACGGCGCGCACGTTCTCTTCCACATTGAGCTTGCGGAAGATGGAGGCCTCCTGCGGCAGGTACGACAGGCCCAGGCGCGAACGGCGGTGGATGGGCATGTCGGCCACCGACTGGCCGTCGATGCGGATGTCGCCGCCATCGCAGCGCACCAGTCCCACGATCATGTAGAACGACGTGGTCTTGCCGGCGCCGTTCGGGCCGAGCAGGCCGACGACCTCGCCCTTCTGAACCAGCATGGACACGTCCTTGACGACCTTGCGGCTGCCGTAGGACTTCTCGAGGTGCATCACCTCCAGGCGGCTTTCGCCCGTCGCCCTGGAGGCGGAGGGTGTGGAATTCGAATCGCTCACTTCGCGCCGTCGTTCAGTTGGGGGCTGGACCGCAGGGCCGGTGCCGGGGTGGCGGGCGCGTTGGCCGGCGCGGCACCCGACGCGGGCTCCTTGGGCGCCAGCACGGCACGCACGCGGCCGCCCGGCGTACCCGATGCCGTGCCGGCGGGCGCCGTGCGCTGGCCATCCACGGTGAACACATCGGTGACGTTGTTGTAGACGATGGTGGCCCCCTGCAGCTCGTCGGTCAGGGTGGCCTCGCGGTAGCGGCGCAGCTCGGCGCGGCGGATGAACTTCACGATGTCGGCCTTGCCGTCGTACTCGATCACCTCGCCCTCGCCCTCGACGTATTCATCGGGCGCTCCGGGCAGCGTGTCGCGCTTTTGGCGGAAGAAGGCGCGCTGGCCGGCCTCCGCGGTGACCACGCCGTACTGGAAGCCATCCGGATCCTGGCGGACATCGAGCCGCGCGCCGCGCAGCACGATGGTTCCCTTGGTCATGACCACGCGGCCGGTGAAGACGCTGGTCTGCTTGAGCTCATCGTGGCGCAGCGCGTCGGCCTCGATGTTCATGGGCTTGTTGCGGTCGGCCTTCTCGGCGCGTACGCCCCATGAGGCACAGGCCAGCGCACAAAGCAGGAGGAGCGGGAGCAGTTGTTTTCTCATAGGGCACGAATCTTGCGGTCATTGTACTGACGCTGCCTGGCCTTTGCGCGGCAAAGACCCGCGATCCCGCAAAAGGCTGCACCGCACCGCCGCAGCACGCTGCAGAAAGCACAACGCGCCCGAAGGCGCGTCGCAGTCTGCGGGCATGCCGGCAGGGCCGGCAGGGCCGGCACCGGGCCTCAGCCCTTGCGCGCCTGCGCTGCCAGCTGGTCGACCACCTGCAGCACGTTCTGCATGTTGCCGGCCATGGTGCCGTCGGTGTAGTAGCGGCCGGCCACACCCATCGAGGGCACGCCTTCCACGCCATAGGCCTCCTGCAGCTGCGACGCCTTGCGCACCTGGTTGGAGACGGTGAAGGAGTTGTAGACCTCCTTGAACTTGGCCGCATCCACGCCCTGCTTGGCGATCCAGTCGAAGATCAGCTCGTCCTTGTTCAGCGGCAGGCGCTCGACGTGCACGGCGCGGAAGACCTTGGCATGCACCTCGGGCAGCTTGCCCATGCCTTCCAGCGCGAAGTACAGCTTTTGCTGCGGCACGAAGGTGGCGTTGAACGCCACCGGAACGCGGCGGATGTGCAGGTCCTTCGGGGCGGCCTTGATCCAGGCTTCCAGCGCCGGTTCGAAGGCATTGCAGTGCGGGCAGCTGTACCAGAAGAACTCGATGACCTCGACCTTGCCGGCCGGTGCTTCCGTGGGCACGGGCTTGCCGAGCTTCACGTACTCCTTGCCTTCCTTGAACTGGCGGGCCTGCGCGAACGCGGGCGTGGCCAGGGGCAGCGTCAGGGCGGAGGCGGCCGCCGCAGTGGCGGCGGACAGGGAAAACTCGCGGCGTTTCATGAGACGGGACACTCCTTGGTTCGATCTGAGGTTTGTGAGCGGCAGGCGGTGCAAAAGTTCAGTTCAGCGCTGCACGCGCACCAGCGCGGATTCGACGGCCACGCCGTCGAGCTTTTCCTTCAGGGCTTCCGCATCGTCGCGCTTGGTGAACGGGCCTACGCGCACCCGGAACACCGTGCGGCCGTTCTGCTCGCGCTCGCTCACCCGCGCCTCCCAGCCCAGCATGGCCAGCTTGGCGCGCTGGGCGTCGGCATCGGCCTGCGTGCGGAAGGCGCCCGCCTGCACGAAGTAGTCGAACGGATCGGCACCGGGCGTCGCGGCGGCACGGGCGCGCGCCAGATCGCCCAATGGGTCGGACGTGGTGGCCGGCTTGCTGGCCGC
>JAEWPH010000111.1 GCA_023460715.1 Pseudomonadota bacterium | reverse complement strand
GCGTGACGATGACCTGCGCCGGGCCGCGTGCGCGCAGCGCCTGCGCGGCGCGCGCGGCGTCGGCCGGCGTGGCCACGGGCTGGCCCGACAGCGTGGCGGCTTCGAATTCGTTCACCACCAGCGTGTGCAGCAGCGGCCACAGCGCCTCGGGCAGCGGCTGGATGGGCGAGGGGTTGAGCAGCACGGGGCAGCCGGCCGTCAATGCCTGCTGCGCGGCGCCCAGCACCTCCGGCAGGGGCGTTTCGAGCTGCATGACGAGGAAGTCGGCCTGGAACAGCGTGGCCAGCAGCGCGTCGGCATCCAGCACGAAGCGGCCGTTGGCGCCGGGCACGAAGACGATGCGGTTCTGCGCCGCGGCGTCCACGGTGATGGCGGCCACGCCGGTGGTGGCGTCGGCATCGGTCTGCACGCCGCTGTGGTCGATGCCGTCGGCGGTGAGCGCGTCGCGCAGCGCCTGGCCGTGCGCATCGGCGCCCACCCGGCCGAACAGCGACACGAAGGCGCCCTGGCGTGCGCAGGCCACGGCCTGGTTGCCGCCCTTGCCGCCGGGAATGCTCTGCAGGCTGTCGCCCTGCACGGTTTCGCCGCCCTCGGGCGCGCGCTGCACCTGCAGCACCAGGTCCATGTTGAGGCTGCCGACGACGGCGATGCGTGGGGCGGTCATGCCGCGGTTCCTTTGAAGTGAAAAAGTCAGGGCCGTGCCAGCGGCGCGGTGGAGGAGCGCACGCGCAGCTCGGGCTGAAGCAGCGTCTGGCGGTGGCCCTGGCGCTTGCCGTCGATGCGTTCGAGCAGCATGTCCACGGCCAGCGCGCCGATGCGCTGCTTGGGCTGGGCGATGGTGGTGAGCGGCGGGCTGGTGAAGGCGGCCAGCTCGATGTCGTCGAAGCCGACGAGGGACAGGGCCTCGGGCACGCGCAGGCCGCGCTCGTGCGCGGCGCACAGCGCGCCCATGGCCATGAGGTCGTTGCACACGAACACGGCCGTGGGCGCAGCGTCCGAGCGCAGCAGCGCGTGCATGGCGTCGTAGCCGCCCTGGCTGGTGAAGCGGCCGTCCCACAGCAGGTGCGCGCCGTGGTCGCAGCCGGCGGCGGCCAGCGCGGTGTGCCAGCCGGCGATACGCTGCTCGCTGGGCCGCAGCCCGGCCGGGCCGTGGATGCAGGCGATGCGGCGGTGGCCCAGGTCCAGCAGGTGCTGCGCGGCCAACTGGCCGCCCTGCATGTGCGCGGTCTCGACCAGGTCGCAGGGCTGCTCGGCGATCTCGATCTCGCGGTCCACCAGCACGGTGGGTACGGCCAGGCCGGCCAGCTGCGTGGGCAGCGTGGCGTCCTGGCCGGTGGAGACGACGATCAGGCCGTCGATGCGGCGTTCGGCCAGCACCTGCAGGTAGCGGCCCTGGCGGGGCGCCGCGTCATCGGTGTTGCACAGGATGACGTTGTAGCCGGCGCCGAAGGCCCGGTCTTCCACGGCGTGGACGATCTCGGCGAAGTACGGGTTGGAGCTGTTGGGGATCAGCATCCCCAGCGTGCGCGTGTTGTTGCTCTTGAGGCTGCGGGCGATGGCGCTGGGCACGTAGCCCACGGTGCGGATCGCCTGCTCCACGCGCTCGCGCGCCTGCGGGCTCACAGCGCGCGTGCGGTTGACCACGTGCGACACCGTGGTCACGGAGACCTGCGCGTGGTGGGCGACGTCCTTGATGGTGGCCATGGAGCAGACGGGCGCTGTGCGGTGCGGTGGTGCAGCCGGGCGCTCAGCGCAGGGCGCGGCGCTGGCGCAGCGTGTCGATGATGACGGCGGCCACGATCACGCAGCCGGTGATGATGCGCTTGGCGGGTTCGCTCGCGCCCACCTGGGCCAGGCCGGCTTCCAGCACGGCGATGATGAGCACGCCGAAGGCCGTGGTCACCACCGAGCCGCGCCCGCCCATCAGGCTGGTGCCGCCGATCACCACGGCGGCGATCACCTGCAGCTCCATGCCGCTGCCGGCATTGGGATCGGCCGCTTCCAGGCGCGCGGACTGCATCAGCCCGGCCAGCCCGGCTAGCAGGCCCGTGACGGCGAACACGATGATGCGGATGGGGCGCGGGTCCACGCCCGCCAGGCGCATGGCTTCCTCATTGGTGCCGATGCCCACCACGCAGCGGCCGAACACCGTGCGCGTGAGCACTAGCTGGGCGACCACCACCAGCGCCACGGCCAGCAGGAAGGCCACCGAGATGCCGCCGAAGAACGGCGCGGCCATCCACGAGATGGCATCGCCCACGTACTGCGTGCGCGAGTCGGTTACCAGGTAGGCGCTGCCGCGCACGGCCTCCAGCATGCCCAGCGAGACGATGAACGAGGGCAGCCGCCACGCCACCGAGATGGCGCCCGTGATGGTGCCGCACACCAGGCCCGTGGCCAGCGCCAGCGCGGCGGCGGCCGGTACGCTCCAGCCCCATTGCAGGATGGCCGCGGCCGAGGTTGCGGCGGCCAGCGCCATCACCGAGCCCACCGACAGGTCGATGCCCGCGATGATCAGCACGAAGGTCATGCCCACGGCCATCACGGCCAGGGCGGGCACCTCGTTGGCGATGGTGACGAAGGTCTCGGCGCTCCAAAAATAGTCGGAGAGGTACGAGAACAGCGCGACCATGCCGATCAGCACGGCCGCCAGGCCGAGGTAGGTGCCGAGCTGGCTGCGCCAGACCGAAGGAGCGCGGGGCGTGACAGGAGCGGCGGAGGAAGGGGTGGCGGGGGCGTTCATGCGGTGGCAGAGGGACGTTGGGAAGGAGAGGCGGACGTGCTGGCGGCAGCAGGCGCAGTGGCTGCACCGGCACGGCCTGCGGTGTCGGAGAAGGCGGCGGCCAGCAGGGACTGCTCGGTCCACTCGCCGCGCTCGAACACGGCGACCAGGCGGCCGGCGCTCATCACGCCGATGCGGTCGGCCATGGCCATGAGTTCGCGCAGGTCGGACGAGACCATGAGCAGCGCGCGGCCCTCGGCGGCCATGCGGTCCAGCTCGCCGTAGAGTTCAGCGCGCGCGCCCACGTCCACGCCGCGCGTGGGCTCGTCGAGCATCAGCACGCGCACGGGCCGGTGCAGCCAGCGGGCGAAGACCACCTTCTGCTGGTTGCCGCCCGACAGTTGCCCCACGGGCTGCTCGGGGCTGCTGCAGCGCACGCGCAGGGTGCGCACGAAGCCCTGCACCAGCGCGTTTTCCCTGGCGCGCTGCAGCCAGCCGCCACGGGAGATGGTTTTTAGATCGGACAGCGTGGCGTTCACGCGGATGGGCTGCGCCAGCAGCAGGCCCTGCGACTTGCGGTCCTCCGTCACCAGGCCCACGCCGGCGGCCATGGCCTGCAGCGGCGAGGCGAAGCCGCGCGCCCAGCGCTTCCACACGGGTGGCACGGCAGCAACCTCTTTTGCTATTGAATTGGTAGCTGTTTGCGCTGACTCGGCGGGCGCTGGAGGGGTATTTTGTTCAGGTGCTGCATGCAGCGCGACCTGGCCGCGGTCGGCCCGGTCGGCGCCGTACAGCAGGCGCAGCAGCTCGGTGCGCCCCGAGCCCACCAGGCCGGCGATGCCGAAGACCTCGCCGGCGCGCAGCTCCAGGCTCACGTCCTGCACCACGTCCGCGCGGCCGATGCCTTCCACGCTCATCACCACCGGGCCGGCGGGGCGGCGGGGGCGGTGTTCCAGGTCGCTCACCGAGCGGCCCACCATGCGCTGCACCAGGTCGTCCTCCGACAGCCCGGCCATGGGGCGCACGTCCACCAGGCGGCCGTCGCGCAGCACGGCCACGCGGTCGGCAATGCGGCGCAGCTCTTCCAGCCGGTGCGAGACGTAGACGATGGCCACGCCGCGCGCGGTGAGGTGGGCGATCTGCTCGAACAGGTAGTTGGTCTCCCGCGGCGTGAGCATGGCCGTGGGCTCGTCCAGGATCAGGATGCGGGTGTCGTCCTGCAGGTTGCGGGCGATCTCCACCATCTGCTGCTGGCCGATGCCCAGGGCCGACACCGGCGTGGCCGGGTCGATGTGCTGCAGGCCGATCTTGGCCAGCTGCGCCTGCGCAGCGGCGTGCAGCGCGCCGCGCCGGAGCCAGCCGGCGCGGTGCGGCAGGCGGCCCATGAGCAGGTTCTCGGCCACGGTGAGCGTGGGCACCAGGCCCAGCTCCTGCATGACCATGCGCACGCCCTGGCGTTCGGCGTCGCGGCGCGAGGTGGGTGCATAGGCGCGGCCGCCCAGGCGCAGGCTGCCTCGCGTGGCCGGTTCCAGCCCGCACACGATCTTCGACAGCGTGCTCTTGCCCGCGCCGTTCTCGCCGGTCAGCGCCAGCACCTCGCCGGCGTTGAGCGCCAGCGTCACGCCGTCGAGCACCGTGGCCGTGTAGTCCTTGCCCACGCCGTCGATGGACAGCAGGGGCTGGGCGGTGGGGG
>JAEWPH010000110.1 GCA_023460715.1 Pseudomonadota bacterium | reverse complement strand
GCCCCGCGCAGGACGCGCGGCTGGGCACCGCCGAGCTCGCGCACGTAGGTGACCGAGCCGATGCCGTCCACGTCCAGCACCATCTGGTCGCGCAGCGGCGGCGGGGCCGCGCCGGGGGCGGCCGCTGCCAGCGACTCCCGCGTGAGCTGGGTCTCGAAACGCACGGGCAGGCTGGCATCGGCCGGTTTGCCCAGCGGCGCGGGCAGCGCCAGCGCCATGCCCTGCAGGTTGGTGGTGACCAAGACCTCGGGCACGCCGCGGCGGATACCCAGGGTGAGCGCATACGGCGCGCTGCCCGTGGCCTTCTGCGCGAGGCGCGACAGCATCGTGATCTCGCTGGCCTGGCGCAGACCCTCCGCCGTGGCCACCCCCTGGGCGCGCACCTGCACGGCCGACTCGGCGGCACTCCCGGCCCCATTGCCCGCGCCGGCGGGCGTGGCGGCACCCTTCATGCCGCCCTGGACGCGCACGTCGCCGCCCAGCGCCCGCCCCTGGATGCCGGCGAGCGTGAATCCGCTTTCTGTGAACTGCACCGCCCCGCGGGCCCGGGAGATGGTCGGCGCGTCCGGGACGATACGGACATCATTGCCGGCCAGGGTCACCGTGCCCTGCACCTTGGACTGGTCGATATGGCTGATGGGCAGGCTCAGGTTCAGGCTCAGCTGGCCCGGGCCCGTGGCGCTGGCCTGGTCCAGCGCGCCGCTGAGCAACTGCCCGATGTGCGTGCTGCCCACCAGCGCCAGCATGTCACCCAGCGGTGCGCGCACGTCCGCAGCCACGCCCACCACGGTATGCGCCAGATCGGGAATGCGGGCATTCACCTTCTGCACACGCACCGGGGCCGCGCCGGCGAAGCTCCCGGTGGCGTCCTTGACCGCCATGGAGGAGCGGTCGAACACCAGCTCGCCCTGCAGGTCGGTGAGGGCCGGCCAGGGCCGTTCACCCGCCTTCTGCAGGGCGGGCGGCACATAGGCATAGGTGACGCCCTTGACCTTGGCCGCGATGTGGAAATCGCCCTGCGACGGCCGGTTGAACGGCAGGTCGTGCAGGTCGCCCTTGACGCGGAACTGCGCCTGGCTCACCGTGCCGGCCGTGACGGCGTCGCGCACGTAGTGCCGCGTATCCGGCGGAATCGCCAGCGGCAGGTAGCGGTGCACCCGTGTGCCGTCCGCGCGCTCCAGCGAGCCCGACAGGTCGAGCACGCCGGGAAAGCGCGACCGGCCCGGCGAGCGGGCGGGATCGGCCGTGTGCCACGACAGGCGCGCCTCGCCCTGCGCATCGGCATTGGCAAAACGCAGGTCGGTGGCCTGCACGGCCAGCTGGTCGCCCTCGATCTGCCAGCGCACGGTGCCGTCCAGCCGGTCCACCGGCACCAGGGCTTCCTCGAACACCTGCGGCAGCAGCAGCGCGCCGTCGGCCATCGCCAGCGTGGCCTTGCCTCCGGCCTGCGTCAGGTCGAACTGCACATTGGCCCCGCTCAGGCCCGCCACGCGGGGAACCTTCGCCACGGGCGTCTGCGCCGCCAGCGCCAGGCCGGAGACGGCACCGCGCACTTGGTACTGCTGCGGCGCGGACAGCGGGCCGCGCCAGGTCGCCTGCACTTCGTCCACCAAGCCCGCCGGGGCATAGGTGTCCAGCGCGCCGTGCACCGCCTCGCCCATCGGCAGCCGGCTGGCGATCAGGGCCAGCGCCGCCAGGTCCAGCCGGTCGGCCCGCAGTTCACCCTGTTCCTGGCCGGGGCGGTCGCGGCCGGTGTGGCGCACCATGAGGTTGCCGCCGGGCCAGCGCATGCCGTCGGCCGTCAGGAACTGCAGGCCCTGCGTGGAAAACTCGAACCCATCCGGAAACCGCTGCCCGCCCAGGCGCCCGGCCACCGACTGCAGCGCCAGCGGCTGCAACTGCTCGCCCAGCGTGGCCTGCACGCCGGCCAGGGCCACATCCGCCGTGCCGCCGACGACCTCGCCGCGCTGCACGTCCGCCCAAGCCCGCACGGCGCCGTGGCCGCCGGCCACCCGGGCGCCCACATCGGCATGCTGGTTCAGGCGCGAGACGTCCACCCGCTTGAAGTCGGCGTACAGCTGCCCGTTCCAGCGCTGCCAGGCGCCGCCATGGGTGGTCAGCAGCGGCTGGCGGAACTGGCCGGTGACGGTGAAGCGGTCACCCCATTCCGCCGGCGGCGTGGCATCGAGGCGCAGGCCGTGCCGCCAGCCGCGGTTGCGCAGCACCAGGTCCACCTCGCTCAGGGCCAGGGGCGGCGCGCCGCGCAGCTCGTCCGTCCAGCGCAGCGTGCCGCCGCGGATGGCGACCTCGGCCTGGGAGAACAGCCAGTCGGCCGCGGCGCTGCTGTCGCCCGGCTCGCCGCTCTCGCGGAACGCCAGCCCGGCCACGAAGATGCGCCCGTCGCGCTCGCGCCGCACGTCCAGCTCAGGCCCTTCTATATAGAGCTGCTCGAATCCGAGCTTGAGCAGGGAGCGGGGCGAGACGGCCACCACCACCCGCGGCAGGCGCAGGGCCTCGCGGCCCTGGGCGTCCAGCAGGGCCACGTTGCCCAGCTCAACCGAGGGGATCAGGCCCTCGGAACGTGCGCCGATGGCGCCGATGCGAACGGGTACCCCCAGGGCGCGCCCGGCTTGCGCCTCCAGCTGCGGACGGAAATCGCCGATACGCGGCACAATCCAGCCATGAAGCACCCCCCAGGCGGCTGCCAGCAACAGCCAGAAGGCCAACAGCAGCCCCAGCGACCACCGCGCAAACCCCGCCATGAATCGCAGCAGGCGTGTGGGGTGGGAAGGCGTTTCGGTCATTGGCATGCTTGATGTGTGGCAGGAATTATGACCCGCACCCCTCCCCCGGGTTCACCGCGAAACCGTGTCCTTCTGTACGCCATGGCGGCGCCTGCGCGTCGGCGGGCAGCTGCCCGCGACAGCGCCGCTGCGTGCACCCCTTGGCCTGAGACGGTGTGAGCCGGCCCCTTCTTTCCTCCATGCAGATGCCTTTCCCAGAGCCTTCGGCACCCACCGCGCCCCTAGCCCAGCACTCGCGCTTCCAGCAGCGGCTGCACCGGCGCTATGAGCAGGAGCTGTCCCTGCTGCCCCCGGGCGTCCCCCAGCGCGACACCCTCGGCGCCGCCTACGAGGCGCTGCGCCAGCGCGGGCACGACGTGGGCAGCGCGTTGCGCATCCTGCGCCAGCTGGTCATGGAACGGCTCATCCACCTGGACTGCGAGGCGCAGGCCCCGCTGGAAGACATCACCCGTGCGGTGACCTGGCTGGCCGAGTTCGCCCTGGACCGCGCCTGCCAACAGGCCCGCGAGGAGCTGGATGCGCGCCACGGCGCCCCCCGGGGCCCGGACGGCCAGCCGGTGCAGCTGTGGATCATCGGCATGGGCAAGCTGGGCGCGCGCGAGCTCAACGTGTCCAGCGACATCGACCTGATCTACGTCTACGAGCACGACGGCGAAACGGCCGGCAATGCCGAGGGCCGCAACCGCATCTCCAACCACGAATACTTCGGCCACGCGGTCAAGGCCATTTACAGCCTGGTCGGCGATACGACCGAGCACGGCTTCGTGTTCCGGGTGGACCTGGCGCTGCGGCCCAACGGCAACTCCGGGCCGCCGGCCGTCTCGCTGGCCGCGCTGGAGGAGTACCTGCAGACGCACGGCCGCGAATGGGAGCGTTTCGCCTGGCTCAAGAGCCGGGTGGTGGCCCCGCGCGACTGCCTGGGCCAGCCGGAGGTGCAGGCCCTGCGCGGCGTGGTGCTGCCCTTCGTGTTCCGCCGCTACCTGGACTACAGCGTGTTCGACGCGCTGCGCTCCCTGCACCGCCAGATCCGCGACCACGCCGCCAAGCGCAGCGCCGGCCACCCCGAGCGCGCCAACGACGTGAAACTCTCGCGCGGCGGCATCCGCGAGATCGAATTCATCGTGCAGCTGCTGCAGGTGGTGCGCGGAGGCCAGTTCCCCGAGCTGCGCTGCCGCCCCACCCTGGAGGCACTGCAGCGCCTGGCACGCGCCGGCCTGATGCCCCAGGAGACGGCCGACGCGCTGGCGGCGGCCTACACCTTCCTGCGCCGGGTGGAGCACCGCATCCAGTACCTGGACGACCAGCAGACCCATGTGCTGCCCACGCGCGACGACGACCTGGCCTGGATCGCCCACACCCTGGGCCTGGGCAGCTGCGCCTTCTTGCACCAGCTGGACGCGCACCGCGAACTGGTCGCGCAGGAGTTCGACACGCTGCTGGGCAGCCCGGGCAAGAAGCAATGCAGCGGCGGCGGCTGTGGCGGGCCGCGCGCCCAGGCCGCGCCGGCGCCCGAGCTGGACACCTTGCTGGAGCAGTTGCCGCCCACCGTGCGCGACCGCGTGGCCGAGTGGAAGACCCATCCCCGCGTGGCCAGCCTGCGCGACGAGGCCCGCCACCGGCTGTTCCGGCTGGTGCAGCGCACCGGCCGCTGGCTGGCCGAGGGCAAGGTCAACGAGGACGCCGCCGTGCGCCTGGTGGGCTGGCTGGAGCCTCTGCTGCGCCGCGAAAGCTACCTGGCCCTGCTGCTGGAGCGGCCGTCCGTCCACGAACATCTGCTGCACCTGCTGGGCGCCGCCAAGTGGCCGGCGCGCTACATGCTGCAGCACCCGGGCGTGATCGACGAGCTGGCCGGCGACGCCCTGCTGTCCGAGCGCTTCGTGCCTGCCGATTTCGAGCGCGAACTGCGCCTGCGCCTGGCCTCGCTGCAGACCACCGGCGAGGACGACGACGAAACCCTGCTGAACCTGCTGCGCCGCGCGCACCATGCGGAAACCTTCCGCACGCTGGCGCGCGACGTGGAGGGGCGCATCACCATCGAGCAGGCGGCGGACGACCTCTCCGCCCTGGCCGACAGCGTGCTCAAGCTGACGGCCGAGTGGTGCTGGAGCCGCCTGAAGAACCGCCACCGCGAGACGCCGCAGTTCGGCATCATTGCCTATGGCAAGCTGGGCGGCCGGGAGCTGGGCTACGGCAGCGACCTGGACATCGTGTTCGTCTTCGACGACGACGACGACCGCGCGCCCGAGGTGTATTCGGCCTTCGTGCGCAAGCTCATCAACTGGCTCACGGTGAAGACCGGCGAGGGCGATCTGTTCGAGATCGACACCGCGCTGCGGCCCAACGGCAACTCCGGCCTGCTGGTCACGCGCTTCGAGGCGTATGCCAACTACCAGGAACGGCGCGGCAGCAACACCGCCTGGACCTGGGAGCACCAGGCCATGACGCGCGCGCGCTTCGTGCTGGGCAGCGAAGACCTGGCAGCGCCTGCGCCGGACGAGGACGAAGGCACCTCCCCGGCGCCTTCGGAGCGCAGCGCCCCGTCCCTGCGCGCCCGCTTCGACGCCGTGCGCGAGGCCGTCATCACCGCCCCGCGCGACCCGGTCGCGCTGCGCGACGAGATCGTGACCATGCGCGAACGCGTGCGCGCCGCCCATCCGGTGCCGGCGGGGCAGTTCGACGTGAAGCACAGCCCCGCGGGCATGGTGGATGCCGAGTTCGCCGTGCAGTACCTGGTGCTGTCCCAGTCCGCGGAACACCCGGGCCTGCGCCAGAACCTGGGCAACATCGGGCTGCTGCAGCGCGCCGAGGCCGCCGGGCTGCTGCCGGCCGGCGTGGGCACGGCGGCGGCCGCCGCCTACCGCAAGCTGCGCCAGGTGCAGCAC
>JAEWPH010000109.1 GCA_023460715.1 Pseudomonadota bacterium | reverse complement strand
CCCGTCAGCGGGGAAAAGCGGAAAGAAGAAAAACGAAGGCGCCGGGCTCCGCGGAGCGGCAGCGCCGGCCAGGCCGCGTCAGGCCTTCTTGCGCGCGCCCAGGCGCGACTCGGTGCCGGCCATCAGGCGCTTGATGTTCTCCTGGTGCCGCCAGGCCAGCAGCCCTGCCATCACCGCGATGGCCACGCCCACGCGAGCATCCATGGTCCAGACCACGCCGCCGAACAGCACGTAGTACAGCGGCGCAAACACCGCCGCGGCCAGCGAGGCCAGCGACGAATAGCGGAAGAAGAATGCCACGATGATCCAAGTGAGCAGCGTGGCCAGTCCCAGCCAGCCGCTGATGCCCAACAGCACGCCCAGCGCCGTGGCCACGCCCTTGCCGCCTTCGAAGCGGAAGAACACCGGCCACAGATGGCCCAGGAAGGCGGCCAGGCCCACCAGGGCCATGGTGCCCTCTTCCAGCCCGTACGGCTCGCCGAACCAGCGCACCAGCACGACCGGCAGCCAGCCCTTCACGGCGTCCAGCAGCAGCGTGATGATGGCCGCGGCCTTGGAGCCCGAGCGCAGCACATTGGTGGCGCCGGGGTTCTTGCTGCCGTAGGTGCGCGGGTCGCTCAGCCCCATCACGCGGGTGACGATGACGGCGAACGACAGCGAGCCCAACAGGTAGGCAGCGAGGGTGGCGAGGACGGGATACAGGGCGGTCAAGGTGTTGTCTCTTGTCGTGAAGGCGGGTCACCCGCGCGGGCAGGAAGCCTGGCAGGTGCGTGCGGCGGGACGCCGCGCGCAAAGGCGGCCTATTCTGCCAGCGCGCACTGCACCGGCCGCGCACCGAGCCACTGCACGCACACCTGCGGATCGATCTGGACCAGAAAACCGCGCCGCCCGCCGTTGATGGCGATGCGCGGCAGCGCCAGGATGCTCTCCTCGACATAGACCGGCATGTCGCGCCGCGTGCCGAAGGGCGACGTGCCGCCCACCAGATAGCCGCTGTGGCGGTTAGCCACCTCGGGCTTGCACGGCTCCACCGACTTGGCCCCGATCTGCCGCGCCAGATTCTTGGTGGACACCTTGCGGTCGCCGTGCATCAGCACGATCAGCGGCTTGGCGTCCTGGTCCTGCATCACCAGCGTCTTGACCACCGCATGCTCGTCCAGCCCCAGCTGCCGCGCCGACTCCGCCGTGCCGCCATGCTCCACATACTCATACGGATGCTCGGTGAACGCCACGTGGTGCGCCCGCAGCCACTGCGTGGCCGGCGTCTCGCTCACATGCGCCGTCTTGTCTTTCTTGGCCATGATTTCAAAAATGATAGCTGCTTGCGCTTACAGAATAAGCGCTGGAGGCCGATTTTCCTTCAAACCCGCAGGGCGCTACCCGTCGAACGGCCGCGGAGCAGGCCAAGCCAGCAGACGCCGTGGAACGGGCTTCGCCCGGCCACTGGCGTCGTCCCCCTTCCCGTGCGCAGCACGAGAGAAGGGGGAAGCGGCGTAGCCGCTCAGGGGGTTGCCCCTTTACTGCGCCGGATCCCGCAACTCCCACCGGATCGCGTCGATCTGCGCCAGCAGTTCCGGCGACAGCGCCGTGCCCCAGGCGTCCAGGTCCTCGTCCAGCTGGGCCAGGGAGGTCACGCCGATGATGGTGCTGGCCACACGCCAGTTCTGGTAGCAGAACGCCAGCGCCAGCTGGGTGGGCGTAAGGCCATGGTCGCGCGCGAGCTGGTTGTAGCGGCGGGCAGCCACCAGCGATTCGGGCCGGCCCCAGCGCTGCTTGCGCACCGATTCGTAGCGCGCAATGCGGGCAGCCTGCGGCGCGCCCGGGTCGGTGGGTGCGTGGTCGTCGAACTTGCCCGTCAGCAGGCCAAAGGCTAGCGGCGAATACGCCAGCAGGCCCACGTCCAGCCGGTGGCAGCTCTCGTCCATGCCGTTTTCCCAGCTGCGGTTGATCAGGCAGTACGGGTTCTGCACACTGGCCACCCGCGGCAGGCCGTGCTGCTCGGCCAGGCGCACGAACTCATGCACGCCCCAGGGCGTCTCGTTGGACAGGCCCACGTGGCGCACCTTGCCGGCCTTCAACAGCCCGGCCAGCGCGTCCAGTTGCTCGCGGATCGGCGTCTGCGAGGTCTCCTTGGCCGGGTCGTAGTACAGCGCGCCGAAGGCCGGCACGTGCCGCTCGGGCCAGTGGATCTGGTAGAGGTCGATCACGTCGGTCTGCAGGCGCTTCAGGCTGGCGTCGCACGAGGCCACGATGTCGGCCGCCGTCATGCCCTTGCCTTCGCGCACCCAGGGCATGCCGCGCGACGGGCCGGCCACCTTGCTGGCCAGCACCACCTTCTGGCGCACGCCGGGGTGCTTGGCAAACCAGCGGCCAATGATGGTCTCGGTGGCGCCATAGGTTTCGGCGCGGGCCGGCACGGCGTACATCTCTGCCGTGTCGAGGAAATTGACGCCACGCTCCAGCGCGCGGTCGAGGATGGCGTGCGCATCCGCCTCGTTCACCTGCTCGCCAAAGGTCATGGTGCCCAGGCAGATGGGGGTGACGCGCAGATCGCTCTGGCCCAGCAAAATCGTGTTCATGCAGTGCGGCTCATGGATGGACAAGCGGGGCAGTTTACGGCGTGCCGGCAAAGGCTGCAGGCGCCCGCAGACGGGGGCCGCGGGCGCGGCAGGCACCGGCTGTCGCCCCCGGGCCAGGCGGCGGCCCGGCGCTCCGGAATAATCGCGCGCATGTACCAGCCCCTTCGCGCCTTCCGCTCCGAATTCGTTCCCATCCGCACGCTCAGCTACCACGTCCGCCTCTGGGGCACGCCCACACCCGGCAGCGTGCCGCTGGTGCTGATGCATGGGTGGATGGACGTGGGCGCCTCCTACCAGTTCGTGGTCGACGCGCTGTCCGAGGCCTTCGCCGCCAACCGCCTCATCCTGGCGCCCGACTGGCGCGGCTTCGGGCTCACCATGCCCGGCGCGCCGTGCGACCACTACGAGCTCTCCGACTACCTGGCCGACCTGGACCATCTGCTGGACCACTACGCGCCCGGCCAGAGCGTGGATTTGGTAGGCCACAGCATGGGCGGCAACGTGGTGATGACCTATGCCGGCGTGCGTCCGGGCCGCATCTGCCGGCTGGTCGATCTGGAGGGCTTCGGCATGCCCGACGTGCCGGCCGCCAAGGCGCCGGACCGCTACGCCCAGTGGCTGGACGAACTGCGCCAATACCAGCGCGGCGAGAAGGCTCTGAAGAGCTACGGCAGCGCCGACGGCGTGGCGCAGCGCCTGATGAAGACCAACCCCCGCCTGCCCGCCGACAAGGCCGCCTGGCTGGCCACGCAGTGGGCGCGGCCCGACGCGGACGGACAGTGGCAGGTGCTGGGCGACGCGGCCCACAAGATCGTGCGTCCCCACATCTACCGCGCCGACGAGACGCTGGCGCTCTACGCCCGCATCGCCGCACCGGTGCTGGCCGTCGAAGCCAGCGACGACAGCCTGGGCCAATGGTTCAAGGGCCAGTACACCCTGGCCGACTACCACGAGCGCCTGCAGCACGTGCCCGACTGCCGCACGGCCATCGTGCAGGACGCCGGCCACATGCTGCACCACGACCAGCCGCAGGCGGTGGCCGCGCTGATCGAGGAATTCCTGTCCGCCACGCCTTGAACCGGCTGGCAGCCCACGGGCCGCCAGCGCTCTTTCCTGCTTGTCCTTGCGCTATTATTTTTGACAAAACCCGGCGTGAACGAGCCGGCAGCGAGCGCCGGCACAGGGCATTGGTCCGCCCTGCCCCACCGCATGAGAAAATCGCCGGTTACTTCCCAAGAACACAGGACACGCACCATGGACGCAGAACGCATCAACCTCATCGGCACCACCCTCGAAGACCTGGCTCTGCGCACGCAAGAGTTACGGAGGTATCTTTGACTTCGATGCCAAATTCGAACGCCTGCGCACGGTAAACGCCTCCCTCGAAGATCCTTCCGTCTGGAACGACCCCAAGAAGGCCCAGGAACTGGGCAAGGAACAGAAGTCGCTCTCCAGCGTGGTCGTCACGCTGGACAAGCTCACCCGCGAGCTGGCCGACAACGCCGAGCTGTACGAGATGAGCAAGGAAGAAGGCGATGAAGCGGGCCTGGAGACCATCGAGGCCGAGACCGCCAAGCTGCGCCCGCTGATCGAAGAGCTGGAATTCCGCCGCATGTTCAGCAACGAGGCCGATCCGCTGAACTGCTTCGTCGACATCCAGGCCGGCGCCGGCGGCACCGAGGCCTGCGACTGGGCCAGCATGCTGCTGCGCCAGTACCTGAAATACGCCGAGCGCAAGGGCTTCAAGACCACGGTCGAGGAGGAAACCCCGGGCGACGTGGCCGGCATCAAGAGCGCCACGATCAAGATCGAGGGCGAATACGCCTACGGCCTGCTGCGCACCGAAACCGGTGTGCACCGCCTGGTGCGCAAGAGCCCGTTCGACTCGTCCGGCGGCCGCCACACCTCGTTCGCCTCGCTCTTCGTCTACCCCGAGATCGACGACTCCATCGAGATCAACATCAACCCGGCGGACGTGCGCACCGACACCTACCGCGCCTCCGGCGCCGGCGGCCAGCACATCAACAAGACCGACTCGGCCGTGCGCCTGACGCACATCCCGACCGGCATCGTCGTGCAGTGCCAGGACGGCCGCAGCCAGCACAGCAACCGTGACGTGGCCTGGCAGCGCCTGCGCTCGCGCCTGTACGACTACGAGATGCGCAAGCGCCAGGAAGAACAGCAGAAGCTGGAAGACACCAAGACCGATGTGGGCTGGGGCCACCAGATCCGCAGCTACGTGCTGGACAACAGCCGTATCAAGGACCTGCGCACCAACGTCGAGATCTCCGCCACCCAGAAGGTGCTGGACGGCGACCTCGACGCCTTCATCGAAGCCTCCCTCAAGCAGGGCGTGTAAGACGCGCCCGGAAAGCCCCAAGCCATGATGCGAGAAGGACAAGCCACGGCCATCCACCGCGCCGACTACGCTGCCCCGGCGTACTGGATCGACACGGTGGATCTCACGTTCGACCTGGACCCGGCCAAGACCCGCGTGCTCAACAAGATGCGCGTGCGCCGCAACACCGCCGTGCCGGCCGCCCCGCTGCGCCTGGACGGCGACGAGCTGAACCTGGCACGCGTGCTGGTCAACGGCGCCGGCACGTCGTTCAAGATGGAAGGCCGCTGCCTGGTGCTGGAGAACCTGCCGGAGGATGACGCGCCCTTCGACCTGGAGATCTTCACCACCTGCTGCCCCGAAAAGAACACGCAGCTGTCGGGCCTGTATGTGAGCCAGGGCACGTTCTTCACGCAGTGCGAGGCCGAGGGCTTCCGCCGCATCACCTACTTCCTGGACCGGCCCGATGTGATGGCCAGCTACACCGTGCTGCTGCGCGCCGACAAGGCCCAGTACCCGGTGCTGCTGTCCAACGGCAACCTGATCGAGCAGGGCGAGCTGGACGGCGGCCGCCACTTCGCGCGCTGGCAGGATCCCCACAAGAAGCCCTGCTACCTGTTCGCCCTGGTGGCCGGCAAGCTGGTGGCACGCGAGCAGCGCATCCGCGCGCGCAGCGGCAACGACCATCTGCTGCAGATCTACGTGCGCCCGGGCGATCTGGAGAAGACCGAGCACGCGATGAACTCCCTCATGGCCAGCATCGCCTGGGACGAAGCGCGCTTCGGCCTGCCGCTGGATCTGGAGCGCTTCATGATCGTCGCCACCAGCGACTTCAACATGGGCGCCATGGAGAACAAGGGCCTGAACATCTTCAACACGAGGTACGTTCTGGCCAGCCAGGCGACGGCCACGGACGTGGACTTCGCCAACATCGAATCGGTGGTCGGCCACGAGTACTTCCACAACTGGACCGGCAACCGCGTCACCTGCCGCGACTGGTTCCAGCTGTCGCTGAAGGAAGGCCTCACGGTCTTCCGCGACCAGGAGTTCAGCCAGGACCTGTCGGGCGGCGCATCCGCCCGCGCGGTCAAGCGCATCGAAGACGTGCGCGTGCTGCGCACCGTGCAGTTCCCGGAAGACGCCGGTCCGATGGCCCACCCCGTGCGGCCCGACAGCTACGTCGAGATCAACAACTTCTACACCGTCACCATCTACGAGAAGGGCTCGGAAGTGGTGCGCATGCAGCAGACCCTGGTGGGCCGCGAAGGTTTCGCCCAGGGCATGAAGCTGTACTTCGAGCGCCATGACGGCCAGGCAGTGACCTGCGACGATTTTGCCCAGGCCATCGCCGACGCCAATCCCGACAGCGATCTGGCCCGCCTGCTGCCGCAGTTCAAGCGCTGGTACGCCCAGGCCGGTACGCCGCGAGTACAGGCCACCGGCACGTACGACGCCGCCGCCCGCACCTACACGCTGACGCTGGCCCAGAGCTGCGCCCCCACGCCCGGCCAGCCCACCAAGGAGCCCTTCGTGATTCCGGTCGCGCTGGGCCTGCTGGGCGAAAGCGGCCGGCCGCTGCCGTTGCAGCTCGACGGCGAAGCCACCGCCGGCGCAGCGGACCGCACCGTGGTGCTGACCGATGCCCAGCACACCTTCACCTTCGTGAACGTGGACGAGCCGCCCGTGCCGTCGCTGCTGCGCGGCTTCAGCGCGCCGGTGCTGCTGGACATCGACTACAGCGACGACGCCCTGCTCACCCTGCTGGCGCACGACACCGACGCCTTCAACCGCTGGGAGGCCGGCCAGCGCCTGGCCCTGCGCATTGCTATCAATGCAATAGCTGACAGCGCAATCACTGTGGGCGCTGGCGGCCAAATCGACCATAACCTCCTGCCGGAGCGCTTCGTGGCCGCGATGCGCGATGTGCTGCGCCACCCGACGCTGGACGCTGCCTTCAAGGAACTGGTCCTGACCCTGCCCTCCGAAGGCTACATCGCCGAGCAGCTCGACGTGGTGGACCCTCAGCGCATCCACGCCGTGCGAGAAGCCTTGCGCGCGCAACTGGCCACGGCACTGCAAGCCGACTGGGCCTGGGCCTGGGAGCAGCACCACGACACCGGGGCCTATCGGCCCGACGCCATCTCGGCCGGCCGACGCGCCCTGGCCGGCATGGCGCTCGGCATGCTGTGCCTGGCGGCGCGCCCGTCGGGCGACACGGTCTGGCCCGGCAAGGCCTACCAGCGTTTCAAGGACGCCGGCAACATGACGGACCGCTTCAACGCGCTGACCGCCCTGGTGACCAGCGGCCACGACCTGGCGCAGCCGGCCCTGGCACGCTTCCACGCGCTGTTCAAGGACGACGCCCTGGTGCTGGACAAGTGGTTCGCGCTGCAGGCCGGCACGCCCGACCGCGGCGGCGACGTGCTGCCCGCGGTCAAGCAGCTGATGAAGCATGCCGACTTCAGCATCCGCAACCCCAACCGGGCGCGCAGCGTGATCTTCAGCTACTGCAACGCCAACCCGGGTGGCTTCCACCGCACGGACGCGGCCGGCTATGTGTTCTGGGCCGACCGCGTTCTGGAGCTGGACGCCATCAATCCGCAGGTCGCCGCCCGCCTGGCGCGCGCGCTCGACCGCTGGAAGAAGCTGGCCGAGCCCTACCGCACGGCCGCCCGCGAAGCCATCGCCCGCGTAGCCGCCAAGTCCGACCTGTCCAACGACGTGCGCGAGGTCATCACCCGCGCACTGGCCGACTGACCGGCCCGACCGATTCCCACCATCCCACAAGGAACCCGTTCATGACCGAACGCATCAGCCTGACCCGCTACCTCGTCGAACAGCAACGCGAGGATGGCCGCATCCCTCCGCAGTTGCGCCTGCTCATCGAGGTGGTGGCCCGCGCCTGCAAGCGCATCAGCCTTTCCGTGAACAAGGGCGCGCTCGGGGGTGTGCTCGGCACCGCCAGCAGCGAGAACGTGCAGGGCGAGGTGCAGAAGAAGCTGGACATCATCGCCAACGAGGTGCTGATCGAAGCCAACGAATGGGGCGGCCACCTGGCCGCCATGGCGTCCGAGGAAATGGACGGCATCTACGTGGTGCCCAACCGCTACCCGCAGGGCGAATACCTGCTGCTGTTCGATCCCCTGGACGGCTCCTCCAACATCGACGTGAACGTGAGCATCGGTACCATCTTCAGCGTGCTCAAGAAGCCCGAAGGCCACCCCGGCGTGACCACGGACGACTTCCTGCAGGCCGGCGCCAACCAGGTCGCGGCCGGCTACTGCATCTACGGCCCGCAGACCACGCTGGTGCTGACCGTGGGCGACGGCGTGGCCATGTTCACGCTGGACCGCGAACAGGGCTCCTTCGTGCTGGTGCAGGAGAACGTGCGCATTCCCGAGGACACCAAGGAATTCGCCATCAACATGAGCAACATGCGCCACTGGGACGAGCCGGTCAAGCGCTACATCGACGAATGCCTGGCCGGCAAGGAAGGCCCGCGCGGCAAGGACTTCAACATGCGCTGGATCGCCAGCATGGTGGCCGACGTGCACCGCATCCTCACGCGCGGCGGCGTGTTCCTCTACCCCTGGGACAAGCGCGAGCCGAACAAGCCCGGCAAGCTGCGCCTGCTGTACGAAGCCAATCCGATGGGCTGGCTGGTCGAACAGGCCGGCGGTGCCGCCACCAACGGACGCCAACGCATCCTCGACGTGGTGCCCCAGCAATTGCACGAGCGCGTCAGCGTGATCCTGGGCTCGAAAAATGAAGTCGAGCGCGTGACGAGCTACCATTCCGGTATATAATTCAAGTCTTCGCCGGTGTAGCTCAGTCGGTAGAGCAGCTCATTCGTAATGAGAAGGTCGGGTGTTCGATTCATCTCTCCGGCACCAAACAAAAAAGCCCTGATTCGCAAGAGTCAGGGCTTTTTTCATGGCACTATCGCGCATCCCGCAACGCGTTGCAACAATTGCGTAGCCACTGCTGGCGGCGATCCCAAGGACAAAGTGGCTAGACTGCTGCGGTCATCCAACAGAGGGAATACCGTGAAGCAGATACCCGTCGCCATTGCCTGTGCCATCTTTTCCTTGGGTGCGGCAGCCATCGACCTGGCCGCCTATCCGCAGGTCTTCGGCGGTCCACAGGGCATGGAGGTCGTCCTCGCCCCCAGCAAGGACGGCAAGCAAGCCTTGATGCAGGTGAGCGGCGTCAACCACCCCATCGACAAGGTCGTCTTCCTCGGGCAGCAGGAGCAGCGCGGTGCGTCGACACAGGCTTACGTGACCACGCTCGACGGACGCAGCTACGGGCTGGTGCACAAGCAGACCAGTCCGTACGGCGGTGGCGAACAGTACGTGGTCTACCTACCTGGGCAACAGGGCGCGACGGCCCTGTCCTACGACCAGAAGAAAAGCAAGGCGCTCGACACGGCAGCGCTGCAAGCCACCTACCAGCGCCAGGAGAAGGAGGGCGTCCAGTCCCGGCTGGCGCGATTCGACAAGGACAAGCGCATCGCCTCCACCGCGCAGGCCCTGCAGCGCGCGGACCAGACGGCCAGCGAGTCGTGCGGCAGCCAGGTGAAAACGACGGTGGACTGGAACTCCATCAGCGAAGACCAGCTCAAGACGCTGAGCATCGCCGGCTATTGCGGCGAAGTGGCGTCTCAGCTGGACAATCTGTGCCGCAGCACGCCCGCCGTCAAGCCCAAGGTGGCCGCCATGGGCCAGGTGACGTGCCAGTTCGGCCCGGAAATGAAACTGCGCACAGAAGGCCAGCGCCTGGTCTTCACCACGCAGCAGGACGCCCCCAACCAGGGCGACTTCATTCTTCAGTTCCTGCGCAATCAGTAGTCCCGCGTCACCGACTCCGTCAGCGCGCAGCTGCGCTGGCGTGCAGGCAAATCGCCGCAGCGGCTGCCACGTTCAGAGACTCCTCGCCTCCCGGCTGCGTGATCCGGATGTGCTGCGCAGCGCGCGCCTGCAGTTCGGACGAAACGCCCTGCCCTTCGTGCCCCAGAACCCACCCGCACGGCCAGGGCAACGCGGCTTGGTGAAGGTAGTCGCCCTCGTGCGAACTGGTGGCCAGCAGCGGCAGTTCCAGTGCCAGCAAGTCCTCGGGTGCCAGGCCCTCGACCATGCGCAGGGCGAAATGTGCGCCCATGCCGGCGCGCAGCACCTTGGCGCTCCACAGCGCGGCAGTTCCTTTGACCGCCGCGATCTGCACGAATCCGAAGGCAGATGCGCTGCGCAGGATGGAGCCCACATTGCCCGCATCCTGCAGCCGGTCCAGCACGACCGTGGGCAGCCCAGGCTGCAGGCCGGCCGCGGAGGGCAGATCGACCAGAAAACCCATGGGCGCAGCCGATTCCAGCCCACTGATGTCCGCCATGAGGGCATCGGCGATCACCACGTTCTTGACCGCGGCCTGCCCGTAAGAAACCTGTGCCTGGGGCCAGAAGGATTCGGAGAAAACGGCCATCGCGGGCCGGATACCCCGCGTGAGCGCAGCGCGGCACAGGTGGTCGCCCTCCAGCCACACACGCCCCTGCTTGCGGTACGCCGTGCTGTCCTGGGCCAGGCGGCGCAAGTCCTTGACGAGTGCGTTGTCGCGCGATTGGATGACGGTAATGGAAGAGGTCATGACAGATGTTGCTGGGTTGGCCGGCTCGCGGCGGCCACCGGACCAGTGGGTTGACAAGGCTGAGGCCGGAGCCTCACGCCATCGCCAGCACCACCTCGGAGATGCCCGCTGCCCGTACGCCCACCTGGGCCACGGGTGCAAAGGAGCGTCGATGCTGTGGACAGGCGCCATGCTCGCGCAACGCCAGCATGTGCTCGGCCGTGCCGTATCCCTTGTGCGCCGCGAAACCATACTGCGGAAACTCATCGTGCAGTTGCTGACACCACCGGTCGCGGTGCACCTTGGCCAGGATGGAGGCGGCGGAGATAGCCTGCACCCGCGCATCGCCCTTGACGATGGCATCGGCCGGTACGTCCAGTTGCGGCAGACGGTTGCCATCCACCAGCACATGGACCGGACGCAGCCGCAACCCCATCACGGCCCGCCGCATCGCCAGCATGGTCGCCTGCAGGATGTTCAGCGCATCGATCTCCTCGACGGTGGCCTCGGCGATGCTGCAGCACAGCGCCTTGGCGCGGATCTCGTCGAACAGCGCCTCGCGCCGCGTGGCCGTCAGCACCTTGGAGTCGGCCAGTCCGGCGATCGGATGGAGGTCGTCCAGGATCACCGCGGCGGCCACCACCGGGCCGGCCAGCGGCCCGCGGCCGGCCTCGTCCACACCGGCCACGAGACCGGGCGGATGCCAGGGCAGGCTGGCCTGCTCAGGCGGAGAGGATTTTCTGGATCGCATCAGCGGCCAATCGGGGGGTGTCGCGGCGCAGGCTCTCGTGCAGGGCCGTGAAGCGCTGCTCCAGCGCGGAGAGCGCCGCAGGATCGTGCGTGCGCGCATCCAGCCAGCGCTCGACCGCCTGGGCCAGCGCCTGCGGCGTGGCAGCGTCCTGGAGCAGCTCGGGCACCACGAAATCCCGGCAGAGGATATTGGGCAGTCCCACCCACGGCTGCAGCTGCTTGCGCTGCATCAGGCGCCAGCTGATGGGGTGCATGTGGTAGGCGATGACCATGGGGCGCTTGAAGAGCGCGGCTTCGAGCGTCGCGGTGCCGCTGGCGATCAGCGTGCAATCGCAGGCAGCCAGCACCGTGTGGGACTGCCCCGCGACGATGTGCAGCGCATCGCGCACGCCGCATTCCGCAGCGATCTGCTCAATCCGGGCATGCAGCGCCAGCACCGCGGGCACCACCATCTTCAGGCTGGGCCGCGTCTTGCGCAGCAGTGCAGCCGCCTGGAAGAACGGCCGGGCGATATAGGCCACCTCGGCGGACCGGCTGCCGGGGAGGATAGCCAGGACTTCGTCGTCCGAGCCCAGCCCCAACTGCGCGCGCGCCGCCAGCCGGTCAGGGACCAGCGGAATGACCTGGGCCAGGGGGTGCCCTACATAGGTGGCGTCGATGCCGTGGCGAGCGAGCAGTTCGGGCTCGAACGGGAAGATGCACAGCACATGGTCGGCGCTGCGGCGGATCTTGTCGACCCGCTCAGCACGCCAGGCCCAGATGGATGGGCATACGAAGTGCACGGTCTTGATGCCCGCAGCGCGCAGGTCGGACTCAAGACCCAGGTTGAAGTCGGGCGCATCCACACCGATGAAAACATCTGGACGCTCCGTCAGCAAATGCGCGCGCAGCTGCTTGCGGATGCGCAGGATGCCCCACAGCCGGCGCACCAGCTCGATGCTGTAGCCGTGCACCGCCAGACGCTCGCTGGGCCACAGGGCCCGAAACCCCCGGCGTTCCATCTGCGCGCCACCGATGCCTTCCGCGGTCACTGCAGGCCACTGCACATGCAGGCCGTCCAGAAGCAGGCCGGCCAGCAGGTCGCCGGACGTCTCGCCGGCCACCATCGCGATGCGCGGGGTGTCTTGCATGGCTGCGCGCTCCGGTTCAGCGCGCGATGCCGCGCGTGGAGGATGCGATGAAGTCCCGTAACAGGGCGATATCGCCTTCGGCCTCCGGATGCGCCGCCGGGAGTTCTTCCAGTGCCTTCATGGCGGCGTCGAGCGTAAGGCCCTGGCGGTACAACAGGCGGTGCGCCTGCTTGATCGCCGCGAGGCGCTCGGCAGAGAAGCCCCGCCGGCGCAGCCCTTCCAGGTTCAGGCCGCGCACCGCCAGCGGATTGCCGTCCACCATCATGAAGGGCGGTACGTCCTGCGAGATATGGCTGGCGAAACCGGCCATCACGTGGGCGCCCACCTTGGTGAACTGGTGGATGCCGGTCAGGCCGCCGATGATGGCCTGGTGGCCCACGGTCACATGCCCGGCCAGCGTCGCATTGTTGGCCAGCACGGTCTGGTTGCCCACCACGCAATCGTGCGCGATGTGCACGTACGCCATGATCCAGTTGTCGTCGCCGATGGTGGTCACCGACCGGTCCTGGGTGGTGCCCGTGTTGAACGTGCAGAACTCGCGGATGGTGTTGCGGTCGCCGATGACCAGCTCGGTGGGCTCGCCGGCGTATTTCTTGTCCTGCGGCGCCGCGCCCAGCGACGCGAACTGGAAGATCCGGTTGTCACGCCCGATGGTCGTGTGGCCTTCGATCACGCAGTGCGCGCCCACCGTGGTCCCCGCTCCGATGGAGACGTGCGGACCGATGACCGCGTACGGACCGATGCTGGCGGACGCATCGATGCGCGCCGCCGGGTCGACGATGGCTGTGGAATGGATGGTGCTCACGTACCCGCTGCCTCAACCCATCAGACGACGGAGCGCATGGTGCACATGATCTCGGCTTCGCAGGCGATGCTGTCGCCCACGCGGGCCACGCCCTTGAACTTGTAGATGCCGCCCTTGATGCGGTCCAGTTCCACCTCGAGGATCAATTGGTCCCCCGGTTCCACCGGGCGCTTGAAACGCGCGCCGTCGATGCCGACGAAATAGAAGACCTTGTCGTCGCCGGGCGCCTCGCCCATCATGTCGAACGACAGCAGCCCCGCGGCCTGGGCCAGGGCTTCCAGCATCAGCACGCCGGGCATCACCGGACGGGCGGGAAAGTGCCCCGTGAAGAACGGCTCGTTGATGGTGACGTTCTTCAGCGCCTGGATGCGCTTGCCCCGGTCGAGCTCGACCACACGGTCCACCAGCAGAAACGGATAACGGTGCGGCAGCAGCTTGAGAATTTGGTGGATGTCCATCATTGGTTGGGCGGTCTAGCCGTCCTTTAGTGTTTGTTCGAGAGCCTTGATCCGTTCGCGCAGGCGATACAGCTGCCGGAGCGTGGCGGCGTTCTTTTCCCACTTCGCATTTTCGTCCATTGGGAACACGCCCGTGTACTGGCCGGGCCGCGAAATGGAATGCGACACCACGGTGTTCGTGGAAATGTGCACATGGTCTGCAAGCTGCAGATGACCGAGGATGGAAGCCGCGCCCGCGATCGTGCAGTGCGCGCCGATCGTCGTGCTGCCCGCCACGCCGGACATGCCCGCCATCGCGGTGTGCTTGCCGATGCGCACGTTGTGGGCGATCTGGATGAGGTTGTCCAGCTTCACACCATCGTCGATCACGGTGTCGTCCAGCGCCCCGCGGTCGATGCAGGTGTTGGCACCGATTTCCACGTCGTTGCCGATACGCACCGCTCCGAGCTGCTCGATCTTGACCCACTCACCCTGGTGAGGCGCGAAGCCGAAGCCGTCGGCACCTATCACCACACCGGGATGCAGCAGGCAGCGGTCACCGATCTGGCAACCCTGGCCCACGGTGATGCGCGACGTCAGCACCGTCTGCGCCCCGATGCGCGCGCCCCGCTCCACCACGCACAGGGGTCCGATCACCGCCGTAGGGTCCACTACGGCATCCGGATCCACTACCGCGCTCGGATGCACCCCGGCTGCAGCACCGCCGGCCTGCGCGCGCTTCCACAACTGGGTAGCGCGGGCGAAGTACACATAGGGCGATTCGGCCACGATGCAGGCACCGCGAGCCAGCGCTGCCTCTCTCATCGAAGGCGCCACAATGACACAAGCCGCCCGGGAGGCGGCCAGTTGCGACTGGTATCTCGGGTTGTTCAGAAAGGCCAGATCGCCAGGCCCGGCGGATTCCAGGGAGGCGATACGGAGAATTTCCGTATCCCTGCTCCCCCCTTCCAACGTGCCACCGAGCGCATCGACGAATTGGCCGAGACGCAAGCTCACGCGCAGTCCGTCACAGCACCGGCATCACTTGCCAGCGCCATTCAGCGCCTTGATCACCTTGTCGGTGATGTCGTGCTTGGGATTGATGTAGACGGCTTCCTGCAGGATCACGTCGTACTTCTCGGCTTCGGCGACCTGCTTGACGACCTTGTTGGCGCGCTCGAGCACCTGGCCCAGCTCTTCGTTCTTGCGCGTGCCCAGGTCTTCCTGGAACTCACGGCGCTTGCGCTGGAAGTCGCGGTCCTGATCGACCAGCTGGCGCTGGCGCGTGGTGCGCTGGCTCTCGGCCATCGTGGGCGCTTCACGTTCGAACTTTTCCGATGCGCTCTTGAGCGCATTGCCCTGCTCGATCAGGTCCTTCTCACGCTTGGAGAATTCCTGCTCGAGCTTGGCCTGCGCCGCCTTGGCGGTGGAGGCCTCGCGGAAGATGCGGTCGGTGTTCACGAAGCCGGCCTTGAACTCCTGCGCCTGCACCGGTGCAGCGACAGCGACGGAGCCCAACAGAACCAGCAGCGAAATATGGCGAGACAGAGGTTTCATTAGAAAGAGGTTCCGATTTGGAATTGCAGTTTTTGGATTTTATCGCCTGCAAATTTGCGAACGGGCTGGGCGTACGCGATGCGCAGCGGACCCAGGGGGGAAATCCAGCTCAGGCCCAGGCCGGTGGAAGCGCGCATCTCGCTGAACTCCACCTTCTCGCCGTCGCCGTACACGTTGCCGGCGTCCAGGAAAGTGAACACGCGCAGCGTGCGGTCATTGCCGGCACCTGGGAAAGGAGCGACCAGTTCGGCGTTGAGCGTCACCTTCTTGGAGCCGCCCAGCGAAGCGCCGGTCACGTCGCGCGGGCCCAGGGTGCCCTGCTCGAAGCCGCGCACCGATCCGAGACCGCCCGAGTAGTAGTTCTTGAACACGGGGAAAGGCCGGCCGTTCATGCCCTTGCCCCAGCCCAGCTCACCATTGAAGGCCACGGTGAACTGCTTGTTCAGCGGCACATAGTGCTGGTACTGGTAGTTGCCGCGCACGTACCGCGCGTCGCCCGCCACCGACAGTTCGGAATTCAGGCGCTGGTAGCGCCCGCTGTTGGGCGCCAGGGCGCTGTCGCGGTCGTCGCGCGACCAGCCGATGGTCAGCGGCACAGCCAGGCTGGTCGAGCCGTAGCGATCCTGGTAGGCCAGATAGGCAGCGGGAATGTTCGTGCCGGACTGGATTTCCGTCTGCTCGACGCCACCGCCGAAGAACACGGTGTCGGTCTCGCTGAACGGGATGCCGAAGCGTACGCTGGAGCCCAGGGTGGCCAGTTTGTAGTTGCCGCCCTGGTCCTGGTAGGGCCGGGTCGTGCGGTAGTACAGGTCCACGGTGCGGGAAATGCCGTCCTGGGTGAAGTACGGGTCGGTCGTGCTCAGGACCAGCGTCCGGTTGTATTTGCTGGTGTTGACGTCGATGCCCAGGTAATGGCCCGAGCCGAACACGTTCTCCTGCTTGATGCCGAAGGACAGCGAGATCTTTTCGGCACTGGAGAAGCCGGCGCCCAGCTGCAGCGAGCCAGTGGGCTTTTCCACGACATTCACCACCAGGTCGACCTGATCGGCGGTGCCCGACACTTCCTGCGTTTCGACGTTCACCTCGGTGAAGAAGCCCAGGCGGTCCACGCGGTCGCGCGACAGCTTGATCTTGTCGCCGTCGTACCAGGACGCCTCGTACTGGCGGAACTCGCGGCGGATGACTTCGTCGCGCGTCCGGTTGTTGCCGCCCAGGACGATGCGGCGCACATAGGCGCGGCGTGCCGGCTCGGCCCGCAGGACGATGGCCACGCGGTTGTTCTCGCGGTCGATCTCAGGCACCGCCTCGACGCGTGCGAAGGCGAAGCCGAAGTTGCCGAAGTGGTCGGTGAAGGCCTTGGTGGTTTCGGCGACCTTGTCGGCGTTGTAGGGCTCGCCCGGAACGATGGTGATGAGCGACTTGAACTCGTCTTCACGCTCAAGGTAGTTGCCCTCGACCTTCACGCCGGACACGACGTAGCTCTGGCCTTCCGTCACGTTGACCGTGATGGAGATGTCCTGCTTGTCCGGCGAGATGGCCACCTGCGTGGAATCCACGCGGAACTCCAGATAGCCGCGCGACAGGTAGTACGAGCGCAGGGTTTCCAGGTCGGCGTTGAGCTTGGCGCGGGAGTAGCGGTCGGACTTGGTGTACCAGCTGAGCCAGCCGCCCGTGTCCTGGTCGAACAGGCCCTTTAGCGTGGATTCGCTGAAGGCCTTGTTGCCGACGATGCGGATGTCCTTGATCTTGGCGGGCTCGCCTTCGGTCACCGTGAAAGTCAGGTTCACGCGGTTGCGCTCGATGGGCGTTACGGTGGTCACCACCTCGGCGCCGTACAGGCTCTTGTTGATGTACTGGCGCTTGAGCTCCTGCTCCGCGCGGTCGGCCAGCGCCTTGTCGAAGGGCCGCCCTTCCGTCAGGCCCACGTCGCGCATGGCCTTCTTGAGAGTGTCCTTGTCGAATTCCTTGGTGCCGGCGAAGTCCACGTCGGCGATGGTGGGCCGCTCTTCCACAACCACCACCAGCACGTTGCCGGTGGCTTCCAGGCGGACGTCCTTGAACAGGCCCAGTGCGAACAGCGCACGGATGGCGGCGGAGCCCTTTTCATCGTTGTACTCGTCGCCCACGCGCAGCGGCAGCGATGCGAAGATGGTGCCGGGCTCCACCCGTTGCAAGCCTTCCACCCGGATGTCCTGCACCCTGAAGGGCTCCAGTGCCCAGGCGGCGTTGGCGGCAAAGACCATTGCGGCAACGGCTGCCGCGGTGCGCACGCCCATGCGATTGATGTGTTTTTTCATGAATGAAGCAGGAGGAACCGACCTTGCGACTGGCAGGCGGCGAACAGGTTAGCCAAAGAGCCGGGTGACATCGTTGAACAGGGCGATGGACATCATCAGGAGAAGCACCACGACACCGCCGCGCTGCAGTCGCTCCATCCAGGCTTCAGACACGCCCTTGCCGGTCACACCTTCCCAAAGATAATACATCAGGTGCCCCCCATCGAGGACGGGCAGCGGCAGCAGGTTGAGCACCCCCAGACTGACGCTGATCAGCGCCAGAAACACGAGGTACTGGGTGAGGCCCAGGCTGGCCGAACGGCCGGCGTAATCGGCAATGGTCAGGGGACCGCTCAGGTTCTTCAGCGAGGCTTCGCCGATGACCATGCGGCCCATCATGCGCAGCGTGAGCACCGACACCTCCCAGGTGCGAACCACGCCGTTCCACAGGCCTTCGACCGGGCCGTGGCGCACGGTGACGAATTCGGGCTGCGCACCCACGTAGGCGCCCAGGCGGCCCACGGCCGCGCCCGAAGCGTCGCGCTGCAGTTCCGGTGTCACCGGCAGCGTGAGTTCCTGCCCATCGCGCAGCACGCGCCAGGGCTGCTGCAGCGGCTGTCCATCGCGCACGGAGGTGCGGATCAGCTCGCGCAGTTGCTGGCCGTCCACCACGTCCGTGGCACCGACGCGCTGCACCACGTCTCCCTGGCGCAGCCCAGCCCGTTCGCCGGCGCTGCCTTCCATGATCCCGCCCAGCACCGGGCGCGTCCATGGGCCCAGGATGCCGATCTTGCGGAACAACTGGGCGTCCGCCTCCCGGGTCTCGATCGCGGCGAGGTCCAGCACGATCTGCCGATGGACGGCGCCCGGCGCGGGCTCGACGTCCAGCCGCACGTTCACCCCGTCCAGCGCGCCGCGGGTCAGCGTCCAGCGCAGATCCTCGAAGGAGCGGACGGCCTCCGGCTCTTCGCCGCCCAGGGCCGCGGACACCACCAGCTCGCCGCCGCGCAGGCCCGCCTGCTGGGCGACCGATCCGGCCACCGGGCTGGCCAGAAACGCCTTGGGCTCGTCCACACCAGCCCAGTTGACCACCGCATACAGGACGATCGCCAGCAGCAGGTTGGCCGCCGGACCCGCAGCCACGATGGCCGCACGGGAGCGCAGCGGCTGGGTGTTGAAGGCCAGATGGCGCTCGTGCGACGCGACGGGCGCCTCGCGCTCGTCGAGCATGCGCACATAGCCACCTAGCGGAACGGCGCCGATGACAAATTCGGTCGGCGAACCCTTGGGCTGCCAGCGCAATAGCGGGCGCCCGAAGCCGACCGAGAAGCGCAGCACCTTGACGCCGCAGGCCACGGCCACGCGGTAGTGGCCGTACTCGTGGACGGCGATGAGCAGCCCGAGCGCGACGATGAAAGCAACGACGGTCAGCAAGATGAATCCTTCAACGGGGTCGGCCTGTAACTTCTGAATTCATAGCGCACTACGCTTTTCCAGCTTGCACTTCAAAGCCATTTGATATCCAAATGCCCGGTATATCAGCGCATGCAGCTTCGGATTTCATAGCATCCAGCGGCCTGCTCAGTCCGCCAGCCGGCCGATGCACTGCCGCGCAACGGCACGGGCCTCGGCGTCCAGCGCCAGAAGGGCCGCCAGCGAATCCGGCTTGGAGGGGGCCAGGGCCTGCAAAGTTGCAAGGTTGAGCTGGTGGATCTGGTCAAAGCGGATGCGCCGTCCGAGAAAGGCGTCCACCGCCACCTCGTTGGCCGCATTCAGCACGGCGGTCGTGCCGGGCGCGGCGCGCAGGGCCTGCCACGACAGGTGCAGGCCGGGGAAGCGGCGGGCGTCCGCCTCTTCGAAGGTCAGGGCCGCGAGCATGGTGAAGTCCAGCCGCCCCGCCCCGCTCTCGATGCGCTCCGGCCAGGCCAGTCCGCAGGCGATGGGCACGCGCATGTCGGGCGTGCCCAGCTGGGCGATGACCGAGGCATCGACGAACTGCACCATCGAATGGATGATCTGCTGCGGATGGATCACCACCTTGATCTGCTCGGGCGCCAGGTCGAAAAGCCAGCGCGCCTCGATTACCTCCAGCGCCTTGTTCATCATCGTGGCGGAGTCCACCGAGATCTTGCGGCCCATCGCGAAGTTGGGATGCGCACAGGCTTGCTCGGGCGTGACGTCGCGCAGCGTGGCCGGATCGCGCGAACGGAACGGCCCCCCAGAGGCGGTGAGCAGGACATGGTCCACGCGCCGGGCCCAAGTGGACGGGTCTTCGGGCAGGCTCTGGAAGATGGCCGAATGCTCGCTGTCGATGGGCAGCAGCGTGGCGCCGCCGTCGCGCACGGCGGCCATGAAGACCTCGCCGCCGACGACCAGGGCCTCCTTGTTGGCCAGCAGCAGCCGCTTGCCAGCGCGGGCTGCCGCGAGGCAGGGCGCCAGGCCGGCCGCACCGACGATGGAGGCCATCACCGCATCCACCTCGGGATGCGAAGCGATCTGCTCCAGCGCGTCCGGCGCGTCCAGCACCTCGGTGGGAAGGCCCTGGTCGCGGATCTTGCGGGCCAACTCCCGCGCATGCTCGGCACTGGCCATGACGGCGAAGCGCGGGCGCAGACGTGCGCACTGGGCCAGCAGCAGGTCCACCTGCGTGGCCCCGCTCAGGGCGAAGACTTCGTAGCGATCGGGGTGGCGCTCCACCACATCGAGCGTGCTCGTGCCGATCGAACCCGTCGACCCCAGAACCGTGAGACGTTGTTTCATGCAGCAGCGAAAAGAGAAAGCATCATGGCCAGCGGCAGCGTCGGCAGCAGTGCGTCCACGCGGTCCAGCACGCCGCCGTGGCCCGGCAGCAAGCCGCTGCTGTCCTTGACGCCGGCGCTGCGCTTGATGAGCGATTCGACCAGGTCACCCACCACGCTCATGGTCGCCATGAAGACGGCGCCGAGCAGCAGCAGCCACCAGCCCTTGGCGGCCAGACGGCTGTAGAAGCTGGGCACCGCAGCCTGCGTGGCGGCATCCACGGCAACCCAGGCGATGGCCAGGACGACCACCCCGGCCATGCCGCCCCACACGCCCTCCCAGCTCTTGCCCGGGCTGATCGCCGGGGCGAGCTTGTTCTTGGTGAAACGCAGGCCGAACGTGCGGCCGGCGAAGTAGGCAAAGATATCGGCCACCCACACGAGCACCAGCACCGACAGCAGGAAGTTGATGCCGACCATGCGGGCCTGGACCACGGCCAGCCACGCCATCCACAGCGCCAGGACGCCGGCGACCAGCCGCAGCCCGGCGGGCACGCGCGGCCAGCCCGGGACGCCCGCGCGCAGCAGCCAGGCGCTCGCCAGCACCCACAGACCGCCGCCGATGGACCACAGCCACGGCCAGCCGCGCTCCAGTCCGCCCAGCGCCCAGGTCGCTCCGCACAGCGCCACGCAGGCCGCACCCACCAGCACCGCCGCGGCACCGCCGAGACCATTGAGGCGTGCCCATTCCCAGGCCGCCGCGCCCATCAGGACCAGGACGACCAGCGTGAACGGCAGCGGCGAGGGATAGAACAAGGCCGGCAGCAGAATGGCCAGCAGGACCAGGGCCGTGATGACACGCTGTTTGAGCATGGAAGCCCTTTCGTTGGGAGGGAAGGATCAGGCGCGCAGCGGGCCTTGGGCCGCGGGTTGCGCCACCACCTGGGCCGACGTCTTGCCGAACCGGCGCTCGCGCGCGGCGTACGCCGCAATGGCTTCGTCCAGGGCGGCCTCGTCGAATTCGGGCCACAGGCGCTCGCTGAAGTACAACTCGGAATACGCAGCCTGCCACAGCAGGAAGTTGCTGATGCGCATCTCACCGCCGGTGCGGATAAGCAGATCCGGGTCCGGCACGTGCGCCAGCCCCATGACCGTGTGCAGGCTTGCTTCGGTGATCACCTCGCCGCGCGCGGCCAGCGTGGCAGCGGCCTGCGCGATGTCCCAGCGGCCACCGTAGTTGAAGCAGATGTTGAGAACCATCCGCTGGTTGGCGGCCGTCATTTCCTCGGCCTGCCGCAGGCCCGCGCGCACAGGCTCCGACAGGCCATCCTTGTCGCCCACGAAATGCAGGCGCACACCGTCGCGCAGCATGTCAGGCACCTCGCGCGACAGCGCCTTGACCATCAGTTCCATGAGGCCGGAGACTTCGTCCGCAGGGCGGCTCCAGTTCTCCGACGAGAAGGCGAAGACCGTGAGCACGCCGACGCCGCGCGCCGCGCAGGCCTTGACGCAGCGGCGCAGTGCGTCCACCCCGCGCTTGTGGCCCGCCAGGCGCGGCAGGAAGCGGCGCGTGGCCCACCGGCCATTGCCATCCATGACGATGGCGATGTGATGGGGCACGGCGCCCGGGATTGACGGCATGGAGGGCAAGCGATCGGCTCCGGCGATGCGGATCAGACCGCCATGATTTCCTGTTCCTTGGACGCGACCAGGGCATCGATCTCGGCGATGTGCCGGTCGGTGACCTTCTGGACGTCGGCTTCGGACCGCTTCTGGTCGTCCTCGGAGGCCAGCTTGTCCTTGACCAGTTTCTTGACGCCTTCGTTGGCGTCGCGGCGCAGATTGCGGATGGCCACCTTGGCGCCTTCGCCTTCGTTGCGCACGAGCTTGGTCATTTCCTTGCGGCGCTCTTCGCTCATGGGCGGCATGGGCACGCGGATCAGGTCGCCCATCGATGCGGGGTTCAGGCCCAGATCGCTCTCGCGGATGGCCTTCTCGATCTTGGCGCCCATGCCCTTTTCCCAGGGCTGCACGCTGATGGTGCGCGAGTCGATCAGGGACACGTTGGCCACCTGCGACAGCGGAACGAAGGAGCCGTAGTACTCGACCTGCACGGCATCGAGGAGCGCGGGGTTGGCGCGGCCGGTGCGGATCTTGGTCAGGTTGTTCTTGAATGCCGCGATGGACTGGTCCATCTTGGTTTCGGCGGTCTTCTTGATATCGGCAATGGTCATGTTGTTTCCTCAGCAGGAGCGGCGGTGGCGCAGCAGCGGCACCGAACCGTCAAGCGTACACCAGCGTGCCCTCGTCTTCGCCCATCACCACGCGCTGAAGAGCGCCGTGCTTGATGATGGAAAACACGCGGATAGGCAGTTTCTGGTCGCGGCACAGCGCAAAGGCCGTGGCATCCAGGATGCCCAGGTTGCGGGACATGGCCTCGTCGAACGACAGCTTGGTGTACCGCGTGGCCGACGGATCCTTCTTGGGGTCCGCCGTGTACACGCCGTCCACCTTCGTGGCCTTGAGGACGACCTCGGCACCGATCTCGGCGCCCCGCAGCGCGGCGGCGGTATCGGTCGTGAAGAACGGATTGCCCGTACCGGCGGCGAAGACCACCACCTTGCCTTCTTCGAGGTATTGCAGGGCCTTGGGGCGCACATAGGGCTCCACGACCTGCTCGATGCCGATGGCGGACATCACGCGCGCCGTCAGGCCCTGCTTGTCCATGGCGTCGGCCAGGGCCAGGGCGTTCATCACCGTGGCCAGCATGCCCATGTAGTCGGCCGTGGCGCGATCCATGCCAACCGAGCCGCCGGCCACGCCGCGGAAGATGTTTCCACCACCGATCACCACCGCCACCTGCACGCCCAGGCGCGTGACCTCGGCGATCTCCTCCACCATGCGTACGATGGTGGCGCGGTTGATGCCGAACGCGTCGTCCCCCATCAACGCCTCACCAGACAACTTGAGCAGAATGCGCTTGTGGGCTGGCTTGGCGAGGGTCATGGGGCGTTCTCCGTGAGGCAATGCAGTGGGGTTCAGGGTGGAAATACCAGTCAGCCGATCAAGCGGCAGACTTGGCAGCGGCGACCTGGGCAGCCACTTCGGCAGCGAAGTCGTCGACCTTCTTCTCGATGCCTTCGCCGACCACGTACAGCGTGAAGCCCTTGATGGTCGTGTTGGCAGCCTTGAGCATCTGACCCACAGTCTGCTTGCCGTCGGCGGCCTTCACGAAGACCTGGTCGAACAGGGACACTTCCTTCAGGTACTTCTGCACGCCGCCTTCGATGCGCTTGGCAACGATTTCGTCGGACTGCACGGGCTTGCCTTCGGCTTCGGCCTTGGCCTTGTCTTCCGCAGCCTTGGCAGCGGCGACCGAACGTTCCTTTTCGATCAGCTCGGCAGGCACGTCGGCGCTGGTCAGGGCCACGGGCTTCATGGCGGCGATGTGCATGGCCACGTCCTTGGCAGCGACTTCGTCGCCCTCGAACTCGACCACCACGCCGATGCGCGTGCCGTGCAGGTAGGAAGCCAGCTTGCCGCCCGAGAACTGCTTGAAGCGGCGGAACGACATGTTCTCGCCGATCTTGCCGATCAGGCCCTTGCGCACTTCTTCCAGCGTGGGGCCGAAGCCGTCCTGGCTGTAGGGCAGTGCACCCAGGGCTTCGACGTTGGCGGGATTGTGCTTGGCGACCAGTTCGGCAGCTGCCTTGGCCAGGCCGATGAAGCTGTCGTTCTTGGACACGAAGTCGGTTTCGCTGTTCACTTCGATCAGGCCACCGTTGGAGCCGTCGATGAAGCTGGCGACCACGCCTTCAGCGGTGATGCGGGCAGCGGCCTTGCCAGCCTTGGTGCCCAGCTTCACGCGCAGCAGTTCTTCAGCCTTGGCCAGGTCGCCTTCGGCTTCCGTCAGGGCCTTCTTGCATTCCATCATGGGCGCGTCGGTCTTAGCGCGCAGTTCAGCCACCATGCTTGCGGTAATTGCAGCCATCTGTATTTCTCCAGTCTCTAATCAGTTCGTTACACGACAAAGGGTAAAAAAAAGGGGGCTCACCAGGGGCCCCGCTTTTCTTCGCGACGAATCGCGCGGCCGGGACTTCAGGCAGCGGTTTCTTCCACTTCCACGAATTCGTCCGAACCTTCCTTCACAGCCTTGACCACGTCGGTCACGGCGTTGGCGCGGCCTTCGATGATGGCGTCGGCGATGCCGCGGGCGTACAACGTCACGGCCTTGGCCGAGTCGTCGTTACCGGGGATCACGTAGTCGATGCCTTCGGGCGAGTGGTTGGAGTCAACCACACCGATCAGCGGAATGCCCAGCTTCTTGGCTTCGGCAACGGCGATCTTGTGGAAGCCCACGTCGATGATGAAGATGGCGTCGGGCAGAGCGGTCATGTCCTGGATGCCGCCGATGTCGCGTTCGAGCTTGGCGATTTCGCGGGTGAACGTCAGCTGTTCCTTCTTGCTCAGGCTGTCCAGGCCGGTTTCCAGCTGGGCCTTCATGTCCTTCAGGCGCTTGATGGAGGTCTTGACCGTCTTGAAGTTGGTCAGCATGCCGCCGAGCCAGCGTTGGTCGACATAGGGCACGCCGGCGCGCTGCGCTTCGGTGGCCAGGATTTCGCGGGCTTGGCGCTTCGTGCCGACCATCAGGATCGTGCCGCGGTTGGCAGCCAGCTGCTTGGCGAACTTCTGGGCGTCCTGGAACAGCGGCAGCGTCTTTTCCAGGTTGATGATGTGGATCTTGTTGCGATGGCCGAAGATGTACGGGGCCATCTTGGGGTTCCAGAAGCGGGTTTGGTGGCCGAAGTGGACACCGGCTTCCAGCATTTCGCGCATGGTGACGGACATAGAAATCTCTCCGAAGGTTGGGTCTAAAATCCGGCCCCAATACTTGCGACCCGCAGCAATGCACAGGTCGCAACACCTTGACAGGGCCGGTTTGCGATTGGTTTTGCCTTCAGGTTACCCACACGCGGCGGACAGCCATCAGCAAAACCCAAAGATTCTAGCACACGCCATGCACCCCACCCTTGAGACTCTCCGCCGCCGGATCGCGGCCGGGCAAGCCCGCGCCGACGAGGAAATGGAGCGGTCGATCGCCGCTGCGCAGTCACCCGTCTGTGCCGCGGTGTTCCGGCAGACGCTGTTCGGCAGCGCTCGCCAGGAGGCCTCGCAACCCGGCGTCCAGCAGTTGCCGCTGGCCGGCTTGGCGGTATCCGTCAAGGACCTCTTCGACATGCAGGGCCTGGCGACCGGGGCCGGCTCCACGATCCGCGCAGCGGAGCTGCCCGCGGCGGCGGACAGCCCGGCCGTCGCCCGGCTGCGGCAGGCCGGAGCCGCCTTCATCGGCCGCACGCACATGGTGGAGTTCGCCTTTTCCGGCGTGGGCGTGAATCCGCACTTCGGCACGCCCGCGGCCCACGATGGACGCTACGGCGCCCTGCCCGGGCCGGCCCGCGTGCCGGGCGGCTCGTCGTCGGGCGCGGCGGTGTCGGTGGCCACCGGCGCTGCGCACATCGCACTGGGTTCCGACACGGGCGGCTCCATCCGCATTCCGGCGGCGCTCAACGGCATCGTCGGCTTCAAGAACACGGCGCGGCGGGTGCCGACCGAGGGCGCGGTGCCGCTCTCTACCACGCTCGACACGGCCTGCGCACTGACCCGGTCGGTGGGCGATGCCATCGTGGCGCACGAGATCCTGTCCGCGCGGCGCGTGGTGCGCAGTCCCGCCGCACTGCCGGCCTGGCGCCTGGCCGTGCCGACACACACCTTTCTCGACGGCCTGGAGCCCGCCGTCGCCACCGCGTTCGAGCGGACCATCGGCACGCTGCGGCGCGCCGGCGCCCAGATCAGCGAAGTCCCCCTGCACGCCACGGAGCAGCTGGCCGAAGTGAATGCCACCGGCGGCTTTTCGGCTGCCGAGAGCTACGCCTGGCACCGCCATCTGCTGGCGCGCCACCGCGACCGGTACGACCCACGGGTGCGCGCCCGCATCGAGCGTGGGGCACAGATGACGGCCGCCGATTACATCGACCTGCTGCACGCGCGGCGGGGCTGGATCGCCCGCATGGAGGCCGACATGCAGGGCTTCGACGCCTTCCTGTCGCCGACCGTCCCCCTCACCGCTCCGCCCCTTGCGGACGTGGCACCGGCCGACGGCGCCGACCCCGCGGCCGACGCCCGGCGCGACGCTGAGTTCGCTCGCGTCAACGGCCTGCTGCTGCGCAACACCAGCGTGGTCAACGTCCTCGACGGCTGCGCACTGTCCCTGCCCTGCCACCTGCCCGGCGAACTGCCGGTGGGCCTGATGGTCTGGCAGAGCGCCATGCGGGACGATGCCGTGCTCGCCGTCGGCCTGCTGATCGAGAAGGCACTACAAAAACAATAGCTGCCTGCGCTTATCCAGCAAGCGCCAGGACCCTGAAAGCCTCTAATCCCATGCACATTGCCATTGTGGGCGCCGGCATCGTCGGTGTCGCCACTGCCTATGAACTGGCCTGTGACGGCCACGCCGTCACGGTCTTCGAACAACGCAGCGCCGCGGCGGAAGAAGCCAGCTTCGCCAATGCCGGCATCCTGGCGCCTTCCCTGCTGATTCCCTGGGCGGCGCCCGGCATCGGCGGCCCGCTGCGCCGCCAGCTCTTCGGCGCGCAGGCGACCCTGCGCTTCGCCGGCGGCGTCCGGCGCTCCGAGTGGGCCTGGCTGTGGCGCTGGCGCCAGGCGGGGCGGCGTCCCGCGGCTGCTGCGACCTTGGCGGCCCTGGCGCGCCTGGGGAGCTACAGCCTGGACCGCACCCGCCGCATCGCCGCCGATCTGGAGCTGGACCCCGAGACCAGCCGCGGCACGCTGGTGGTGCTGCGCACCGCCCAGGACGTGGCCCTGGTGCAACCGGCCCTGCAGGTGCTGCGGGATGCGGGCGTCCAGGTGGCCGAGGTGGAGGCCGATACGGCGCGCTTGATCGAACCGGGCCTCTCGCCCGACACGCCGCTGGCAGGCGCCCTGCACATCGCGGACGGCGAAGCCGCCAACTGCCGGCTCTTCGCCCAGATGCTGCGCTATGCAGCGCAGGAACGTGGCGCGCAGTTCGTCTTCCAGTCGCGCGTCGAGTCGCTGCGCACCGCTCCGGCAGGCGTGCGCCTGGCGGGCGAGGCCGATGCGCGGCGCTTCGACGCGGTGATCGTCTGCGCCGGGCTCGCTTCGCCCGCGCTGCTGCGGCCGCTCGGCCTGCCGCTGCCGGTGACGGCGCTGCATGGCTATTCGATCAGCGCGCCGCTGCGCGAGGACTCCCACGCGCCGCAGGGCACCGTCATCGACCCGCTGCACCGCCTGACCATCACGCGGCAGGGCCAGCGGGTGCGCGTGTCGGGCGGCGCCGAGATCGGCCAGGGCGACGGCAGCCACCACGCTCCCACCCTGCAGACCCTGTACCACGCGCTGTCCGGCTGGTTCCCCGGCGGAGCGCAGCTGTCGTCCACGCAGGTGCAGGTGTGGCGCGGCGCACGGCCCATGCTGCCCGACGGCGCGCCGGTGGTGGGTGCCAGCGGCCTGCCCGGCCTGTGGATCAACACGGGCCACGGCGCGGCGGGCTGGGCGCAGGCCTGCGGCAGCGCCCGTGCCGTGGCCGACCTGGTGGCCGGCCGGTCGCCGGAGATCGACCTGCAGGCCCTGGGCATGCGCCGGTTCTGAGAACCTGTTCACAGCACGGCGCCGCACGCCGGGCCGCGCTGGCGCAGGGGCGCGACAATCCGGCCATGCGCCGCATCACCGCCGACCAGCCCCATCCCCTGCATGACACGGCCGCCACCCGGCGCCTGGAATCCGCTGCCGCT
Source organism: Pseudomonadota bacterium (assembly GCA_023460715.1). Lineage (GTDB taxonomy): Bacteria > Pseudomonadota > Gammaproteobacteria > Burkholderiales > Burkholderiaceae_C > Paracidovorax. The sequence goes on along the minus strand of JAEWPH010000109.1, from coordinate 606 downwards.
GCGCAGTTGCCACCCGGCACGCTGATGCATCGCGCCGGCACGGCGGTGAGCCGACTCGCTTTGGCGCTTGCGCCCCATGCCCGCACGGTCTGGCTGGCCTGCGGGCACGGCAACAACGGCGGAGACGGACTGGAAGCGGCCAGGCATCTGCGTCTGGCAGGCCGCCAGGTTGCCGTGACGTGGCTGGGCACGCCCGACACCGCCCCCGCCGACGCCCGCCGGGCCTGGGAGCGCGCGCGGCAAGCCGGCGTCGTCTTCACCGACGGGCCGCCGGCCTCCCTCAGCCCGCAGGACCTCTGTGTGGACGCGCTGCTCGGCATCGGCGTGTCCGCAGCTGCACGGCAAGGAGACGCGGGCGCGCGCCTGCAGCAACTGCTGGCAGCGCTGCACGCCAGCCCCGCGCCCGTGCTGTGCGTGGACCTGCCCTCCGGGCTGTCGGCGGACACGGGACGGTTCGCCGAAGGATGGGCTCCCGTCACTCCGGCACGCCACGCGCCGCGGCACACGCTGAGCCTATTGACCCTGCACCCTGGCCTGTTCACGGCCGCGGGGCGGGACGCGGCGGGCGAGGTGTGGTTCGACGACCTGCAGGTCGATGCCGCGGCC
>JAEWPH010000108.1 GCA_023460715.1 Pseudomonadota bacterium | reverse complement strand
CGCTGCGCCACCACGGGCCGGCGCGCGCGCTGCTGGATGCGCGGCTGGCCGAACTGGTGGACGGCTACGAAGCGCTGCTGCGCGCCCGGGGCATTCCGCCGCTGACGGCCCCCGCCGGTGACGGCGTCGCTCCACTGCCGGCGCCAGCGGCTGCCGAGCGTGGCCCGTTGGGTTGGCTGGTGGCGGAGATTGCCGGACAGGTACCCGCCCCGGTACCGCGCGGCAAGAGTTCTGCGGCCGAGCGGGCTGGAAACTCGGCGGCAGCGCCAGGCGCGCGCTCACGCGCGGGTGGCGGCCGGGCTTCTGCCAAGGGCACGCCGGCCCGTGCCGAGCCGGCAGCGCTGCCGGAGATCGACCTGGAGACCGTGGCGCTGCACAGTGCGGCCGCACCGGCCGCTTCGCTGGAGCTGGCATCGGTGCGGCGCTTTCGCGGCACCTGGTCGCGCCTGTCGGCGCAAGAGCGGCTGCGCCAGACCTTCGAGCAGGTGCCGCCGCAGGCCGGCCCGCTGAATGCGCTGCACCTGCTGCACCGTGCGCTGGTGCAGATGCAGGAGCTCTCGCCGGACTATCTGCAGCATTTCGTGGCGCATGTGGATGCGCTGCTGTGGCTGGAGCAGGTGCACCAGGCGGCACAGGCGCCATCGGCCGCACGCAGCAGCCGGTCCGCCCGCGCCATCGCGTCTCGGCGCAAGACACCCGGCGCCAAGCGCTGAGTCCGCCAGCGCCGCAGCGGGCCGGGGCCGACGGCGCAGATGCACGCGGCGCGGTGATGCGTGCAGGGGTTCTTACTTGCTCTTCTTGGCCGCCGCCAGGGCGTCCTGGGCCTTCTTGAGTTCCGCCTGGCGCTTGGCGATGGTGTCGGCCTTGCCGTCGCGCTGGGCATCTTCGAGTGCGAGGCGGCGACGGGTTACGTCCTTTTCGGCCTGGCTGATGCGGCGCTCGCGCTTGACCTTTTCGCCGGGCTCGGTGCAGCTCACTTCGAATTCGGCCAGGGTGCGCTCCAGCGTGCGCACCTTGTCGTCCTGCCCGGCGGCGCGGGCCTGCTCGACTTCGGCGGTGACCCCGGCACGCTTTTGCTGGCAGTCGTCCGGGTCGGCGGGCTGGGCTGCGGCGGTGCCGGCAAAGGCCAGGGTGGCGGCGGTGGCGATCAGCAGACGGGTGATCAGGGGCGTGGCGGTGTGCTTCATGGCGGTTTCCCTCGGGTTCGTTCGTTCAGTGCATCGAATGCGACCGGGCGAGCTTCCCATGGGACCGGCAGCAGGGCCGTCGGACGACGGCGCGTTCCCGCGCGGGCAGGCCGGCCAGACCGGCTCAGATCACCCGGAAGCCGTGCGTGCCATCGCGCGCCAGCTGCGCCACCAGTCCGTATTCCCAGTCCAGATAGGCCTGCATCGCCTCGCGCGGGGCGCTGGTGCCTTCGTACGGTCGGCGGTAGCGGTCGATGCGCGGCGAGGCCAGCCGGGCCTCGCCCGCTTCCACGGGTAGGCCGGCGGCGATCCATGCCTGGGTGCCGCCCTGCAGCACGGCCACTTCGCGGCCGGTGAGGCGGGCCAGTTCCGCCGCCGCGTAGCGGGCCAGAAAGCTGGTGCCACAGGTCAGCACATAGCGCCGCGCGGGCGGCAACGCGGCCACGGCCTGTGCCAGTTGCGAGCGCAGCGACCAGTACGCGCCAGGGATGTGGCGCTGCACATAGGCCACGCTGCGGGTGAGGTCCAGCACCACGGTGTCGCCCTCCGGCGCCTCCTGCAGCCAGGCGTGCAGAGTGCTCGGCTCCACCCAGGTGATGGGGCCTTGCGGCTCGGGCGCCGGGGTGGGGGGCTGGCCCGTCTCGGTGAAGGCTGCGGCGTCCGTGCCGTCCAGCACCCACACGTCCCAGCCCATCTGTGCCAGCCACGATGCGCTCATGTTGGCGCGCACGCCATCGTCGTCCGCCAGCACGACGCGGGCGCCGCGCACGGGCGCCGCGTGGTCGGTCTCCTGCACCAGCTGGCCGCCCGGGGCGCTGGCGAAGCCGGCCAGGTGGCCGGCGGCGTACTCCTCGGGCGTGCGCACGTCGAAGCGGTAGGTGGTGCGTGCGGATTCCTGTGCGAAACGGTGCAGGTCGGCCGGCGTGGCGCGCTGCACGCCGGCGCGGTCCGCCACGGTGCGTGCCTGGGCGGCTGCGGCGGTGCGGCGGTCTTCGGGCACGGGGCCGAAGCGGCGGCTGGCGCCCTGGTCCAGACGCTGGCCGGCCAGCAGCCAGCCGATGGTGCCGTTGCGCAGCGCGGCCACGGGGTTGGGCAGGCCGGCGTTCACCAGCGACTGCGTGCCGATGATGCTGCGCGTGCGGCCCGCGCAGTTGACGATGATCTGCGTGGCCGGGCTGGGGGCCAGCGTCTGCGCGCGCAACACCAGCTCGGCCCCCGGCACGCTCACGCCGCCGGGAATGCTCATGGTCTGGTATTCGTCGAAGCGGCGCGCGTCCAGCACCACCACGTCGGCCTGGTCGTCCAGCAGCGCCTGCACCTGTTCGGCGGTGAGCGATGGCGTGTGCCGCTCGGCCTCGACCAGTTCGCCGAACGACTTGCTGGGCACATTCACGTCGATGAACACCTCGCCTCCGGCATCCTTCCAGCCCTGCAGACCGCCTGCCAGCAGCGACACCTGGGTGTAGCCCAGGGCCTGGAGCGTGCGTGCCGCGGGTTCGGCCAGGCCTTCGCCATCGTCGTAGACGACCACGGGTGTGTCGCGGCGCGGGATGCGTGCCCAGGCCTCAATCTCTACGCGCCCGGCGGGCAGGTTGGCCGCGAAGAGCGGGTGGCCGGTGGCAAAGGGCGCCTCTTCTCGCACGTCGAGCAGGGCGATCTCGCGGCGGTCGATCAGGGCCTGGCGGACCTGTGCGGTGCTAGTGAGGGGCAGGGGGGCGGTGTCGTGGGGCATGGGTGCGGAAATCGCTTGAGGTGTCAGGGGGGAGCGGTGCGCATGCAGGGTTTGCCACGCGCATCAGGCCGCATCAAGGGGCTGCTTGCCGACGGGCCTGGCCTTTCTTCAAGGACGGCCGAAAGGCGCTCGCACTCAGCCCGGAGCGGCGTCCCGCCTCCAGATGTTGGGCAGGGTGGCGTTGCTGTAGCCCGAGACGAAGGGTTTGCGGGTGCCGTCCTCGCGGTACACGCTGCGGCGCACGGCGCCGATGTCGGCGCCATAGACGTGGATGCTGATCGAGGTGCGGTCGGTGAACGCGTTGCTCACCCGGTGCACGTCGCCGATGGTGGGCGAGACGGCCTCGACCTGCCCGGGCGCGAGCCGCACGGCTGCACCGTCGGGCAGCCACCGGCCATCGCCCGCCTGGACGTAGTTCTGGGCCACCTCGGCGCCCCGCAGCATGCCGATCAGCCCCCACACCGTGTGGTCGTGGATGGGCGTGGCCTGGCCCGGCCCCCACACGAAGCTCACCACCGAGAAGCGGCCCAGCGCGTCCGCATGCAGCAGATGCTGCTGGTAGCAGTCGGGGTGGGGCTGGGCATAGGCGTCGGGCAGCCAGTCGTCGTGCGCGACCAGGTCGGCCAGCAGCGCACCGCCCCGGGCGCGCACCTCGGCCTCGGTCGGCCGGCCTTCGATCAGTTGCGCAAACTGCTGCACGAAGTGGCGCAGCCGGGCCGGATCGCGTGGCGCGGCTGGTGTGGCAGGGGGCAGTGCGCTTGCGCCCGGCGACTGGGCCGCGGGGGGCGCTGCGGGAAGGGGATCACGGGTCACGCCCTGCATTGCATCCGCAGAGGCGCCGGCCGTGTGAGAAGGTGTTGGCATATCGATCCCCGCTTTTCTTCGTTGTGCCAGCGCGGGTGCGCGCCGCGGCCCGGACCATTGTGCGGGTTCAGGTGGTTGAGAGGCGTGAAGGGCCGTCGCCAGGGTGTCAGCGCATGCACCAACCTGGGGCGTTTTGCCCCATTGCCGCAGCGGCACCCCGCGTCCACACTCACCGCATGACCTCACAAGAAGTGCTCAGGCGCATGACGGAGCCGTCGGCGCCCACCCCTGCGATGCGGGACCTGGTTGCCGTCTACGCCATGCTGGTTGCAGCCGCTTCCGACCGGCTGGACCCTGGCGAGATCGACTCCTTCGTGGCCCTCGGCGTCGCCATCCACCGGCGCGACGAAAAGCCCGTGACCTTCCTGTCCACAGTGCCCTGAAGCGGCTGGAAGGCTGCTGGCGCTGCAAAGCCGCTTCTCACTGGCCCGGCTGGCTGACTGCGCTCTGTTATTCATAGCTGTATGCGCTTCATGGGCGGGCGCTGCAGCCTGTTTTTATCCTTGATTCAGCGCCCGCCGGCCCCGTCTGCCAGCCGACGCTCCCCTGCGCCCGCCGCGGCCCGCATGCCGGCCAGATGGGGCATGGCGCCCCGCATGGCCTCCAGGAACACGCGCAGCCGCGCCGGATAGAAGCGCGCGGGCGGGTAGACCAGGTACACCGGCAGCGGTGCGGCCTGCCAGGTGGGCACCAGGTGCAGCAGGTCTCCGCGGCGCAGGTCGGCGTCCACGATCCAGGCCGAGGCGATGCAGGCGCCCAGGCCCGCCAGCGCCGCGCTGCGCAGCGCGTACAGGCTGTCCGTGGCCAGGCGCGGGCTGATGGGGAAGGTGCACGCGCCGCTGCCGTCGCCGTCCTGTGGGCTGAGCGTCACCTCGCGCTGGTAGAAGGTGCTGAGCGCCAGCCAGGGCAGCGGCTGCAGGTCTTGCGCGTGGACGGGCATGGCGCGGCCCTCCATCAGCGCGGGGGCGGCCAGCACGATGCGGGGCACCTCGGCCAGGCGGATGGCGACCACCGACGGATCGTCCACTGCGCCGACCTGGATGGCGCAGTCGATCCCCTCGGCGATGAAATCAGGCCGGCGGTCGTGCAGCATCCATTCCACGTCCACGTCGGGGTAGCGGCGCAGGTAGTCCATGAGCGGCGCGATGAGCTGGTCCTGCCCGAAGGCGTGCGGCGCCACCACCCGCAGCGTGCCGCGCGGCGCGTGGGCCGTGCCGCGCAGGTCGTCCTCCAGCGTGTGCCAGCCATCCAGCAGCGCCTTGGCGTGGGCGAAGCAGCGCTCGCCGTCTTCCGTCAGCTTCATCACATGCGTGCTGCGCTGCAGCAGCTTGATGCCCAGGGTGCGTTCCAGCGCCTGCAGCCGGCGGCTGACCGTGGGCTGGCTCGTGCCCATCTGCTGCGCCGCGGCCGAGAGGTTGCCCGCCTCGACGATGCGGATGAAGGTCTGCAGCAGTTCGATCCGGTCGGCCCCGACGGGCAAAAGCGGTGTGGTCATACGTTGAGCGTATAGCAAATCTGCAGAGCAGCCCACTACCCACGCCACCCGCTGCCGAGGACACTGCAGGCATTCTTCTTCTGCTGACCAGGTGATTTTCGATGTCTTCCATTCAAAACGTGCATGCAAGCGCCGCGGCCCCGGCACCGGGCCAAGCCGAGGGCGGGGTGAGCGCACCGCTGCTGCTTCTGCTGGCCACCACGGCCGGCCTGAGCGTGGCTTCGCTGTACTACAGCCAGCCGATGCTGGGCGTGCTCGGCCCCGATCTGCAGGCCGACAGCCGCGTCGTCGGCCTGGTGCCCACGCTCACGCAGTTGGGCTATGCGCTCGGCATCCTGCTGCTGGCCCCTTTGGGCGACCGCTTCGACCGGCGCCGCATCATCGTGGCCAAGTCCGTCGCCCTTCTGCTGGCGCTGCTGATGAGCGGGCTGGCCCCGGGCATCGGCGCACTGCTGGTCGCCAGCCTGGCGGTGGGCCTGGCCGCCACGGTGGCGCAGGACGTGGTGCCTGCCGCCGCCACGCTGGCGCCGGCCGCGCAGCGCGGGCGCATCGTGGGCACGGTGATGACCGGCCTGCTGCTGGGCATTCTGCTGTCGCGGGTGGTCAGCGGCTTCGTCGCCCAGCAATGGGGCTGGCGGGCGGTGTATGTGGCAGCCTCGGTGGCGATCGCGCTGCTGACGGTGGCCGCCTGGCGCGGGCTGCCGCGCTTCGTGCCCACCACCCGGCTGAGCTACCGCGCGCTCATCGGCTCCATGGTCGCGTTGTGGCGCCAATATCCCGCGCTGCGCCGCGCCACCTGGGCGCAGGGTCTGCTGGCCGTGGGCTTCAGCGCCTTCTGGTCCACGCTGGCGGTGATGCTGCACAGCCAGTTCCACCTGGGCACGGCCGCTGCCGGGGCCTTCGGATTGGCGGGCGCCGCCGGCG
>JAEWPH010000107.1 GCA_023460715.1 Pseudomonadota bacterium | reverse complement strand
CGTCAGGCCAGGGCCAGCCGTTCGCGCGCTGCGCGGTACTCGCGCTCCAGGCGGGCGACCAGTTCGCCGGCGCCCACCACGGCATCGACCGCGCCGATGCCCTGGCCACAGCCCCAGATGTCCTTCCAGGCCTTGGCCGCGCCGGCGCCGGCGAAGTTCATCGCGCTCGGGTCGGACACCGGCAGGTTGGCCGGGTCCAGCCCTGCCGCGACGATGGACGGCGCCAGGTAGTTGCCGTGCACACCGGTGAACAGGTTGGAGTAGACGATGTCGTCGGAGTCGGCATCGACGATGGCCTGCTTGTACGCGTCGCTGGCGCGCGCCTCGTGCGTGGCGATGAAGGCCGAGCCGATGTAGGCGAAGTCGGCGCCCATGGCCTGCGCGGCCAGCACGGCGCCGCCCGAGGCGATCGAGCCCGACAGCGCCACCGGGCCGTCGAACCACTGGCGGATTTCCTGGATCAGCGCGAACGGGCTCTTCACGCCCGCATGGCCGCCCGCTCCGGCCGCCACGGCGATCAGGCCGTCGGCGCCCTTCTCGATGGCCTTGTGGGCGAACTTGTTGTTAATGATGTCGTGCAGCACCACGCCGCCCCAGCTGTGCACGGCCTGGTTCACGTCCTCGCGCGCGCCCAGGCTGGTGATGACGATCGGCACCTTGTACTTGGCGCACACCTGCATGTCGTGCTCCAGCCGGTCATTGCTCTTGTGCACGATCTGGTTGATGGCGAAGGGGGCCGAGGGGCGCTCGGGATTCGCCTTGTCCCACGCGGCCAGGGTCTCGGTGATTTCCGCCAGCCACTCGTCGAGCAGTTCCGCAGGCCGTGCATTGAGCGCTGGCATGGAACCCACGATGCCGGCCTGGCACTGCGCGATGACCAGCTTGGGGTTGCTGATGATGAACAGCGGCGAGCCGATCACCGGCAGGGCGAGTTTCTGAAGCACGGGCGGCAACTGGGCCATGGCGGGTCTCCTGTGATGAATACGAACCAAAACCGGCTGCGGCGCTTATCCATCAAGCGCAAGCAGCTATTAATTCAATAGCAAACACTTCTGCAGCCTGCTGCGCCGCCGCGACCGAGGGCTCTGCCGCGCACGGCCCAGGCTGCCTGGCAGCGGCTGCAGGCCGGCGACCGCGCGGCCATCGCTGGCCACCTCTTGCCGCACGCGATGCGTAGACAAGGCAGCGCGGCCACGCAGGGTGATGCGCCGTTCAGAACGCGTCCAGCGGCAACGCCGTCACGCTGCCCGCGCCTTCGACGATCGCATCGCGCAGGCCGCCGGCCTTGACGAGGATGTGCTCGGCATAGAAGCGCGCAGTGGCGATCTTCGCGTTCAGGAACGCCGTGTCCTGTCCCGTGGGCAACAGCGTCTGCGCCACCAGCAGCGCCCGCGCCATCTGCCAGCCGGCCACCAGGTTGCCCGCCAGCATCAGGTAGGGCACGCTGCCCGCGAAGACGGCGTTGGGGTCGGACTTGGTCTGGCCGGCCACGAAGCCCACCACGTCCACGAAGGCCTGCCGTGCCGCGGCCAGGCGCTGCGCGACGGCGCGGGCGGCCTCGGTACCGCTGGCCTGCAGTTCGGCCTCGGTCTTCTCGACCTGGGCTGCCAGGGCCTGGGCGGTCTGGCCGCCGTCGCGCGCCGTCTTGCGGCCCACCAGGTCGTTGGCCTGGATGGCGGTGGTGCCTTCGTAGATGGTGAGGATCTTGGCGTCGCGGTAGTACTGCGCCGCGCCCGTCTCCTCAATGAAGCCCATGCCGCCGTGCACCTGCACGCCCAGGCTGGTCACCTCCAGGCTCATCTCGGTGCTGTAGCCCTTGACCAGCGGCACCAGGAATTCATAGAACGCCGCGTTGTCCTTAGCAACACGGGCATCCGGGTGGTGGTGGGACGCGTCGTAGGCGGCCGCGGCCGTGGTGGCCATGGCGCGGCAGCCCTCGGTGTAGGCCCGCATCATCATCAGCATGCGGCGCACGTCAGGGTGGTGGATGATGGGCGCGCTGCCCGCCACGCTGCCGTCCACGGGGCGGCTCTGCACGCGGTCGCGGGCGTAGCCCACGGCCTTCTGGTAGGCGCGCTCGGCGATGGCGATGCCCTGCAGGCCCACGGCATAGCGGGCAGCGTTCATCATGATGAACATGTATTCCAGGCCGCGGTTCTCTTCGCCCACCAGATAGCCCACGGCGCCGGGTCCGGCGCTGTCCGCGATGCTCGCCGCCAGGCCGTCGCCGAACTGCAGCACGGCCGTGGGCGAGGCCTTGATGCCCAGCTTGTGTTCGATGGAGACGCAGTGCGCATCGTTGCGCTCGCCCAGCGAGCCGTCTGCGTTCACCAGGAACTTGGGCACCACGAACAGGCTGATGCCCTTGACGCCCTCCGGCGCACCGGCCACGCGCGCCAGCACCAGGTGCACGATGTTGGCGGCCATGTCGTGCTCGCCGTAGGTGATGAAAATCTTGGTGCCGAAGACCTTGTAGCTGCCATCGCCCTGCGGCTCGGCGCGCGTGCGCACCAGAGCGAGGTCACTGCCGGCCTGCGGCTCGGTCAGGTTCATGGTGCCGGTCCATTCGCCCGTCACCAGCTTCTCCAGGTAGGTGGCCTTGAGCTGCTCGCTGCCGGCGGTGATCAGCGCCTCGATGGCGCCATCGGTCAGCAGCGGGCACAGGGCGAAGCTCATGTTGGCGCTGTTCAGCATCTCGCTGCAGGCCGCGCCGATGGTCTTGGGCAGGCCCTGGCCGCCGAAGTCGGCCGGGTGCTGCAGGCCCTGCCAGCCGCCCTCGGCGTACTGGCGGAAGGCCTCCTTGAAACCTGGCGTGGTCGTGACCACGCCGTCTTTCCACGACGAAGGATTGCGGTCGCCCTCCACGTTCAGCGGAGCGACCACGCCCTCGGTGAACTTGGCGCACTCCTCCAGCACCGCCTGCGCAGTCTCCAGGCCCGCATCCTCGAAGCCAGGCAGTTGCGCAACCTGGTCGATGCGCGCCAGGTGCTCGATGGCGAACAGCATGTCCTTGACGGGGGCGGTGTAGCTCATGTCGTTGTCTCCGGGGGCAAAAAATGTCGAAAAAAAGGCATCGCAAGCGATGCCTTCGTCAGCGCGCTGGCTCGGTCCGCGGCGCTTACAGCGCCTTGACCAGCTCCGGCACGGCGGTGAAGAGATCGGCCTCCAGCCCGTAGTCGGCCACGCTGAAGATCGGCGCCTCCGGGTCCTTGTTGATCGCCACGATCACCTTGGAGTCCTTCATGCCCGCCAAGTGCTGGATGGCGCCCGAGATGCCCGCTGCGATGTACAGCTGCGGCGCCACGATCTTGCCCGTCTGCCCCACCTGCAGGTCGTTGGGGGCGTAGCCCGCATCCACCGCTGCGCGGCTGGCGCCGATGGCCGCGCCCAGCTTGTCGGCCAGCGGCGTGATCACTTCGTTGAACTTCTCGCTGCTGCCCAGCGCCCGGCCACCGGAGACGATGATCTTGGCGGCGGTCAACTCGGGGCGGTCGCTCTTGGTGACTTCGCGGCCCACGCAGCTGCTCTTGCCGGAGTCGGCGGCGGCGGCGGGCTTTTCCACGGCGGCCGAGCTACCGGTGGCGGCTGCGGCGTCGAAGCCGGTGGTGCGCACGGTGATGACCTTCACGCTGTCGCTGCTTTGCACGGTGGCGATGGCGTTGCCGGCGTAGATGGGGCGCTCGAAGGTGTCGGGGCTGTCCACCTTGGTGATGTCGCTGATCTGGGCGACGTCGAGCTTGGCAGCCACGCGGGGGGCCACGTTCTTGCCGCCGGCGGTGGCGGGGAACAGGATGTGGCTGTAGTTGCCGGCGATGGCGAGCACCTGGGCGGCGACGTTCTCGGCCAGGCCGTCTTTCAGGCTGGCGCCGTCGGCCAGGATGACTTTGGCCACGCCGGCGATCTGGGCGGCGGCCTGGGCGGCGGCGTCGGCGCCGCTGCCGGCCACCAGCACGTGCACGTCGCCGCCGCAGGCGATGGCGGCGGTGACGGTGTTCAGGGTGGCGGGCTTGATGCTGGCGTTGTCGTGTTCTGCAATGACGAGTGCGGTCATGTCGTGTGTTCCTTGTCTCAGTCGGTTCAGATGACCTTGGCTTCGTTTTTCAGCTTGTCGACCAGGGCGGCCACGTCGGCCACCTTGACGCCGGCGCCGCGCTTGGCAGGCTCGGTCACCTTCAGGGTCTTCAGGCGCGGCTTGACATCGACGCCCAGGTCTTCGGGCTTGACGGTGTCCAGCTGCTTCTTCTTGGCCTTCATGATGTTGGGCAGGGTGACGTAGCGTGGCTCGTTCAGGCGCAGGTCGGTGGTCACCACGGCCGGCAGGCTCAGCTGCAAGGTCTCCAGGCCGCCGTCCACTTCGCGGGTGACGCTCACCTTGTCACCGGCCACTTCGACCTTGGAGGCGAAGGTGGCCTGGGGCAGTTCGGCCAGGGCCGCCAGCATCTGGCCGGTCTGGTTGCTGTCGTCGTCGATGGCCTGCTTGCCCAGGATGACCAGGCCGGGCTGTTCCTTGTCCACCAGGGCCTTGAGCAGCTTGGCCACGGCCAGGGGCTGCAGCTCTTCGGTGGTCTCCACCAGGATGGCGCGGTCGGCGCCGATGGCCA